>CAZIKU010000005.1:0-59445 GCA_964539815.1 uncultured Klebsiella sp. | reverse complement strand
CGCATCGAAGAAGTAGTACAAAAAACCCAACAAGAACTCGATGTGGTCATGCGTGAAGAAGGCGAACGCGTCGCCTACGAAGCCAACGTCCAAGGCTTGCACCCTGACCTCATCAAACTGCTCGGGCGCCTCAAGTTCCGTACTAGTTATGGGCAGAACGTGCTCCAGCACTCACTCGAATGTGCCTTGCTGGCGTCACACATGGCGGCCGAACTCGGTGCCAACATCACCATTGCCAAGACGGCGGCGCTGTTGCACGACATCGGCAAAGCCGTCGACCACGAAGTCCAGGGCCCACATGCCGTCATCGGTGCCGATATCGCCAAACGACTCGGACGCTCACCAGCCATTGTGCATGCGATTGCCGCACACCACAACGACGAAGAGCCGCAAACAGTCGAGGCGTTTTTGGTGCAGGCAGTGGATGCAATATCTGGGGGACGCCCTGGGGCGCGCCGCGAAACACTCGACCTGTACATCAAGCGCCTCGAAGCGCTCGAAGGTGTGGCCACCTCGTTTGAGGGAGTGCAACGCGCCTTCGCCGTCCAGGCCGGTCGTGAAGTGCGCATCATGGTCATCCCAGAAACAATCGACGATCTCGGTAGCATCCATTTAGCGCGGAATGTTGCCAAAAAGATCGAAGAAAGTCTGCAATACCCCGGGCAAATCAAGGTCACGGTTATCCGTGAGACACGCACTACCGAATACGCACGGTAGGATTTGCTTCGTTTGACATGTGAATATGCCAGTGTAGACGCATCCATCATCATCTTTTCACGTCGTGGCTGGCTCGTTGTCGTTACACAATGAGGAGAGACTATGATGGATGCGCACGTTTCAGAAGCGGCTGTGAATCAAATGACGATGGGTGCTAGTGTGACATCAGACAAGCTCGAAGTACTAAAAGTATCAACACGCTCACGCCCGAGTGCGGTTGCTGGTGCAATTGCCGGTGTAATCCGCGACAAGCGCAGCGCCGAAATCCAGACCATCGGTGCTGGTGCGACTAGCCAAGCGGTCAAGGCAATTGCCATCGCACATACGTATTTGGCGGCCGAAAACATCGAAATCGTCTGTGTGCCATCGTTTATGGATGTCATCATCGAAAACGAGGAACGTACTGCGATTCGCTTGATTGTCATGCGCCGCTAACCGCATATCCAATGCACACCACCACACCACGACGTGGTGTGGTGGTGTTTGTGTTTTGGGCATCGTGCAATATCATCATGGCTGATGCGTATGGTATAATTGCACCAACTGTTGGTGCGTGTGGAGGCACACAACGTGAGCTATTCCCTGACTCTCGGTCCATTTCATCCAGCGTGGCGGGGTCCGTTGCGCTTTTTTATGGAACTTGAGGGCGAAGTCATTACCAATATCGATCAACACATCGGCATGAACGAGCGCGGATGTGCTGAACGCATCACCAGAATTCCGCTTTCCCAAGCATTGACATTGGTGCCGCGGGTGTGTGGGACGTGTAGTCATGCGCACATGCTCGCCTTTTGTCAAGCTGTCGAGAAACTCAACACCATCGATGTCCCCATGCGTGCCCAACTCATTCGCATGGTGGCATGCGAACTCGAACGTGCGAGTATGCATCTGGCTGGTGCAGCCAACGTGTGCACCTATATCGGTGTCGAACAATCATCCCACGCCCTCACTTCCCTGCAAGGCATGGTAGTAGCTGCCCTGCACGACCTCACACATCGCCAAGAATGTATTATTATGCCTGGTGGATTAGCCTACAACCCGTCGAATGCCACATGTACCGCCTTGCAAAACGACATCGGGCAATGCGCCAAACACGTCTATGCCACGATTGCCAAAATTATCGACGACCGTGGCATCTTGATGCGGACTGTGGGTGTAGGACGCATCACGCACGAAGCAGTGATGCAACTTGATATCGGCGGTATCATTGCGCGGGCGTCGGGCGTCCGCCGTGATGTACGGTTCGATATGCCCTATGCCGCGTATCAACGCCTCGATGCGCAACAAATCGTCCAAGAAGGTGGCGATGTGTATGCGCGCTTGGTGGTCATGATGCTCGAAGCCAATGAAAGCATCAAAATCGTAGAACAGTGCTTGCGTCTGCTCAAAAGCGGCCCGTGTGAAGGCGATCTACCGCAACTCAATGATGGCATCGCGAGTGGTAGTGTGGAAGGACCGCGTGGACTCATCACCTATATCATCGGCAGTGATGGAGTGCGCATCACCCAATGCGAGATACACGTCCAACGCCAACTTGATCGCTTGTTGGCACGCACGTTGTTGCTCAATACACAACTCGATGACTTTTTGCCGATTGTGGCATCAACCGATACCTGTACTGCGTGTGCAGAACGTTAATGGAGCGTAGTTCGATATGTTGATTGTGGCACTTTTGTTACCGTTGTTGGCAGCAGGCGCGGCGTGGCAACTCGACCGCGTTGTACCCACACGACATATTGGATACGTGGCCATCGGCACACTGTTCCTCAGTGCTATGACACTGATGACTGCCGGTTTAGCCCTCGGGCTCCCCTTGCAGATGCTGGCTATCCCCTGGATCAAAATCGACGATTTACAAGTCATGTTGACGCTACGCTTCGACCCACTGTCGTGGTCGATTGCCTGTGTCGTCTTGTTTAGTAGTGCCGTGGGGATGGTCGGGCTGATTCATTCGTTGCCCTACAATCTGCGCAACTATGGGCGCTTGATTTCGCTGTTGCTCCTGCATATTGTGATTATTGTGGTGGGCATTGCTGCCCAAGACGTCATGTTGCGCGTGTTTTCCTGGGGGATTGCTGCCATCGTCGGTGGGCTCTTGATGCGCCTCAGCGGCGCCCTCCCCGGCAGCAATTCGCCATTGATTAGTGTGGTCGGGGGCATCAGTGGGGCCATTCTGTTGATGGTTGCCGTGCTGTGGCGCCAGTATTTGCCTGCAGGTCAACTGCCAACCGCACTCGTCTTGTGTTGGAGTCTTGCCGCCTTTATTAGTATGGGGCTGATGCCATTTCACGGCTACATCGCTAATCTCAGTAGCGCACCTGCTATTCTCACCGTGTTTATGGTACCCCTCGGCACGCCGTTGCTCGGGTTGTTAATCTTTTCTGATTTTATGTTAACTCAGAGCCCACTCATCAGTGCTTCTGCGAGCACCATCCTGACCGTCGTCGCGATTGTGAGTGCCATCGGTTGTGCTGCTGGGGCACTCGGTGCTGATCGCTTGCGCACCATGCTTGGCTGGCATACCAGTAGCCAATTTGCGTTGGTGGTCCTGTTCGCACTGAGCGACACGCGTATTTTGGTCATCGGCGTACCGTTGTTGTTGGTGAGTGGTATTATTTCGACCATCATGATTGCCTTGGCCATCGCCTTCATCGAAGTCCGTAGCAATACCGACGAAATCAGCCGCCTTCGCCCCAATACGAATATTGGACTAGCAGGAGTCATCATCTTGATTGCAGTGGCGACTGCCATCGGGCTCCCTGGCACCGTCGGATTCATTGTGCGCTGGTGGATTGCTGAAGTGATTTTCACCAAGGCGCCATGGATTCTCATTGCCATGCTCGTGGCTGGTTCGTTGTTGGGACTTGCGTGGTCAGTAGTACTGGCCACCATTTGGCGACGCTCACCGCGCACATTGCGCAGCACACCTACCGCGGTCTTGTCTATTCCCAACTGGGGTGCATGGCTGGGGTCGACCATTTTTGCGGCATTTTTGCTCATTCTCGGCGTCTTCCCCAATGTCGTCTGGGAAACGTGGGGGGTGACCATTCAATCGCACTTCGCCATTGACACCGTGATTACTCCGCCGACGATGCCGACCATTCTGCAACAGACCGGATTAGCGGTGATGGCGTTGTTCCTTGTGATTGTGCCACTGGTCGCCGGGTACACATCACAACGTTCGCAACTCGATGCCAATGACCAGCAAGCGGTGACGATTACGCCTATTGCCACTGCCGAGAGTCTGTCGTTGCTGACCAGCATCGTCAAAGCGGATGGCATCTTGGGTGTGCTGTGGCAAGCGATGATTCGTATCGGTCTGGCAATCCAATGGATCCTCAGACTCGGTGAAGAGCGCTACTACGTGGCGGGGCTGATTCTTGGGCTGATTGTAATCGTGCTTTTGTTGATATAGAGGTAGCCATGACTGAATACATAAACACCCATTGGCCACTCATCGGCATCGCACTTTCAGCGGGGCTCATCCTGCTCGCTCAACAGTGGCGCAGTACGCTCATCGGCCTGCTCTTCAACTACATTTGTGTGGCCGCATTCTTGGCACAACCACAATTTGGCAAACCCGACATTGATTTGCTCCTGGTTATTATGAGCACGACAGTGCTCGTCAAATTAATTGCTGGATTCTCTGCCGTGATTATTTTGGCGATTACCGCACTCACCTTTTCACGTGATTACAATGCCGAGTTGCTCGACGAATTCTCACTGGCGCAGTTGCGCCGTGCTGCCCGTGTCGCGCAGCGCAAACGCATGGTCACGCCACTACGCTTTGTAGACTTCCTGGTCCCGATGTGGGCGCTCATTTTGGCGGCCATCGCCAGCTTCATTCTGCCGCGTCTCTACCCAATCGGCAGCGAAGAGGTCGACTTTGCCTGGTACTGGCTGACACTCACGGGGATATTCACCATTGTCACAGCCAATGACCTACTCAAACTCGGGCTGGGGCTGTTGGTCTGTGTGAGTAGCATTGATTTGTTATATACCGCCATTGCGAGTACCATTGAAGTGTTCCCACTGGCGATGTTGGGGTTGACGACCATTGTGTTATCGCTGTCGGTGTCATATCTCAGTGGGCTGATGTACGGTCGGCTCAAGACACTCGAACTCAATGAATTGTACAAACGCTGATGCTCTACTTACTCATTATCTTTTTTCCATTTGCCATGGCCACCGGTCTCTATCTCTTGCGCAAGCAAGAGATGACCGCTATTGCCGGCGGCATGCTGACCATCATCGTGCAGATTGCCCTCGTTCTACAACTTCCCGTAGATACCCCCGTACGGATTTTGGGGCTGACCATGACCGCAGATCCGCTCGGGCGCATGGTGATGCTCACCATTCTAGGCGTCGCTCTCTTTTCCTTTGCAGTGGCGTTTTTTATTACACACGGCGAGCACTTCGTTCCTGTCACACTCTTGATTCTCGGTTTTACCAATACCACCGTCTTGTTGCTCCAAGAGCCATTTGTTGCCACATTACTGATGGTGAGTAGTGGGCTTTTGACCATTCTCGCCATCGTTGATTTACCCAGCGAGAGTAGCTTGCTCGTCGAACGCTCGCCATTGATTACCGCACTTCACTACCTGGTCGTGGTGCTCGTTGCCGGCTTCGCCATGTACATGGCCTACGTGTTGTTGACCATCTATTGGCCGACAGAGCAATCGCGCCAGGGGTCACCCGCACACCTCATCATGGCATTGCTGATTGCCGGGTTTGGCATGCGCCTAGCCATCTTTCCCTTCCACTCGTGGCTCATCGAAGTCTCAGAACACGCCGAACCGATGGTTACCGTGTTGATTTTAACTGCGCTCAACAGCACCAGTCTGTTGTTTTTGATTACCACGTTCCAGTTTTTCCCTGTCATTGTCAGTGAAAACGAGCATGGCATGAACATGCTCATGTACCTCGGGCTGACTACGACAATTCTCGGTGCACTCTTTGGGTTGGCCACACCGCATCTGCGCCGTACGCCGAGTTACTTGATTGTCGCCAATAGCGGGTTAATGCTCTTTGGTGTGGCGAGCACGAGTAGCACCGGCTTGGCCGGCGCCATTTTTGAACTCTTCAATCAAATGATTCCCGTCATCATCATCTATGTGTCAATTGCGCTGCTCGAGCGTCCCGATGGTCGCCCTGTGGCCACCATTCGCAGCGACCTGTTGTGGCGCTGGCCGCTGGCAGGCACCGGCTTGATTGGTGGCTTGCTCTTGTTGTTGGGGATGCCGCCCTTTTCGTCATTCACGAGTAAGTTATTGCTCTACGATGCCGCAGCCCGTACCGGTGCCAACTTTTCGATTCTCATCGGCATTGGGTCGTTGCTGATGCTGGCGGCCATTGCACGCCTGCTCTACGAACGCCTACTGGGTGCCGCCGAAGAACTCTCCACCGAGGAGATGCCCATCCTGCTGGTCACCCAAGAGATCGAACGCCAGAGCGAACGCAAACTCTTGCGCGAGCCGCTGGGACTGACCATCGTCCTGTTCGCCTTGCTGTGTACGAGCTGTGTCATCGGATTCTATCCCCAGTTACTGTTAAGCACCATCGACGATATTATTCGCGGGCTCACCTTTGTGCGCACCGCTTCGTAGCTGAGTAGACGTCTATGACTATTCGCATATTTCATGCTAATACCGGGTCATGTGGTGGCTGTGACGCCCATATCATGCTGGCCATCAGTCAGACGCCCGATCTCGAAGTCGTCTCGTCTCCACTCGATGCCGATGTATGGTTGGTCACTGGAGTCTTGTCGTCGTATACACGCACTGCACTCGTGCAGATGATTAGTGAGCTCCCCGAATATCCGCACCTCGTAGCGGTCGGGCAATGTGCCATCAACGGCGCACCATTTGGGCGCGGCGGCTTCGCCGAGGCCTCTGAATTTCGTGTTTCGCAGAAGCTCGATGGCTGTCCGCCATCGATTACTGATATCATTGCGGCCATTCGATCGGCGCGATGAACTCGCTGTACTATTAACATACCGTTACGCATGTATGTGTTGAAGGGGAAGAGCGGTGGACGTACTTTTTGCATATTTCATTTACCCAGGATTGCTACCGACACTCATCGGGACCGTGCTTGTCAGCGTATTAGTCTTGCAACGCAACCTGGTGTTGCCCACTGACTGGCGCAAAGCAGTCCTCAATATCGACGGATTTGCTGCCGTCATCAGCATCGTGCTGTCGATTAGTGCGTGTATGTACATGCCCTGGCCCAACAACTCCGTCTACACATCCATTGCCGGTCCACTGTTGATGTGGGCCGCCCTCGAAATAGCCTATCTCCTACCACCACTTGCCGCCCAGACTGCATCATCGCCCATGATTGTGCGTGGTGCAGTGCGCTCGCTACAAATCGGGCTGGCCGGGCGTGTCGTGATATGGTGTGTCTTTAGTGCCCTGTCGTGGGCCAACCAAAGTTGGCAACTCGTGAGTCTGCCGGCCGTATTGCTGGCCTGGGGGGCCGCCATTCTGGCATTGCCTGCTGCCATCGGCATCGGCATGTTTCGCAATAATACGGCACTGACTGGTATGATGACCACAGGACTCAATATTTCCACCGTGGCACTACTCAGAATCGCGTCGGATATCCGCTCTGCTGTGCTGATTTTTGCCGTGACTAGTAGCCTCGTCCCGACCAGCATCCAAAACGTGCCAATACGCATGTTTCTGATTGCGGCGAGCACCATTATCACCATGTTGGCCATGCGCATCTTGATCGCCAATCAGCCCTTTGCTACCTTGTCTGCTGCGCTGCGCTGGTGCTGGTGGCGGGCATTGCCGCCTGCGCTGCTGGCATTGCTGTATTTGTCATATGTAGTAGCATAGGACACACGCACATGTATGCCATCTCGACCACGCAACTTGCGATTCCCCACACACCTATTCGTGCCGTCAATTTATACGTGCAGGCCAATACCTGCTACGGCATTATCGGCGCAAGTGGCAGTGGCAAGAGCACGCTGTTGCATGCCATTGCCGGACTCCACCGGCCACCGGTGTCGCAACGAGTACACATTCATGGGCAACGCACCGCGCAGACGCCTCAGCAAATTGGCTACGTCACCGCACGCATGCAACTCCCGGCACACATGACCGTCCAGCAGGTCCTCCGCAACCAAGGCCAACTCCTCGGCTTCGCCCACGACATGCTAGACCAGCACTACCAGCGTGTGTTGCGCTGGTGTGCCATCGAGAACCTGGTCACACACCGCCTGCGCCAGCTCTCTGTCTTTGATCAGCGCCGCGTCGTACTTGCCACCGCACTGATGGCACATCCACGCGTGCTACTCATCGATGAACCAACCGAGGGACTTCCTGCCAACGAACAGCTGATGATGATCGACGTGCTCGAAAATCTGCGCAACCGCAACATGACGATAGTCATCGCCACCCGTGGCAACGTGCCCCTCGAGCCCCTCTTTGATACGATTGGCATTCTCGCCGATGGCCAGATCATCAGCGAGCTCGATGCCACACAAATCCAGGGCTTGCCGCGCACCTTGATGATCTACACCAGCGACCTGCCATCGGCGGCCTACGAGCATATTGTGGGCATCGACAATTCGATTGTCGCCACCCAACACACCATCGTGCTGACCGGCATGGCCGTGCAGAGTCTCGCACAGATCCTGCAAGTGCTCCTGCACTACAAAGTACACATCTTCCGTATTGAGCCACGCAATCATCCACTACACGATTTAGTGCGCCAATCCAGTACGCCCCAAGTTTTGGCACAACTCTATCCGCCCCGCAACATCACATCCGAAATCAATGATCCACTGCCATCATTGAGGGAGGCATAATGCAACACCACACTGATGCGCAGACACCGGGACGCACACTTGCCATATTTTGGCGTGTTGTCGCCGGAATCATCAGCGAACACGTCCTGTCACAACGCATTCTGGCCGAATGGGGCAGTGCCGTACTCGTAGCACTATTCATCCTCCGTGATAGTAGTCATAGCAATGCCTTGTTGGGTGTCTGGGCACTCTACGCCATCGCGATTTCGCTCTACACCACATCCGTGCTCGCCGACAACGCCGAACAACCCTACAACGTGCAACGCCTGCTCGCCCTTCCGTCGCGACGCATCTTTATTTGGGCCTATCTGGTGAGTGCCAATATCATCGTCTACACGTGCCAAATCATCCTGGTCGCCGCCAGTCTCGTGCTGGCCCCGCTCGCACGCCCCGACATGATGCAGATTGTCATGACCATCCCCAGCATCATACTCATCATCAGCGTCGCCACTGGGTGTATGCTGTTGCTGACACCACTGATATCCAGCGTATTGCAACGCATCGTCTTGATGCTCGTCGTCGCCGTACCCGTCATCTGGGGTACGATTGCCGCCCAACTATTCACCCCAGAGTCAGCATCCATTAAGGCTGCCTTGGATGCCATCTTTGGCATCATGCTCTGGCCAAGTCTGCACCTGTACGCCACTGCTGTTACCCCAGTGTTTGATACGACTACATTGATCGTATTCGCCATCAACGGCACCATCAGCCTGATACTGGCTGCCATCGCAATCGCGCGATTCCAACGCAAATACCTCAGCAATAGCTAAAAAATCCCTCCACCGCATGCGGTGGAGGGAGAACGCATCGCGTCGCCTAGGCAGGTGCGCCAATGACTTGCGGTGTTTCTTTTGCCAGTGCCAGTGCCACCAGAATCATGAAGACAATCCAAATCAAATCCGCCAACAGCAAATGGATTAACTGAATCGGGATAGGCGCCAACAACACCACATTGATGACACCAAGTGCCAGCTGTGTGGCGTACAGGCCCAGCACCACCCAACGCGCCTTGAGCACACTCGCCGATGGGCGCAGCACCACCAAGGCCTGTGCAATCAGCACCATCACGGCACCTGTCGCAATGGCAATCACCGGATGGAGCACGCGCAAACGAATCAAAATATGCGCCGATGGATCAAACTTTTGTGCCAGTCCCTCTTGCAACGATGCGGCAGGGAACAACGTGTCACCGAGTGCGGCAATCGCACCACTCGCCCCCAAGAGCATCATCATCACCACACCCAGCCCAATCCACGCCAATACCCGACCCCGCCCCGCAAAAACGGGACGCGCCACGCCACGCACCCACATGGCCGTCAGCGTGACAAAGGCCACCAACAACAACGTGTTGATCAAGTGGATGGACATCGCCACCGCCCGTGCCATCGACGAATTATCGGCAACCAACTCAAAGAGCACCAATGCCGCCCCAAACAAGGCTTCGATAATCACAAAGAGAATCGATAATACCGCACCCACACGCACAATGTGCCCCTTGGGATAGAGCCGAAATGCGTAAATAGTCATCCCCAATACCATCAGCATCAGCACACCACTCGTCAGCCGATGCGAAAACTCGATAATCGTCTCGAGCAAGGGTGCCCGGGGAATAATCTCGCCGTTACACAATGGCCAATGACTGCCACACCCGGCGCCCGAGCCCGTCGCACGCACAAATGCGCCCCACATAATGACCAGTAGCGTGTATGCGAGTACACCCCACACATAGCGTTCGTAGCGTTTGTGTATCATAGTCTGTTACTTTCTTCACAACCACTGCAACCGGCGCCATTGTACCGCAGCGTGTGCGAGTGTGCAAATGAGTACACGATGAACATGCTACAATGGCGCCATGGACAGAGACCACGTGCAGTTCATTAGTACTAGTGTGGCCGACACCATGGCCATTGGCGCCCAGTTCGGTGCCCTACTCGACCGCGGCGATATCGTGCTCCTCAGCGGCGATTTGGGCGCCGGCAAAACGCATTTCAGCAAAGGGGTGGTCGCCGGCATTGGCAGCACAGACGCCGTGACCAGTCCCACCTTTGTCTTTATCAATCAATACCGCGCTCCACAGCGCCTGACCATTTTCCACGCCGATTTATACCGCATCACCACACCGGCCGAGTTGGTCGGTATCGGCATCGACGACGCCACCGACGGCAGTGGTATCTGCATCATCGAGTGGCCCGAACGTGACCCCAGCCTGCGCGATCTGCCCCATCTCGATGTGCAGTTGCATCATGTCGACGCGCAGACGCGCCGCATCCACATCCGCGCCCACGGCATCCGCCCCCAGCACGTCGTCAGTGCCATGCAGCACTGCGCCGCAATCCAACACCTACAGGACATTACCCCATGATACTTGTGGCCATCGACACCAGCAGCGATATGAGCGGCGTCGCACTCTGGGGCGACACCGGACTGATTGCGCAAACACAGTGGCAGAGTGGCCGACGCCACAGCGAACAAGTGCTCGCCCAACTCGATGCGCTCTGTCGCCTCTGCGACATCACCCCTACCATGATCACCCACGTGGCCGCCTCAGTTGGGCCTGGCAGTTGGAGTGGTATTCGCGTGGGCATTAGCATCGCCAAAGGCCTCGCCATCGCCAACGACATCCCCATCGTGGCGGTCAGCGCCCTCGACGTGCTCGCCTGGCCCTGGCGCGGCCAACACCCCGTCAGCATAGCCCTCAGCCTCGGGCGCGGTCGCATCGCCTGTGCCCACTATCCGGCCCTCGCCTGGACGCCCGGCAGCATCAGCGCCCTCAACGTCCCCATCACCACGGTTACGACCACGCCGATGCATCCCATCCTGTGTTGTGATGCCGTGGTATGGCACCAACTCGCGCCACAACTCACCGGCATCCAGCACGCACCACCACTCCACGCCACACCCGCCCTCCTCGCCGCTGTGGCACTGCAATCGCCGCCAGCCACCACACCCATCGAGCCCATCTACTTGGGTGATCCTGTGGTCCAACCGCCACCCATTCGTTAATGTGTTCGCGGCCGTTTATGCGGAAAACCATGCCTCGTGGCACCTCTTGGCGCGCCGCCCCCATCTGCACAAACCAGTCATTGCCGCGCATGGCGGCGCGGGTGGTCGTGGCGGGTCTGTGGCACCGCCGCCGTTCCCAATGCACCCAGACACCAGCACCGTGCACACCCGTGCTATCCCTGCAACAGGGCCTTGGCCACCTGTTCGCCACTAATCATGGCCGCATTAATACTACTCGCCTGCGTGTATTCCCCCGCCAACAACAAACCAGGTTGCGTCGGAATAATCGGCGCCGGCAACGTACGATGGATGCCTGGGGGCTGCGGGAATTGCGCATACGGGATACGATAGATGCGCACGCGCCGATACTGACCAAACTGCGCAATCCGTGGTGCAGTCACTAGCATGCGACAAATATCTGCTTCTGCCCGCACATACAGCTCTTCATCGCTCATTTCGGGCACACCGAGGACGCTAGCACTCCACAAATGCCGACCAGTCGGTGCATACTGCGCCGCCACCGCCGTCAGCTGACACGCATTGTTCACAAAGGCGTCCGGGTTGGCATTCAGCCAGATTTTGCGCTGCGTGCTGACCGGTGCATCCCCTTCCCAATACAGTGTGGTCGTGGCCAACGCTCCCTTGGGCAATGACACCCCGGCCAACTGCTGTGCCACCGGTGCCGGCACCGCCAAAATCACCGCATCACCGGTCACCACCCGGCCATCGCTGGTACGCACACCGACAACGCGTGATTCCTCGCGCACCAGCGCTACCACATTCGTCTGGAGCAATACCGTCGTCAGCTGGGCATCCAGACCGTGCGCGAGTTGTGCGCTAATCGCCCCCATGCCACCACGTGGCACCACGGTCCGCCCCTCGCTCAGCATTTTTAAGTCAAACAAAAAGCATTTGGCACTCGTCGTCAATTCACGGTCCAAAAAGATGCCACCGTAGAATGGCGCAAAAAAGCGCGCAATAATCCGTTCGCTGAATCCCGCTGCCCGCAAATACGCCAGCGTACTCGTATCGTCGCCCTGTCGAATCTGACGGATGCTGGTCCGGCGCAGGTGCATGCTCAGCAGGAGTACGCGCAATTTATCGATGGGGGTGGCCGCATCCGACCACAACGCCGCCCAGGTGGACCGCCAATCGCGCAACGGGTCGCTGATTATCGACGTGCGCCCGGCGTAACTCACCACCGCCCCCGGATCGAATGCACACAGGCCGAGATCGCCGAGATGCAGCCAGCGCTTGACAGCCGGATAGGCGTCAAACAAGACCTGGAAGCCGCGATCAAGCACAAATCCGTCAACCACATCAGAACGCACACGCCCACCGACACCATCACTGGCTTCGCAGAGTGTCACACTATGCCCGTGTTGCTGGAGACTGCGTGCCGCAACCAAGCCGGCCATACCCGCGCCAACAATTATGTAGTGCATTGCTCTCTTCTCCTGTTGGATGCGTGTGGATTACGTGGATGATAGGGGAGACAACAATCAGCATGACACCATTCACCACTATGCTATATAATACCTGCGAATGTGTCGTACAACAAAGGAGTTTCCCGTGGCATATACATTGTGTGTGCAACTCTACACCGTCCGTGACGCCATGGCCAGCGATTGGCGCAGTGCGCTGCAACGCGTCGCCGCCATCGGCTATGCCGGTGTCGAAGTCGTCTATACCGACCAAATCCCTGCCGCTACCTTTCACGCCGAACTCGTACGCAATACATTGCGTGTCTCGGGCGCCCATGTGGGCATTGACTTCTTGCGCAACTCGCTCGATACCGTCATCAGCGACCTCAAACTCTTTGGTGCCCGCTATGTGATTTGCCCCTGGATTGCCCCCGACAAACGTGGTGGAGCAGCAGAGTGGCGTGCCCTCAAAACCGAACTCGAAGCCATTGGCAAGCGCTGCCAGGCTGCTGGGATGCAGTTTTTGTACCACCACCACGATTTTGAATTGATACCGCTTGGTGACACCAACGCCCTCACCATTCTGCTCGACGAAAGTGCCCCCGGTACCATCGATGCCGAAATCGACATCTACTGGGTCGCCTTTGCTGGCATGGATCCCATTGCCATGCTCAACAAATACAAAGGCCGCGTCCCCTGCGTCCACCTCAAAGACATGGATGCCGGCGCCAAACGCACCTTCGCCGAAGTCGGCCACGGTACCCTCGATATCGCAGGGGTCATCCGCACCGCTACCGCCAACGGCGCAGAATTCCTGATTGTCGAGCAAGATGTCTGCCCCGGCGACCCCTTCGATAGCATCACCAAGAGCTTCAATTGGCTCAAACAACACGGCTACTAATACACACTCCACCCGCAACGCATCATCTGCCGAGTGCTAGCGCACTCGGCAGATGATTTTTAAGAAACTTCTCATACTTTCATACGGCTAATTCTGCAATTTTTTCGTATAGTTACATATGATGTCATTCACACCATGTCGATTCGTTGGTGTGATGTGTTTTTTTCTATGGTCGTCGCTTGTCGTTGACAACGTGAATTTATTCACACGATGGTATTGCACAAAGGAGCCCTCCATGGCGGCACGTCCCCCCCGTGAACAACTCAACGGGATGCCAATCTCAGACACGTCAATCCGTCAGCCGGTGTTTATCACCATGTTGATGCTGTTAGCCATTACCTTTGGTATCTTGTCGTACAACACCACACCCGTCAATTTGTTGCCCGAAATCAACTTGACATTTGTGGCAGTAACCGTCAATTATCCTGGCGCAGGACCGGCCAGTGTTGCTGAACAAGTGGCCAAACCCATTGAACAAGCCGTGAATACCTTGAGCGGCATCAAACACATTACGTCAACATCAAGCGATGGTCAGGTGGTATTGCTGCTCGAATTCAACGAGGGCATTGATGCCAAGCAGGCCGAAGAAGATGTCCGCGGCAAAATCAACACCATCCGCAACAGTTTGCCACGCGACATCCGCGAGCCCATCTATCAACGCTTTGACCCCAATCAAGGGGCAATTATTTCGATTGCCATCTCCCCCAAAGGCACCATCGATCCACTGCAGTTGCGCGACACCATCAATGACCAAATCGTGCCACGCATTCAAAGCGTCAACGGAGTCGGGTCGGTATCGGTGCTCGGCGGTCTGACACGGCAAATCAACGTCAACATGAAGCTCGACAAGCTCCAAGCCTACGGGCTCATTCCCGCCCAGTTGATTGGTGCCCTACAACAGGCCAATGCCAACTTGGGATTAGGGAGCATGACGACCGGCACCCAGGATGTCAACTTACGTGCCCCCAGCATGTTGCGCAGTGTCGATGACATTCGCGCCATCGCCATCACCGGCACCAACTACACCATCAACGATGTCGCCACCGTCACCGAGGGAGTCGCCGACCAAGTCAGCTATACCCGTCTCGACGGCAAAGACACCATTATTCTCGATGTACGCAAACAGTCAGGCACCAACACGGTGCAGGTCGCCAATGCCGTCAAAGCCCAGTTGACCAAGATTTTCGCAGATCGCACCGACCTCGGCTACATCATCCCGCGTGACCAGTCGATTTCTGTACAAGAATCCGTCATCAGTTCGCTCGAAGAGCTTATTTTTGCGTCAATCGCTGCGTTGCTCATCGTCTTCATCTTTTTCCGCGATGCGCGCAATACGCTCATCACCATGGCCGGGTTGCCCATCATTTTGATTGCGACGTTCGCATTCATGCCACTCTTTGGTCTGACCATCAACCTCATCACGTTGCTGGCGTTATCGCTCGCAGTGGGACTTGTCATCGACGATGCCATCGTGGTGCGCGAAAACATCTTCCGCCACACGGTGCGTGGCGAAACCGTGCGTGTGGCTGCCAGCAAAGGCACCGCCGAGGTCTCGTTGTCCGTCATTGCCATGACCCTCACCATCGTGGCCGTTTTTGTGCCCGTCACCTTTACCACCGGCACCACCGGTATCATCTTTAAGTCGTTCGGCATCACTGTGGCCATCGCCATGTTGCTGTCACTCATCGAGGCCTTCACATTCGCCCCGATGTTGTCGGCCAATCTTTTCAAAGCCAAGGCCGGCAAAAACGACCATAGCCACGACTTATTGCCACCCATCAATATCGACGAAACAGACCCCAATGCGTCACTCTTGCACGAAGCCAACGAAAATCCTGGCAAACTTGGGTCTTGGTACGGGTCGTTGCTCGAGCGCACATTGGCGACACGCCGTAACCGCGTGTTGGTCATGATCGTCGCACTCGCCGTGCTCGTGGCCAGCTTTGGTGTGGCTTCGCAGCTCAAATTCTCATTCTTCCCTCAAGAAGACCCGCACGAATACATCATGGGATTTGAGATGCCTCCAGGCACCACACTACGCGTTACCAACGAAATGGCGCAACGCATCGAGACCATCCTGATGGCCGAGCCCAACGTGGAATCCGTGATTAGCACCGTCGGCTATGTGGGCAACAGCGAACGCGCCGAATTCAGTGTCAAACTCAAGGGCAAAACCAAAACCGTCGACGCCCAGAACGCCGTGCGCCCCAAGCTTTCCTTTGTCCCCAATCTGGCATTCGGTACCCCCAGCTTCCAGGGTTCGAGCACCGGGATCACCGGGCGTACCCTGCAGGTCAGCCTGATTAGCAATCGCTCACTCGACGACATGGCCCCCTACGCCGAACAAATCAGAGCCACATTAGCAGGTGTCAATGGCGTAGTAGACGTTGCCAGCAACTACAACCCGGGCAAGCCCGAGCTGCGCCTGCTGGCAGATCCACGACGTATCGGCGACCTAGGGCTCACCAACCAAGATATTGCCACCTCCGTGCGTGCCCTCATCAACGGCGAACGGGCCACCGTACTCCGTCGTGACGGCATCGATACCGACATTGTGGTACGCCTCCAGCCCGAAGACCGCAAAGATGCCACCGCACTCGGCAGCATCATCATCCCCACCCGCAGTGGCGGAGTTGCACTCAGTTCGCTGGGGAGCTTCGAGTTGAGCAATAGCCCGGTCACCATCCGCCGCTACGACCGCCTCAATCAGATTCTCATCGGTGCCAACTTGCAGGATCGCAACCTCAACGAGGTGCAGACGGAAGTCAAATCACTGCTCGCCGCCGTCAATGTGCCATCTGACATGAGTTGGAGCTTTACGGGGCAAGCGCAACAGCAGACTGATGGCTTCACGTCATTAATCATCGCCATGCTGCTCTCCGTCCTCTTCGTCTACATGGTGCTCGCGTCGCAGTTCGGCTCGTTTACACAGCCTATCGTCATCATGATGGCCATGCCGTTTAGTTTCATCGGTGCGTTCTTGGGGCTCTTGATTACCCGCACCGACCTCGACATCACCGGCATGATTGGACTCATCATGTTGCTCGGCTTGGTCACCAAAAACTCCATCCTGCTCATCGACTTCACCAATCGCCTACGTGCCGCCGGATTGGAAAAGCACGAAGCGTTGCGTGTGGCTGGTGCCGTGCGCTTGCGCCCCATCTTGATGACCACCTTCGCCATTGTCGCTGGTTCAATTCCAGTGGCCATGGGCTTGCACATCTTTGGTACTGGTCAGGGTGGTGAATTCCGCCGTGGCTTGGCGACCGTCTTGATTGGTGGGTTGACTACCTCCATGATTCTGACACTGTTTGTGGTACCTGCCGCCTACAGCTTGCTCGATTCATTGACCACGCGCCTGACCAAACGTCAAGAGGCGCCCGCACCGGTAGAATCAACCACTCCCGTCCGCCCCAGTGTCCTGCCACAAACCGATCACAACGCATAACCTCAGAGGAGAAGATAGATGAAACCGATGCGTCAACAATTTATTCGCCTGCTTGTGGTGAGCGGCATTGCCAGCGGCCTCGCCGCCTGTGCCACTCCAGCCACCACCGTGGCACCAACTGCGACCGTGGCAGGGGCCATGGCCCAGCCCACACTCCAACCAACGCTCGACGTGGGTAGCCTCGTTGCGACGCCCGACACCGGCAGTGGTGCCTTGCTTGCGCCAGTCAGTGGCAGTGGCGAAATCAAGACACTCAACGACGCCGACCTCAACTTTTTGGTGACAGGCACCGTCAGTCAGATTCTGGTCAAAGAAGGCGACAGCGTGCAAAAGGATGCCCTGCTCGCCACACTTGACACCACCATCTATGACCAGCAAGTGCTACAGGCCGAAGCCAATCTGGCCAGTGCCAAAGCCCAACTTGCCGGCTACGACGTCAGCGGTCCTGACAGCCTCGCCGCCAAGGCCCAACTCGCCCAGGCCCAGGCCGCCGTGGATGCGACCAAGTCCACCAGCACCAGTGCCGACGTAGAAGCGGCCAAGCTGTCGTTGGCTGCTGCCAAGTACAATCTGCAGAGCACCAAAGACCGCTTGTCGCTCTCCAAAACACAAGCCCAAATACAGCTAGATCTGGCCAATCAGAGCCTGGCCCAGGCCGAATCCCAATATGCCCTCGACAAGTTCAACTGGAATTGGGTCTCCGAGAACGGCACGGACCCCTACACCCCCACCGCCATGGGTCGCCCCAACCGCATCAACGAAGCCACCATTCGCCGCTACGAGTCCATCCACGACATCTCGTTGTCACGGCGTGATTCTGCCAAGTCGTCGTTGCAGAGCGCCCAAATCGCCTACGACCAGGCCAAACAAGCCGAACAAGTCGGCGTCGATAGCGCCCAACAGCAGGTTGCCCAAGCAGAATTGGCGTTGCGCCGCCTGACATCCCCCACCGGCAAAGACAAAGCGGCGCTCGATGCAGCCCTCGCCCAGGCCCAGGCTGCCGTCAACCGCATCACCGTGTTGCGTGCCCAAGCCCAAGCCGGCGTCGCCCAAGCCGAAGCCGCCTTGGCGTCAGCCAAACTCAATCGCCAACGCGCCGAACTGCGTGCACCTTTTGCTGGCACCGTGTCGCTGATTACCGTCAGCGTCGGTGACCCGGCGAATCCGGCCAGCCGCGTCGCCATCCAACTCATCGACACCGCAAATCTCCGCGCCGAAGTGATGATTAGCGACGTCGACATCGCCCGCGTCCAACTCAAGCAAAAAGCCAATATCACCGTGGATGCCATCACCGGTACCACGTACACGGGCACCGTGACATTCATCTCACCAATTGCCACCGTGGTCGGCAATGCCCGTCTCTACACCGTACACGTCACACTCGACGACACCACGAATCTGCGTGCCGGCATGAGTGCGCGTATTTCGCTCGGCAACTAGTCGATTCCCCTGTGTACCGCCATGCCAGATGATGCATGGCGGTACACATTAGGGTCGGAAGTCGTGCCCACGCACACAGTAATCCCACCAGTTCCCCCACACCCCATCAAGCATCACCGCAGACCGTGGCAAATGCTGCAACCACCAAATATGATGTGCACGCATATCACCGTTGCCCCATTCGTGG
Organism: uncultured Klebsiella sp.; assembly: GCA_964539815.1. Taxonomy (GTDB): domain Bacteria; phylum Chloroflexota; class Chloroflexia; order Chloroflexales; family Roseiflexaceae; genus UBA965. The sequence continues at coordinate 40,506 of CAZIKU010000005.1, read as the reverse complement.
CAATCGACCAGCCGAGCTGGCGCATCAGCACTACGCGGATAGTCACGCCAGCGGTCACAACTCGACCACACACTGCGCCGATTCCCCCAATCGTAGTCGTGCGTACTATTTGGGGCGAAGTGCACGTTCCCACATGCTGCTGCCTGCGGATGACGCACATCGTACTGACAAAACGCATCCCACAGGTTGGGGGTCGTCGGATTCGTCGCATAGACATGCTGCATAATCGACTCCACACGATGCCCAAAATTCTCTAACATGCAGCCCACATCACGCTCGTAATTAAACCCCATCATGACGAAGTTGCGCGCAATCGCCGCCGTTTGGAGCGGTGGTGCATTACACCAGATAGCTCGTGGTCCAATCATGATGGACTCGTATTCTCCCGCATAGGGTGGAGAAAAGACCCACACTTCGTCGAATTCCTGACGATTGAAGCGCGCATACAAATCAAAGGCAGCGATGCGCGCCTGATAATCGAGCCCATCAGGATGATGCATATCGCGGCGCGCCCAACGCTGCACGTAGCTGGCCACGTCATACTGGAATCCGTCCACTTTGACGGGGAACCACGGTGCATCAATGATGTTGACCACCGTGTACTGCACCAGTCCACGACTCGCCTGCGCCATGTCGTCGATGTACTGTTGTGCCAGCTGTCGCGGGTCGTGCCAGCCGTAGTGCTGATGCAAACGCCGATTGGGTTGCACAAGTGGGTCATGCACAATCATGAGGACTCGTGGAGCAAGTGGTGTGGTCATGGCATCCTCGCAGTAATCTATTATCTATTATTGTAAAAACTCACCTGATACCCGTCAATTATGAGGAAAATTGTGCTTGAAAGGCAACAAATAAGTGGTATAATAACGGTGCGATTCCATTATCGTGTTTTTGTCTATCGTTTGTGATCATGGAATGTGTAGTACAGTTACGTACTTCGGTTCCCCCAGCTGATTGCGCCCGCGGCGTGTGCCTCTTACACGTGTTATTTCATCACGCTCGGTGCCTGTCTGTGTGTGTATCGATCGTCACTTCCATCACGAACTGAGCCTGTTTCCAGATTGCCCACTACCAAAAATTCAAGGAGTTCGGCGTGCCACGCATTCGAAGCAAGTTACCCAATGCCGGAGCCCCCACCCCCACTGCTCCGACCCCTGCAGCTCCCCCTGCTGCCAACGACCAAGAGTACGAGACCCCCAAACAAGCGGCAGTTCGTTCGATTCCCGTTGCATCTGCGAATCCTGCAGTGCCGATTTCGACGGATCCACGCCCCGCACTCGCCGTAGAATTCGATGGCATGACCATCCAAGAACTACGCGATATGGCGCGTGCCAGTGGGATTTCGTTTACCAACCAGGTCAAAAAACAAGAACTGATTGCCATGCTGTTGCAAGTACCCACCACCAGCGAAGAGCCTGTGGCCAACTTGAGCAGCGAAGGCATTCTCGATATTGTGTCGGATGGCTTCGGCTTCTTGCGCGGCGAACGCATGTTGGCCAGCCCCAACGACGTCTACGTATCACAGTCACAAATTCGCCGTTTCGCCTTGCGCACCGGTGACAAAATTGTCGGTCAAGTGCGCCCCCCCAAAGAAAACGAACGCTATCTGTCACTGTTGCGCGTCGAGCTTATCAACGGCATGGATCCCGAGACGTCACGCAAACGCCCCTCGGCCGATCAGCTCGTTCCTATCTTTCCAAATACGCAGATCCGCCTCGAAACAGAACCCAACATTCTGTCGACGCGCCTCGTTGACTTAGTCGCCCCCATTGGACGCGGACAACGCGGTCTGATTGTGTCTCCTCCCAAAGCCGGCAAAACACTGTTGCTCAAGGCGATTGCCAACGGCATCACGGTCAACCATCCTGACATTCACTTGATGGTGCTCCTCATCGGCGAACGCCCCGAGGAAGTCACCGATATGCGCCGCTCCGTCCAAGGCGAAGTCATCTCGAGCACATTCGACGAGCCCGTCGAAGACCACGTCAAGGTCGCCGAAATGACGCTCGAACGCGCCAAACGTCTCGTCGAAATTGGGCACGATGTGGTCATCCTGATGGACTCCATCACGCGCCTCGCCCGTGCCTACAACCTCGAGATTCCTCCCAGCGGACGCACCTTGTCCGGTGGTATTGATCCCATCGCCCTCTATCCACCCAAGCGCTTCTTTGGGGCAGCCCGCAACATCGAAAACGGCGGCTCACTCACCATTATCGCCACCTGCTTGGTCGATACCGGCAGCCGCATGGACGATGTCATCTACGAAGAATTCAAAGGTACTGGCAACATGGAGTTGCACCTCGATCGCAAATTGGCCGAAAAACGCGTCTTCCCTGCCATCGATATCACGCGCTCTGGGACCCGCCGCGAAGAACTGCTGCTCGGTACCGAAGTCATCAAACAGGTCTGGACGATGCGCCGCATGGTCACCATGCTCGGCGAAAACGAAGGCACCGAACTCGTGCTCGCCCGTATGGCCAAAACGCGCACGAATGCCGACTTCTTGGTGTCGCTCTCCAAACCGAATTAACACACATCTGCGTCATTTCACACAAAAACCCGTCTGTGCACACGCGTGCGCAGGCGGGTTTTCAGGCAATCACGAGCAAAATATCAGTGCATCATAATGCACAAAAGGTGCGTCCTATCGTCTCCATGGTACAATACGCTACAAGCGCTGAAGGGGAGATTGTATGTCCTTTCTTGCACGATTTGAATCGTTCATGGAACAACTAGTCGAGACATCGTTGCGACGCGTACTCCAAGCGCCGCTCGATATCACCTTTCTCAAACGCCGGCTCGAACGCGCCATGGAAGCCAATCAAATCGTCGTCAATGGCAAAACGTTGGTGCCCCATTATTACTGTGTCATGCTCAATGCACAAGATTTTGTCAACTTCAAAGACGGCATATCTGCCCATCAATACGAGCTCGTCGACTACCTAGAAAAATTAGCACAGTCGCGGTCATTTGCCACGCAACGTCCCATCCAAGTCGAACTCCAACAACGGTCATTTGTACCGCTACGCACCCTCTTTGTCGAAACTGAAGAACACGCAGTCCCCACCCACAACGAATCCACGTCAGACATGCTTGCAATTACCGATGATGCGGTCGGGCACCGCCGTGGCGAAACAGCAAACGTGGTTGTGCCTGTAGAACACGCACGCAACATGCGGTATATCATCGAGGTGTCGAGTCCCGACGAAGCCACCGAACAAACACCAATTACCACGACCAAAATCGCCATCGGGCGCAATTTCAACAACAACGTGGTCCTCAGTGATCATCAGGTATCGCGCCACCATGCGCATATTACGTTCCATGCACGGCGCTTCCAGATTACCGATCTCGCTTCACGCAATGGTACATTTGTCAATGGCGAACGCCTATCGAGCCAAGCCCACACGCTCGACATCGAAACAGACGTTATCACGATTTCGCACTATACGATTCGTATCAAACCACTCACTGCAGGTAGCAAATGAACGATATCGCCAATATGTCGATGGAATTTATTGTGTGGGCGCTCCGGCTAGCCTTGATTGGCATGATTTATTTGTTTGTGTGGCGCATCTTTCGTGCCATGATTCGCGGCGACCAGAATATTTCGTTGATGGCGACCAACGTCTACTTGGTGGTACAAACCCCTGGGGCGACACTTTTACCACGCAACAAAATATTCGAAGTCTACGACAACTACGTCATCGGCCGTGGCGCAGACAGCAACATTGTCCTCAACGACCCCAAAGTGTCCACCAATCACGCCATTATTACGCATCAAGACGATGCCTGGTACATCCGCGACCTCGAAAGTGTCAATGGCACGTTTTTGGATGGACTCAAAGTCAACACCGACACGATATTCACCGATGGCCAAACAATTCAACTGGGCAGCGGCATCGAACTGCGCGTCCGCATCGTAGATAGCACACATACATGACACTCTACCCTCTACAACTCACCCGCCGCTACGAATCACGCCTGTGGGGTGGCAATACCCTCGCAACCTGGCTCGGCGTCAGCGATGCCCCAACTCCCCTCGCCGAAACCTGGGAAGTCTACAACGACAACCACATCAGCAATGGGCCATTGGCAGGTGCCACGTTACGCGCCGTGGCGACACAATATGGTGCCACGCTACTAGGCGCACGCTCGTTTGCGCGCTATGGTGGCGAATTCCCACTACTGGCGAAATTCATTGATGCAGCGCAACCATTATCGGTACAAGTCCATCCCGACGACACATATGCGCACACCCACGAGGCTGCAAGTGGGTTCCATGGCAAAACCGAAGCCTGGCACATCCTGGCCACACAACCGGATAGTGACATCATTCATGGGTTGATACACCCCATCACGCGCCAGGCATACGCTGAAGCCATTGCCCAAGGGCGCCTCGAGCCATTGCTACGGCGTGTCGCCGTGCATGCTGGCGATACGGTGTTTGTGCCGGCAGGAACGATTCATGCCATTAATGCGGGGATTATGCTCTTTGAAATCCAGCAGACATCGGATCTGACCTATCGCGTCTACGACTACAACCGCCGCGATGCCAGTGGCGCCTTGCGCGCATTGCATGTCGACCAAGCCATTGCCGTCTCGGATCTGGGCACAGCGGCTACCGTCCCTACACCTGCCGTGCCACGGGCACCAGGATATACGGAATTAGTTCGCTCGGAGTTTTTTGTGATGGATCGCATGGAATCAGCGCAACCAACGGAATGGCAACAGCCCGCAGATTCGTTCCAGATTGTCACGCTGATTGCCGGGGCAGCACAGTATATGCACGATGGCACCCCGATGTCACTCCCCCGCGGGGCATCACTGATTATCCCGGCCTGTATCACCACCAGCACACTTATTCCCCAGGGATCAGCCACATGGCTCCGGTGCTGGGTGCCGCCCGCATAAACAGCATGATGCGGTAGGCTTTCGCCTACCGCATCAGCATCTGCATCACCGCCGGCTATTCCTGGATAGGAGTATCACCGAAGGCATTGATGATTTCGGCACGGATTTCGGCAATATGTGTCTGCACCGCGGCCATATTGGCATCAATGGTATCGAGCCGTTGCACTTCGCTGGCCACCAGGCGCGTATATGGGGCAATCGCCTCGCGCAGGCGGGCTACCATGCGCTCGAGTTCTTGGTCGAATTGGGCGTCAATGGTCTGAATCAAGCGGACGCGCACATCACCGAGGCGTTCGTGGAGTTGCTGTTTGAGCGCTGTACGGCGACTGGGGATGATGTAGAGACCGCCAATCGCAATCACACTCGCCGCAATAATCCCCGTCGTATCAAAGACCGCTCCTTTGAGCAGTGTTGCAATCAGCGCTCCAATCCCCACCGCCCCGACCTGCACGACTGCGGTAGTTGCCACCGCATTGCGCAATTCCATGGCCACATGTGTTGCTTCGGCAGAACGGTCGTAGCTGGCCACAATCTGCCCAGCCTCGGTCACAATGTCGCGGATGAGTTGTTGGCGATTGTATTGGAATGTGCCTGTTACTTCGCCGACCATTTGCGTTTGCGACAACGGGCGGCGACGCAGGTACTCGACTACATTTTGCCAGAGTTGCAAGTTGCGTTCGATCATCCAGTCCACCAACTGCTGGGTATGTGCTTCGATGGCTGTCGCCAAATCGGCAGCCACTTCTTGTTCGAAGGCCTGTTGCAGTGCATCACCGCGCAACAAACGATGGAGATTCAGGATACGGATGTGTTCGTCGAAAAACTGCATGCCACGGACCTCGGCTTGACTGAGTGTGGCTGCCACTGCGGCCCGATGTCCAGCCACATCGCGACGCATGTCGTTGATAAATTGCTGGATTTGCCCATCGAGGAACGTCACCGTCTGCACATCATCCGTCACGCTGGCCCGTTGGCTGGCCACCAGCGTACTCAGCTGGGCATGCGTCTGGGTAGCAACACCAAGAGGTGATTCGAGTCGGATACGCAGGCGCGTCTGATCATCGAGGCGCTCATTGAGAAACGCTTGCAACGGGGCAAATCCCCCTGCCGCATACGCTTCGGGGGTGGCAGGGCGCGCCAGGCGTGCCGACACGGGGAAAATGAGCGGTGTACTGCCAAACAGCGCCGTGGCCTGTGCATTGACAAATGCCTGCACGTCACTGGATTCTTGTGCATTGAGTAAGTCGATTTTGTTGATGACAATCACCACTTTGCGTTGCCATTCGTGGAGCATTGCCAAGAAGGCACGCTCTGTTTCACTAAATGGTCGATCCGCAGAGGTCACAAAAAGCACCACATCGGCCCGTGGCACAATTTCACGCGTGAGGACCTCGTGTTGGCGAATAACGGCATTGGTACCCGGTGTATCCACAATTGACAGGCGTTGCAACAACGGTACTGGCACTGCTCGCACCACCCAGCCCGGTTGTTGTGACAGCGCCATGGCCACTGGTGCATAGCGCAACATGGTGACGGCATCGGTGGTCGGGGTGGCCCCTTCGACCATCACATCACTCGCCAAAATGGCATTAATCAGACTCGATTTGCCCGCATTAAATTCACCGGCTACCACCACCAAGAAGGGGTCTTCGAGGTGGGCACGGGTTTGTACAGCCACTTGGCGCTCAGGCACGTCGCGGCGCCCCTGGTAGACATCATCACACAAGACGATGATGGCATCGAGGAGTGCCATGGCGTGCATCCGGATATGGGCGGCGCGCGTGGTGCTATCGCTCATGCATGACTCATTTCTGTAGGTAGCGTACAAACCAGTCAATGGTACGTCGCATATGATCCATTTGGTGGGTGGGCTCGCCACTGCGGGTCAGCTCGTGGCCTTCACGCGGGTAGCGAATAAATTCCACCGTACGACCTAGACGTCGTAACATCGTATAGAGTTGCTCGGCTTCACCTATCGGGACACGGAAGTCGAGCTCGCTGTGCAAAATCAGCAAAGGCGCATGCATGTCGGCCACCGCCGCAATCGGCGAGGCCTGCCACAATTTGGCGGCGTCGTGCCACGGGGTCAGGTCAAACGAGTATTCGACCAGCTCGTAGGCATCACTCATGCTATGCTCGGTAATCAAATTGTAGACACCGCGCGCTGATACCGCCGCCGCAAAGCGCGTGCTATGTCCAATCAGCCAGGTGGTCATAAAGCCACCGTATGAGCCGCCCGTCACGCCGATGCGTGCCGGGTCGATGGGGAGTCCTTTGGCGAGCACCGCATCGATGCCAGCCTCGAAGTCGGGTTGGTCGGCTATACCCCAGCGCCCTTTGCTGCCCGCCTGCCAGGCAGCGCCGTAGCCCTCCGAGCCACGCGGATTACAAAAAAAGACGTAGAAGCCGGCACCCGCAGTCGCCTGCCACTCCAGCCACATCGAACGCGTACCCGGGCTCCACATAGCGTGTGGCCCGCCGTGAATGTGCAAAATCAGCCCATACCTACGCCCGGGTTCGACCACTGCCGGAGCGAGCAACCAGCCCTGCACCGCAGCACCGTCACTCGAGTGATACCAGATTTCTTCGAACGGCACGGTGATGCGCTGGGCACACAACTCGTCGCTGAGCTGGGTGATGCGGGTTGCACCCACCCATAATTCACATGGCGCACTCGGTCCACCCTGGGTGGCAGCAACGAATCCATTCGCATTGACATCAAAGTCGGCACTCACCACCCCCGCACCACTCGGTGGGGTATGGATTGCCATAGGGGTGCGCCCAGGACACGCCACAGTGCGGACCACGCCTTGACCGTGCCATTCGGCCACATAGGCGATGCCGCTACTATCCGGCAGCCACTTCCATTCACCGAGCGCGGCATCGTTGAGGTCGAGGCGTTGCCAGGATCCCCCGCGAATCGGACGCACCAGCAACGCGGCACCACCATGGAAGGGGGCATTGGCAAAAATCGCCCGCACTGCAATCCACTGCCCATCGGGCGAGAGTTGTGGTGCACTGCCAATCGACCATTCCTGTTCTGCGAAAATCTGCGACGTGGCATACCCCGTCGCAGGGATGGGCAGATTGACGAGGCAGCGCCCCACGAAGTACTGCGTGGTCTCGGGGGACTGCTTGGCCGTCGACCAGAGCGACTGACCATCAGGGGCCCAGGCTGGCGCCCAGTAGTCACGAGCGTCATCGCTGATGCGGCGCTGACTACTACTGCCTTTGGTGACCTCGACGACGTAGAGTTGCCCACGCCGACCATTGATGAAGTCGGTACCCGTGCGGAAGGGCAACTCGCCGATAACTTGCGGATCAATGGCATCACGGGCCCGCTGTTCTTTGGCCGCCTTGGCCTGCTCAGCAGCAAAGGCAGTCGTAGGGGCTGGTGGCGGGTTGAGTTCGTCGGCAATATCCAGCGCGTTGGGATAACTCACAAAGGCGATGAATCGTCCATCGGGGCTCCAGGCTGGGCTGGCCACACCAGCGCTGACGGCGCTGATGCATTCGGCCTCACCGCCATCGCTTGCAATCACGTAGAGTTGCGCATCGCCACTACGATTGGAGACAAAGGCGATATGCCGACCATCTGGACTCCACACGGGGGAGCGGTCGTTGCCGGTACCCGCACTAAAGCGTGTGGCTGCCGCATCACCACGACGCAACCAAATGGCACGCCGGTATTTATTGGCGACGGCATCAACGCTGGTGCGCACATATACAAGGGCGTCACCGGCGGGTGACCAAGCCACATCTTCAATATGGTCGAGGCGTGTCACATCGGCGACACTCCATGGCGTCATACTCATACGAGAATTCCTTTCGATTGCCCATCTTGCCATGTATTATACCGACAAGTACGACAAAAAAGTGCGACACAGGTCGTCAGACCCATGTCGCACCGCATCATCAGAACGGCTTAGGCGCCGGCGGTACCGTCTTGCCATGCGCCAATGTCAAAGCGCTGTGCTTTGGCACGGACGGCACGCACCTGCTCATTAGCAACGGTGTATTCACCACGGTAGTGCTGAATGTCGTTGTGGATGTCGTAGGCATAGCGTTGGATGACCCAGGCCCCTTGGGCACCTTGGCGCAACACTTCGAAGTGCCATACTTGGGCAGCACTGTCGTATTCGGCAGAGACGAGCCATACCAAGTCGCTACGGCGCAACGTAGCGGCCAAACGGCGCAACCCATCAATACGGGCGGCACTCGACGACGGAACAGGAATAGTGGTCATGCAGTCTCCTCCAACACACTTGTAGTCGCTGTTGCGCCCATTATAATACGAGCACGCCATCTCGACAAATCAACTGCCCACATTGTCATTATGCGTGTGCCGATACGTGTCAAGATGACAGGGTGGTATAATCTACACAAGTCGGTACAAAGGTCAGCACATATGCGTATTACCATCCTCGGCACAGGTACCTCTACGGGCATTCCCATGATTGGTTGCGACTGTGCGGTATGTACATCTCCCGATCCACGCGATCGCCGGATGCGCACTTCGGCACTCATCGAGACTGGCAACGGCAATTTTTTAATTGACGCCGGGCCAGACATGCGCCAACAGTTATTGACGAGCAACGTCAAGTCACTTCATGGCATCCTGTTGACGCATGAGCATCAAGACCACATCGGTGGCCTCGACGATTTGCGGCCGCTCAACTACCGCATGGGTTCTGCCATCCCGATTTATGGCTTGACACATACCATTGATGCCATCAAAAAACGCTTCCATTATGCATTTTCACAAGACGGTGGTGGATCATCACGTCCACAACTCGACATTCACCATATTGCGCCGTGGCAAGAATTCACCATCGCCAACACGACCATTCAGCCACTGCCTATTTCGCATGGGTCACTCGATATTTTGGGCTTCAAAATCGGCAAATTAGCCTATATTACCGATGCCAGTGATATCGGGAACGATGTGTGTCGTACCATTCATGGCGTGGACACGTTGATTATCAACGCCCTGCGCGACGAACCACATCCGATGCATTTGTCATTTGATCAGGCACTGCACTATGTCAACCTGATTGCACCACGCCGTGCCTATTTCGTGCATATGACACACGGTGTCCGCCATGCGGATTTGTTGCCGCGCTTGCCGACACATGTCCAGCCTGCTTATGATGGCTTAATGATCGAGGTCCCCGCATGAGTATTGTGGTTGATGCGCGACTCAACGCCTATCGCAATGGGGGGATCCCACAGTACACGCGCCAGCTCATTCATGCCATGGCCGCCGAAGCACCGACTGCCGCATTCACGGTATTGCAACACCGGCGACAACCCGAGCGGCTGATTACGGCGGCCAATGTGACTCGGCGTGTCATCTACACACCGCCACACCACCGCTGGGAACAGTGGGTCCTTCCCGTCGAGGTCGGTGCCATTCGACCGCATGTGGCATTGTTTCCTGATTTTGTGGCCCCTACCCGACGGAATTTCCCCGCCGTAGTGACGATTCACGATCTGGCTTTTTTACACTTCGACGATTTACTCGATGATGATGCCAAAGCCTTTTATGCCCTCGTTGGTGCAAGTGCCAAGCATGCCGACGGCATCATCGCCGTATCCGAATCGACCAAACGCGACATCGTAGAACTACTCGATATTGCCCCCGAACGCATTAGTGTCATCTACGAGGCGGCGGCGGCACGCTTCACGCCGTTGCCCACCATCCCACACGAACGCAAGCGCATCAACAACATCGACGTCACTGCCAACGGCTATCTGCTATTCGTCAGCACCATCGAGCCACGCAAAAACCTGCCCGTACTATTACAGGCACTGCGCATCGTGCGTGACAGGCATCCTAATCGCAACTATCACCTAGTCGCCGCAGGGGCACGTGGCTGGCGCGAAACTCCGATTCTGCAGCAAATCGATCACCTGCGCCTTCACGATGCCATCACGCTACTAGGCAGCGTCAGCGACGATGACTTGCACTGGCTCTACGCAAATAGTCGCATCTACGCGAATCCATCGCGCTACGAGGGGTTCGGGCTGCCGCTCGTCGAAGCACTGGCCTGTGGTGCACCTGCACTCGCCAGCAATACGTCGAGCCTACCTGAGGTTGGGGGTGACGCTGCCATGTATTTGCCACCCGATGACCCTACGGCCTGGGCAGATGCCATCGAACAACTGTGGGATGATGGCGATATGCGTGCACGACTTGCCGCCCGTGGGCCAGTCCAGGCCGCGCGCTTCTCGTGGCAACGCGCCGCCCAAGAAACCCTCCAGCTCCTCAATCGGGTCGCCAAACCATCGTAGCATCTGCCATTTTTTCACCAAAGGAGGCATTGTCATGTCACATGCAGCACTCGTCGATTGCACCTGGTTGGCCGCACACCTGCACAATGCGCAGGTCGCCGTCGTCGATTTGCGTTGGTACCTGACCAACCCCACACAAGGGGCTCAGGAATACGCGGAATCACACATTGCTGGTGCTGTCTATGTATCACTGGACGAAGAGCTCTCCGAAGCTGCTTGGGATGGACCAGGACGCCACCCATTGCCCCGCCCCGCCCGCTTTGTGGCCGCCATGAGCAACGCTGGCATTGATGCCGACACCCATGTTGTCGTATACGACAGTGCTGGTGGTTCGATTGCGACACGCTTGTGGTGGCTGTTGCGCTACTACGGTCACACCAACGTCTCTATCCTTGATGGTGGGTGGCAAGCCTGGTTGGCCAACAACGGTGCGACACGCAGTGGTCGTGAAACACGTCCCACACGTCAATTCGTGGGGCAACCCGACGCATCAATGACTGTCGATGCCGCCACCGTGGACCAGCTCCGTCACGATGCGAGTGTGTTAATCCTCGATGCCCGCGCCCGTGAACGGTACACGGGGGAGGTTGAGCCGTTCGGCCCGCGCGCCGGGCACATCCCTGGTGCACACTCCGCCCCCTTTGCCGAAAATCTGACGGCGACAGGCACACTCAAAGCCCCCGATGCACTCAAGGAACGCTTCGACACGCTTGGCGTCCCACAGGCACAAACGGTGGTCTGTTATTGTGGATCAGGAGTCACTGCCACACACAATCTGTTTGCCATGCATCTCGCCGGTTACGACGCCAAACTCTATCCCGGCTCGTGGAGTGACTGGAGCAACAATCCCAACCACGCCATTGCCACCGGTGAAGACCCGCAATAATCATGTAGCAACGAGGTGATGCCGTGCCACTTCCCATCCGCATTCTGCTTGGTCTGTGTATCAGTGCCGCAATCGGTGCAGTCGCATATCGGCGTGGTTCGCTGAGTCGCAGTGGCTGGCTGGGCGCCATCATTACTGGCACGCTCACCTTCGGATTTGGTGGCTGGGCACACGGCATCACCTTGGTCTTCTTTTTTGTCAGCTCGACAGTGTGGTCACGCCTCAAAAAAAGCCGTAAAGCCGCACTCGAGTCTGCCGTCTTTGAAAAGGGCTCGCAACGCGATATCTGGCAAGCCCTCGCCAATGGGGGTGTGTCTGCCACTGCCTGTGTGATGGGGGCACTGATGCCCGATGCCCTGCCGCTGTGGAATGCCGTCTTTGTGGGGGCCATGGCTACCGTCGCCGCAGATACCTGGGCCACCGAGTTGGGCATTCTTTCGACCACACCACCACGCCTAATTACCACATTCGCCTCTGTACCGCGCGGCACATCGGGGGCAATTAGTACGGTGGGCACGCTGGCCACAATTGCAGGCGCCCTCGCCACAGCTGTCGTCTTTGTGTTGGCATCATTGGGAGATGCCCCGTGGATACTCGTGCTGATTGGGACGATTGCTGGGGTCATGGGGAGTCTCAGCGACAGCCTGATGGGTGCAACGGTGCAACGCCTCTTCCGTGGGGCACACGGGCTGACCGAACGTGCCTATGGTGCCGATGGGCAACCACACCAAATAGTGCGTGGCTGGCGCTGGCTCAACAACGATGCAGTCAACGGAATCAGTGCGGTACTTGGGGCATGTGTAGCAGGGATGCTCTGGTGGGTGCGCTGAGGCTTACTCGTCAATCACCATGTCCAGTGGTGCATCGGTGCGTGCCTCAAGGGTAATTGGGCCAAACAATGTCTCTTGATGGGCATCCACTGCGCGTCGTTTAATCATTTCCAACACTGCCCACAACGAGACAACCACATCCACCCGCGTGCGTTCTTTGACGGGCAACAACTCCAAAAACCCGAATGACCGCATATGCTGCAAGCGCGTGCGAATGCGCGTAACAATATCACCAACAGTGATGATTTTGGGGGCGGGGAGTGGAATCGGCGGCGGTGGCGCATCAATCAGGCGCAGACGTTGATGCCACGCATTGAGGAGTTCGTCCAGAGACATGCGCAACGGCATGGTTGCCACCGATGGCGATACGATGGTGGCTGGGCGCGCAAAACTCTGCCACCCCATTGTGTCCCGCTGGCGCACCCATTCTGCTGCCTGTTTATAGTGTTGGTACAACTTGAGCTGGGTAACCAAATCCAGAGCATCGTCTGGTTCTTCGCTGGCAGTGGGTGTTTGTGGCAACAAGACACGCGATTTGAGCACAATCAAGCGAGATGCGAGCACGATGAACATCGATAACTCGCCGGCATCTGGTGCGGACATGGCGCGTACGTGTTGCAGGTATTGGTCGGCGACATGTGCGAGGGCGATTGTGGTGATATCGAGCTCTGCTTTTTCGATAAGCTGGAGCAAGAGGTCGAGGGGACCTTCGAAGTCAGCAACGCGAATCGTGTAATCAATACGTTCAGCACTTAACATCGATCATCTGCCTCATGCAACAGCCGCACAGCGGGCGCATCCACATGGCACGCCACAGCATTGAGCAACGCCACCACTTCTGCACGAGCACCAACCTGCTGAGCACGTTGCACACTACGCACTTCGTGTGACGCATGGCGGCGCACCGGTTCACACCAGTTGGCACACCAGCGGTACAGGGTGGGGATGCGTTGCAATACCACAATCATACCATACCACCCTAATCCGAGTGGTTTACCGGCATCGCTGACTTTCCCCACATCATGGAGAAGTGCAGTTGCGAGCAACGCAGGTGCATGATGTCCTTCGGACACAAGCAAGCGCGCCACGTCTACTGCGTGGCGCTGATCGTATGCTGGCAGGATGGCAAAGAGCTGTTGTTCGGCAGGGGTAAGCGTCGTCTGCACGAAGTGCATATCGTCGGGTGTCAGCGTACCGGTGAGTGCCCGCCAGAGTTGCCACAAACGATACACACACCACCTCGTCGACTATTCCAAAAACCCACGTAACTTTTTGCCGCGGTGGGGGTGACGGAGCTTGCGCAACGCCACGGCTTCGATTTGGCGGATGCGTTCGCGCGTAATGCCGAATTCGTCGCCGACTTCTTCGAGGGTGCGGTATTGCCCGTCACTAAATCCATAGCGCAACTCGATGATACGCCGTTCGCGTTCGGGCAGGCTATGGAGTACTGCTTCGAGTTCGCTACGGAGCATCAGCATGGTTGCTGCTTCGACGGGACCAGCGATGCGTTCGTCTTCGATAAAGTCACCCATGCGGCCTTCGCCTTCTTGGCCGACGGGCATTTCGAGTGACAGCGGTTGCATTGATGCTTCGAGGGTTCGGCGCACTTTGGTCGCACTCATCCCCATCACTTCGGCGATTTCTTCGGGGGTAGGCTCACGTTGCATCGTCTGCTGGAGTTTGTGGGCGGTACGTTTGACTTGGCTGATTGCCTCACCCATGTGGACAGGCAGGCGGATAGTACGACTTTGATCTGCGATCGAACGCGTAATCGCCTGACGAATCCACCAGGTCGCATAGGTCGAAAATTTGTGACCTTTGGTGTAGTCAAACTTCTCGACGGCGCGCATCAAGCCGATATTGCCTTCTTGGACCAAATCCATCATCGTCAATCCATACGACGTGTATTTTTTGGCGATTGACACGACCAAACGGAGATTGGCTTGAATCAGGTACTGTCGCGCATCATCACCTTCGCTGACTAGACGATTCAGCGGGATAACGCGCAGGCACGAGACACCTTCGTCGATGATTTCGACGTACAGTGCTTGCATGCGTTCAGCCAAGGTCTGCAACGTACGCGGATTGGTCAAGGCATCAACTGCCGGCGATTGTGCTGCCATATACACACCCGTCATGGCGATGAGACAACATTCGCTGTCGAGTTGCACGTCGTGGCGCATATCGGTTGCGACGATTGTTGTCACCAATTTCCAGGATTCGCGATCGGCCAGACGCAACTGCCCCACCAAGCGGTGTTGGCGTACCAATTCGTACATGCGCAAGAGCAACGGGGCATGGGTAGTCAGCCACGGCATCAGCACAGATTCGACATCGCGGCGCTCACTCCCTGCAAAGGGTGTCGCATCGAATTCACGGCGTTCCGCATCATTGCGCAACCAGCGGTTGAGCTGTGCCACAACCCACGGGACGATGCGATCGACATCATTGCCACTTGTCGGGGCGGCACCAGTGCAGATGGCGTGCCAATACGCCGCATCATGAGCGACCGCATAGTCAGTGCTACTCAGCTGTGCAGCCCATGCAGAAGCCTGCACCATGGTGGTAATCAACGAATGCATGCGCGTCACGGGGATTTTCATCAGCAGGCGTTGGGCGCGGACTTTTTGGGCACGGTTGCCGATTTCGATACGATGTGCCAAGGCCACTTCGTCAGCGGCGCGCAGGAGTTTGACTTTGCCGATTTCTTGCAGATACATGCGCACGGGATCATCGAGTGATGCATCCATGCTCACAGTAGCATCAATGAGATCGTCTTCTTCGACGATTACATCGGAAGCTTCATCATCCAAAAAAGTCATGTCTTCGGTAGCAACACGCGGTACATCGCGCTTTTCGGCAATAATACTGACACCGTTGCCGGTGTCATCAAAGGACATATCGTCAGTGACAATACGTGGAATATCGCGCTTTTCGGCAATAATACCGACACCGTTGCCGGTGTCGTCCAGAGTGGAGAGCGTGAATGACATCGGTTCATCCACGGCTTGGTTGTCGCTAATCATCATCCCTTTGGCCAAAAGGGCATCGCGGACGGCTACTACCACATCGGCAGTATGCCCGTGCGTGTACCGCACCAATTCGTCCATCGAGAGCCATTGCTTGCGTGAGTTGCGATAAATGCGACTTACAAGCGCATCCACAGTCGCACGAGGGTCAATCTGCATTTGTGACATGTACATATCCTCACCGCAGCACGGGTTGAAGGCGTGCAAGATAAACGGCCGCAGTGCCTCTAGCAAAATGGAGCACCATGAATAGCTGTCTCTACAGAACCTAGACACTTGCTACATTTCTACTCCTACTATATCATTTACACGGGCCTATCGTCAATGATTTTATGATGAGGATGCATTCATGACGGTGTTTTATCAGCGATTAGCACATGCCATCACCACGCACAACAGTTTGCTCTGTGTGGGGCTTGACCCGGACATCAGTAAATTGCCGGCTCCATTGCGCAATCACCCCGACGCCGTCTATCAGTTCTGTGCCGATATCATCGCTGCCACCAGCGATGTCGTCGCCGCCTTCAAGCCGAATATTGCCTTTTTTGAGGCCATGGGGGTCGCTGGTATCGACGTACTCACGCGGTTGACCGCACTCGCTCGCCACAATTTCTGGATTCTCGATGCCAAACGCGGTGATATCGGCAACACGGCCGCCGCCTATGCCAGTGCCGCATTCGCCCACTACCGCTGTGACGCTGTCACCGTCAATCCCTACCTCGGTGGTGATTCCATTGCACCATTCCTCAGCGATGCCGACCACGGGGTATTCTTGCTCTGTCGCACGTCTAACCCGGGCAGTCGCGATCTGCAGGAACTCGTACTGGCTGATGGACAGCCACTCTACATGCACGTCGCACAGCTGGCGGCTCAGCAATGGAATAACAACCGCAACGTGGGGCTCGTTGTCGGTGCCACGCAACCAGAAGCTCTGGCTGCGGTCCGTGCCGCCTGCCCCGATGTGCCGTTCCTTATCCCTGGTATCGGAGCCCAAGGGGGCGACCTCGCACAGGCACTCAATGCCGCCCTCGATGCCCAGCGTGCCGGACTCCTCATCAACGTGTCGCGCAGTGTGTTGTATGCCGCCAGTGATGGAAATTACGCGAGTGCGGCCCGCACCGAAGCGATTCGTACCAACGACGCCATCAACGCGATTCGCAATCAGCGCGGCTAACACCGAACGCAAACGGCGGGGGTGCGCAATGCGCACCCCCGCCGTTTGCATATTCGCTTATGGCTGCAAGGCACCGCTGATTTCACGCGAGCGGTTGACAAACCAGTGCACCACGTTGCGGAATCGTGCATCGCGACCAATCATCAGATTCATCATGCCGGGAATATCAGTACGCCGTGAAATAACGGTACCGCCCAATTCACGGGTTGTAGCGTAGACTTCCAGCGGCTGGTACATGATAATACTCGGTGCGAGGTCGATCCAGCGCTGTTGGAATCGGCCATACAGCTGCATACGATTGTCAATATTATTGTCGACACGTGCGAGTGATAATGTCTCATCGATGACGCCATCTTGCAACCCTGCATAGTTACGCCCATCCGCCACCTGACTCGAATGCCACAATTCGTACACATCAGGGTCGGATCCAAGGTGTTGCCAGCCATGCAGTGCCATGACGAATTCACCACTTTCGAGGCGCCGTTGTAACTCGTCACCATCGAGTTGGACTACAGTGACGCGTATACCGACTTCGGCGAGTTGCGCCACAATATCCGCGGCTACTGCGTTGCGGTCTGTGGCACCATCCACCAACAACTCGAAGTCAAGGCGTACATCACCCTTGCTCCGTATACCATCATCTCCCAGCGTATACCCCAACGTGTCAAGTCCACCTGCGGCACGCTCCTTGCTGGGGATGTACCACACGGCATTGGGATCTGCTGCCCACAATCCTGGCATGATAGGCGTATCAATGCGCGTGACTTGCCCGGGCAATACGCGCCGCATCATGTCGTCACGATCAATGGCTTGAACAATCTGACGCCGGAAAATCACATCATCAAATGGTGCATTACGCAAATTAAATGTCAATACGGTGTAGGCGTCAACAGGTATGGCACGCCGCACAAAGCCACGGGGAACGTTGTAATTTCCCAAGCTGCCTGTCCCCAAAAACGCCATCCCACTCACATCACCACGGGTCAATGCCGCAAACGCTTGCGACTCGTCGGGATAGTAGCGCACCGAAATGGTATTGATGAGTGGCTGCCCCATGTAATAGGCGGAATTCGACTGGAGTTCAACGCCTTCAGGACTAGCACTGACCACTTTGTATGGGCCTGTACCAATGGGAATTAGACTAAATGGCGCACTCGACCATTGCTCTGGTGGGACATCGCCAAGCAGATGATTGGGCAAAATGGGCAACGTGGCAAACTTGAGGAATGGCGCAAACGCTACCTGCAGACGACAGCGAATACTTCGCTCGCCGGCACGCTCCACAAGCACCGTACGCCAGACTGTGGCCAATCCCGGCGAACCTGTATATGCGGGGCCTTGGACAGCTCGCAACGTGAATAACACGTCATCGACGGTGAGTGGCACATCGTCATGCCACATCACGTCACTACGCAACGTGAACGTGTAAACGGTCCCTGTTTCGTCGATTTCCCATGATTCGGCTAACGCGGGTTCGGGTGTGCCATCAATGCCAATACGCACGAGTCCATCAAAAATCAAGGCATGGACATCAGCAGCAGCGAGATCTTTACTTGTATCGGTCACTAATGGGTTCAACGAACTGGGGATACCAATAACTCCCTCAATGTACGTGCCACCGGCCGTGGGACGCGTCACCGCTGCCCGCGATACAGCCAGATACGACATCAGGCCCAGCACCATGAACGAGCTAATTACCGCAATAACGATTTGGAAACGAATGCGCCGTGACATGGCAAACTATATCTTTGACCCAGTCACCGTGGTGGCAGAACCACCCACCGGCCAACTGGTGACGAATACATCGGTCATTAAGCGCATCTCACCCATCATCGGATACGCAGGGTGATTGACACACGAGGAAATTTGCATGCGGACAAGCCCTCCATCGCCATGACGTCCATCATGGTTGTTATTGCGTTGGGATGGATTATACCATATCAGACATCACCTGTTCGCATGCTGCGCTCACCATCATCCCACACCAATCCCCCCACGAATCAGGCTATAATGGCTGCATACCTGACGCGCACATCAAGGAATTCGTTATGTCACAACTCCGCATCGCCAATGCACCGTGTTCGTGGGGGACACTCGAATTCGCTGGTCTCAGCGGCGAACGCATCACCTACACCCAAATGCTCGACGAACTGGTCGCAACCGGTTATGTCGGCACCGAACTCGGCGATTGGGGCTTCATGCCTACCAATCCGCTCCGCCTCGCCGACGAACTCGCCCGCCGCCAGTTGACCCTGATTGGCGCATTTGTGCCCGTACCGCTCCTCGGCGATGCCACCGCAATCGCCACAGCCATGAGTAATGCACAGCGCACTGCTGATTTGCTGGCCCAAACTGCTGCGCGACTCACCCAATCCCATCAGCCACTCCTCATTCTCGCCGATGACAACGGTAGCGACCCCGTACGCACCCGTGCAGCCGGTCGCATCACCACACCCTGTGCACCACAGCTCCTCGCTCAGGCCGGGCAGGTCGCCACCACCGTTGCACAGGCGGTACACCGCGCTAGCGCGCTTTCCTGCGCCTTCCACCATCATTGTGCCGGCATCGTCGAAACACCGAGTGAAATCACCACCTTCCTGGCAGCCTGTGATCCCACATTGATCGGACTCGTCTTTGATACGGGGCACTACCTGTTTGGCTCGGGGCACAACGACACCGACCTCGTTGCCGCATTGATCAACCTCGCACCACACATCCGCCTCGTGCACTTCAAGGATTGCCACCCCGAAATTGCCACGCGCACGCGCATAGAACAGCACGATTATTTCGCAGCCATCCAGGCAGGGATTTTTTGTGAATTGGGCAAAGGGGCTGTGCCATTTGCCGCCATTCGTGATACCTTGCACCAGATTGGCTACAATGGCTGGATTGTCGTCGAACAAGACGTATTGCCAGGGATGGGGGCCCCGCGTGTGAGTGCCGCCGCCAATCGTGCCTATTTGCGTGGTATTGGACTCTAGCAACGAGGAGTACGCAATGATTACCGTGTGTAGTGCGAATTTACGCAATGCCAATGCCGATGACGGCAACGACTCATGGCCACATCGCCAACAACTCCTCGCAGCGATTTTGCGTGGATTACATGCAGACATCATCGGCGTCCAGGAATGCATGGATCGCCAGCTCGACTGGCTGCGCGATACCTACCCCGACTACTTCATCATGCCGGGGCTCCCCTATGGCAATCATGGTCCCTACGAATATGCGGCGTTAGCCATCCGTCGTGCCACCTTTACCATCACACACCACGCGAACTGCTACCTCAGCGAAACACCACACGTCCAGTCACGCTCTTGGGATTGTAACTGGGCTCGGGTCGCCAACTGGGTGGTCGTCACACATATTCCCAGCGGGCAATCGCTCTGTATTTGCAATACACACCTCGACCACCTCGGTGCGCAATCCCGCCAACAAGGCATTGATGTCATCGCCCAACAACTTGCTCCGCTCGCACACCTACCCACCATTATCATGGGTGATTTTAATGTTTCACCTGCCAGTGCCCCCCATAATGCCTTGCTGAACTACGGCTTTGTCGATAGTTGGCAAGCCACAGGACATGCAGATGGGCCCGGTGTGATGACGTTTCATGGATTCAAAGGTGACATCTGGCCTAGTATTTCGGGCGAGCCCGCTGATGCACGCATCGACTGGATTTGTCTGCGTGACCCCCACCAGCAACTCAGCATCGTCGATGCCCAAATCTGCAAAGATTGCGACGATACTGGTCGATACCCGAGTGATCACTATTTTGTGACAGCCAAGTTTCTCCCTTCTTCAACAACATAATCCTGCACTTCATGGGGCAAACCATATGCACGATATCCACACAACATCGCGATTTCATGCCGCATATCCCATCGCGATTCGGGGCATCAAAGGCAATCTCGATCTTGCCGTAGTAATCATGCAAGACCTCAATGGATTGTCACTGTCACTCTGGCACGGGGACAATCATCAATTAACCCCTGTCGATTATCCCAATGTGAGTTTTGCGACCACTATTACCCCAGATGGAACATTCATTTTGGATCTCGACGATCCGACCGGATCCGAATTAGGGCATCTACACGCCTTTCCCATCGCGGGTGGCCTTGCCCGTGATCTCACACCGCAAAAAGGGGCTTATACGATTCGGGGCATAGATACATCGTTTGATGGCAAATCCGTATTAATTACTGGTGCCGATGACGCCGGTTTTTTTGTCATCTTGACCCCCATTCACGATCCAAGCCAGGCGCGTACACTGTTTACCTCACCAAACGAAGCCTGGTCAGGCATTCTTTCGGCTGATGCAACGCTCGTAGCCGTAGAAACAACCGACCATAATCCTGGTATACGCAGATTTGCAGTCTCGGTCATCGATGTGGCCACAAATACCGTCATCGCCGTATTAAGTGATGGCCCTGAGGGCCCCGTGCGCCCCGTACGCTTTGCGCAGACCGCAGGCGATATGCGCATATTGGCGTACACCGAAGCGAGTGGGTTTGCCCGACCATTAATTTGGGACCCACGTAGTGGTCACCGCATCGACATTCCCCTGCCCACACTCCACGGCGATGTGATTCCACTCGATTGGCATTCGGCCAGCGGTGTTATCCTTTTGGCACATGTAGCGGATGGGATTCACCACCTCTTTGAACACGATTTAGTCACTGGCATCACCCATAAATTAGTGCATCCTTCAGGGGCATACTTTGAACCAGATGTGGGTGCGGAATTCCCCATGATTTGGTCAAGCTATTACTCCCATGCTGGCACCAAACGACTGGCACGGAGTTGCTGGGACGTGCCCTTGCACTTGCTTGAATCTGTCCAACACGAGCCACCACGCACGGTGATGGCGCCGCATTCTGTGCCAAGTGCCACCCCGTTCACGTCCCAGCAAATCACCAGTTTTGATGGCACAAAGGTGCAACTCTGGGTCGGAATTCCTGCCAACCGTGACGCTATTCGCGGCACCATCATTGACGTCCACGGTGGACCAAATCTGGTCACCGTGGATCGCTACGATGCCCTTGCCCAGAGTTGGGTTGATGCGGGGTGGATTGTTGCGTCGCTCAATTACCGCGGCAGTGTCACCTATGGGCGTGAATTCCGCGAAAAATACTGGCGCAACGTCGGCGTGGGCGAAATGGACGATATTCGAGCAGCCATTGACTGGTTGACACTGCACACCCCCGCCCAAACGGATTCATGTTTCATTACCGGCGCATCATATGGGGGGTTTTTGACGCTGTTGGCACTCGCCAAACTGCCCGATCGATTTCGTGGTGGGTTTGCCCATGTGGCATTGTGTGACTGGGTCGTGGCGTACCAACAAATGAATCCCGCTATCAAAGCGGCATGGCGGTGCTTTATGGGCAGCGACCCTGCCGACGATATCACACCGTGGCAACGTGCATCGCCGCTGACCTACATCGCTGATGTGCGCGCCCCAGTTTGGCTCAATCAAGGTCTCTATGACTCGCGTACCCCACCCAAACAAGCCCTCCATTATGCCCAAGCCCTCAAAGCCCAAGGGGGTGATGTACGCGTAGATTGGTTTGCGGGTGGGCATATGCCGGGCGGTCTGGCTGGCATGCACAATGATTTCCAACACATGCACAGTCTGGCTATCCGTGCCCTACAGGGGCAACGCTGGGATGAAAGCGAAGCACCATCCTCGGCTGCACACTAATGCCATGTGGTCGTAACACACGACGTGTCACGACCACATGTACTGGTTACTATCACATCACCCCGTGTTATGTATGAGCCACATCCAGCATATCTGCCACTCGCGTCAATTTGACGCGTGGCCGCCCACTTGCTGCCCCTGCGCTACTTTCGTGGGCGTCGATTTTCTGCCATTTGGCATAGTCCACTACCGACACCTGGCGCTGTGCCAGCAGGTGCACAATCGCATCACCGTCACGGGTAGCAGGCGCCTGCAACGTAGCCCAGTCTTCTTTCATGGCATTGACCGTCGCCACGGAGTCTGGCTTGTTGGTGCCGATAATTCCCGATGGTCCACGCTTGGCCCAGCCCACCACATAGCAGTTGGGTAGCACATCGCCCCCGGCATGTACCAGCATGCGCCCCTCGCGATTGGGGAACAGGCCGCGTTTGTCATCAAATGGTACGCCTGCAATGGGCACACTGCGGTATCCCACCGAACGCAACACCACACCACATGCAATGGTGCGAGTCACACCCGTACCCACCGCTTTGACGCCACCGTTGCCATCAGGCTCGAGGCGATTACGCTCGACCACGATGCCTGTCACACGCCCCTCATGCCCGATGATTTCAACCGGCGACCACAAAAACTGCATGTGAATACTGCGGCCATTAGCATGTGGCGTCCGTGCCAAGTACTCACGCATCACGTCCATATTGCGTGCCGCCACTTTTTCATTGGCGAGCTGTGTCTCACTGGCTGGGTCTAACACAAAATCTGCATCGTCGAGGATGACATCCACCCCGTGCAATTCGCCGAATTCTTTGAGTTCGGGAGTGGTAAACGCTGCTTGGACAGGACCACGCCGCCCCAACATGACCACTTGTTGCACGCGTGAGGCACGCAAGGCATGCAGCGCATGATCGGCCATATCGGTACTGGCGAGCTCGTCCACCGGCGCCATTAATGCGCGGGTCACATCCATGGCCACATTGCCGTTGCCAATCACGACAACACGTGCACACTGCAAATCAAATTGGGCATCACGGAAGTCAGGGTGCCCGTTGTACCATCCCACAAAGGCGGTAGCTGGCGCACTCCCCTGCAAATCTTCGCCAGGGATTCCCATTTTGCGGTCAGATTGGGCACCTACTGCATAGATGACCTGGTCGTAGTGCGCCTGTAATTCTGTCGGTGAAATATCACGCCCAATGGTCACATGCCCAAAAAAGCGTACCCGTGCATCTGCCAAGATTTTGTCGTAGATGCGGGTCACTCCCTTGATGGATTGGTGATCGGGGGCCACACCCGAACGCACCAACCCAAACGGGGTTGGCAGGCGCTCAAAGATGTCGACGCGTACCTGCATATCGCTTTTGAGGAGCGATTCAATGGCATAAAAGCCAGCAGGCCCTGCTCCCACCACTGCAACCCACAGCGGGCGCGCTTCACTCCCAATGGCATGTGTCATTTGTGCTACTCTCCTATCTCACACTAGACGGGTGGCCACGGATAACTGCGTTCCGATGACGGCATGGGGAATTTCCCCTTGGACAGCAAGCGTTCAATCCGTCGTTGCAACGCCTGAATTTCTTCGGGGCTGAGCAACGTATCGAGCAGACTAAAGCTGTGTTCGCGGCGATGAATGCGCCCACGCAACGTGGCAACTTCTTGCAAAATTTCCTCAGGAATGGCTTCGCCTGCAAAATCCCACAGTACCGTACGCAACTTGTTTTCGTGGTGGAAGGCAATCCCGTGGTCAATCGCCCACAAGCGCCCATCATGCCCTTTCAGCACATGGCCACTTTTGCGGTCGGCATTATTGATGATGGCGTCAAAAATAGCGAGCCGGGGCAGATAATGATCAAATCCGCCTTCTTTTTGCATGGTAAAAAGATGCGCCTCTTCGTCGTTTTCGATGAAGAGTTGCACCGACCCCATGCCGTACGGACCGTCACGTGCCACCGTCGGGGGCACCAAATTCCATTTGAGTTCGTGGCTGATGGTAAATGCAGCCACTTCGCGTTGGTAGAGCGTCCCCCGTGGGAAGTCCCATAGTGGACGTTCACCACGTTGCGGTTTGTAGATTGCCAAGGCCTGTTGCCCGTCGTAGGCAGCCAGACACAACACGGTTGCATTGCTACTCCACGGCATAGCCGCCTGTGGCGTCAGCTCTGCATACGTCAACAATGCGAGTATTTCGTTGATTCCGACGGATGGTCGTTCATCTGACATGGCGGTGGCTCAGTGTTTAGTTCATCTGTGGACAAAAGTGTCCATCAGGGTCTTTGGGACGCCCACAATTCCCACATATTTTGCGCCCACCAGCGACCACTGCCGCAATATGCTGACTGAGTCCACGCATGTAGTCTCGTGGGATGCTAATGCGTGCTGCCGGTGCTTCTTCGTTTTCGTCGTCGGCCACGCCATTCAGAATCACCACGCACATGTCGCGGTCAACGTCATAGCCGATGCCCAGTTGCACCACCCGAAAGACGGCTTCGAGTGGTTCGCGGAGCGACATGTCACGGATGTGCACGGAATCTTCGTTGGCCGAGAGCAACGGGTTGTCGGCGATAATTTCGTCGCTCAGGCGATCGAGTGCCACACCCAAGGCGCGGATTTGCTCTTTTTCGGCCAAAAACGTCGCTAATTCACGACCACGTTGCGCTTGAATGTAAAACGTGCGCTGGCCCGGCTTGCCAACAGTCCCCACAGTAAACACATGCGCCGGATCAAAATCGTAGAGATAGTTCATAGTGGTGGTTGCGGTTGGGCATCTGGTGCCGGCGCCGGAGGCGGCGGGCACACATGTGCGAGCGATCCTACGTCGTTATAGGCCAACATTCGAGGGCCCATCGGGGTAAAGCGAAATGCGGTCACCGAGCAGGTGGCGATTTCGAGGCGTTGAAAGAGGTCCATGTGCATACCGATATAGTAGGCACACGCAAGTTTGATTAAATCTGCATGCGACACCACCGCAAACACATCGTGTTCGCCATGTGCCGCGCGCAGCTGGTCGAGTGCCTGCACCATGCGCATCTGTGCTTCGCCGAGTGTTTCGCCACTAGGGAAACGTGTACCACTGGGGTAGTACTGCACTCCCTGCCACGAGGGATGCTCGTAGAGCACTTTGAGCTCCGCACCCTGCCATTCACCGTAATCGACTTCGCGGAGCGCTGCCACCTGTGTAATCGTCAAATCGCGCTCGTGCACAATTGCCTGTGCCGTCTCCATGGTACGGTCAAGCGGGCTGGCATACACGGCAGCAAGGGGAATCTCACGCAGGCGTGCAGCCACAGCTTGCGCCTGTTGCCGCCCCACATCATTGAGATGAATGCCTGGAATACGTCCAGCGAGGCGCCCATGCACCCAGTCGTTGGCACCATGTCGAATCAAGAGCATGGTCGTCACGTGTGTGCTCCTCTCCAATGATGTCTTGCATCTATCATACCAAAAACTCGCTATATGCGTGATTCCGACAAGTCGCGTTGATTAATCGAAAGCCGCGCCAATAGCCCCATCACGACGAAGTTCATCAGTACCGCTGATCCACCATACGACACGAACGGCAAGGTAATACCCGTCAGCGGAATCAAGCGCACATTCCCACCAATGATGATGATGGTCTGTACCACCAAAATCGTCGTACAGCCCACCACGAGCAACTGCTCGAATCGTGAGAAGCCGCCACTGAGCCGCATGGCAATCCCATAGCCGCGCACCGCCAACAACAGGTACCCCATCAACAATCCCACCGCCCCTGCCATGCCCAGCTCTTCACCAATACTCGTAAAGATATAGTCGGTATGTGCTGCAGGCACAATGCCTGGGATACCTTGGCCAATGCCACTGCCGAGTACACCACCTGATGCCAACGCATAGATCGACTGCA
This sequence comes from uncultured Klebsiella sp., assembly GCA_964539815.1. GTDB lineage: Bacteria > Chloroflexota > Chloroflexia > Chloroflexales > Roseiflexaceae > UBA965. The sequence continues at coordinate 13,801 of CAZIKU010000005.1, read as the reverse complement.
CCGATTGATAGCCACGCACATGCGTCCACGGGTCAATCCACAACGCTACCCGCAACTGCACGACATCGAAAAAGCGATAGAGGATATAGGCACCAATGCCAAATGCCAACAAGCCAATGGCCGCATACAGCCCACGTCCTGTGGCCACATACAACATCGCCAAAAACACACTAAACAACATCAAGGCCGCACCCAAATCGTGCTGAATCACGATGAGAATCATCGCCATGCCCCACATCGCCAACACGGGAATCATGGCCTGCATGGTCGGCAGATGAATCGCAATCAACGGTTCACGGCGCCGTTGCCAGCGCCCATTGCGCCACGTCCAGCCCTGCCAGCGCACCTCTCTGCCACGCGTAATCTGCAGGTGTTGTTCGTCGAGGTACGACGCCAAAAAAATCACCAATGCTAACTTGAGCAACTCAGAGGGTTGAAAGTAAAACGTGCCGATTTTGAGCCACGCTTTGACACCGCTGTTGTTGGGGTCGGCACCAAACACAATCGTCGCCACAATCAACAATAATCCGAGCGACAACCATGCATAGCGGTAATGCGCCAAATAGTCGATGAGCGTCATGCGCGTCCGACGCACCAGAATCGTATCCCACGGGACGAGGACAATCAGTCCAAATACCACAATCCCGAGCACAATCCAGACCGCCTGTAGCACATCAATGTTGGGGTAGGTGTCAGGATAAAGCACTTGCAGGCTTTGATCCAGGCGCGCCGTGAACAACAAGCCCATGCCACTAAAAAACGCCGTCAAGGGCAAAATCAGCTGGTCGACACGCGGTTGAAAGCGATGCATCAACAACGACAGCACCACGAAACACAACAGCGGCACCATGGATGGCCACAAAATGCGCAATACCCCACGCGCCGTTGGTTCGAGCTGCGTGCTCCCGGTGGTGAGTGTGAGTTGAATGTAGCCGATAGCATACATCACCAATACCAATAGCAGCAGGACGAGTTCGTCGATACGCACATATCGGTATATTCTCTGTAACACAGCGCACCTCCTCCCCATAGCCTACCACAGAATGCACACCCTGCACGCATCACGGATGCCACAACAAAACGCGCACACTGGTGATTGCCAGTGTGCGCGTTTGAGATACTAGTGCTACACGTTAAACAGGAAGTGGCAGATATCGCCATCTTTGACGATGTACTGCTTGCCTTCGAGGCGTACCGTGCCTTGTTTTTTGGCTTCGACCATGCCACCAGCCTTGAAGAGGTCGTCACATGCCACCACTTCCGCGCGAATAAAGCCACGCTGAATGTCGGAGTGAATGGCACCTGCGGCTTCGACTGCCGGCGTATTGCGGCGTATCGTCCAGGCGCGCACTTCGTCTTCGCCAGCCGTCAAGAAGCTCATCAAGCCGAGCAAGTCGTACGACATCGTGATAACACGATTACGGGCTGGCTCGGTGATGCCCAAGTCTTCCATGAAGACTGTCGCATCCTCGTCGCCCATCTGTGCCAACTCGGCTTCGATTTTGCCGGCAATCACGGCCACACCACTCATGCGGTGGTTGTAGTCGACGGCGTGGGTTTGTGACAACGCACTATCGCTGACGTTGATGACCTGCAATATCGGCTTGGCCGTCAAAAACTGATAGCCCTTGAGCAAGCGTGCTTCGTCTTCGTTGAGGTCGATGTCACGCACATGTTGCCCGGCTTCGAGTGCGGCTTGCAGGCGCACCAAGGCATCGCGCTCGATGGTGCGTTGCTCGCGTTCACGCCCCGCCATTTTGCCAATTTCACCATTGAGGCGCACCAAGCGCTTTTCGATGATCGCCAAATCCGAAAAGGCCAACTCCAAGTCGACCGCTTCGATATCGCGGCGGAAATCAACGCTGCCATCAGGGTGTGGCACATTTGCATCGTCAAATGCACGTACCACATGCAAAAACGCATCTGCTCCACTGATGTAGTTGAGCACCGCCGGTGGCAAACCACTCTTGTTGCCGCCGCTCATACCCGCCACATCCACGTACTGCACATCGGCAGGTGTCAGTTTGCGCGGTTTGAACATGCGCGCCAACTCGTCGAGGCGCCGATCAGGCACCTTGACAGTGGCAATGTTGGGTTCGAGTTGCCCCGAGCTATACGCTGCTGTTTCCGCAGTACCGCGGGTCAAGGCATTAAACACCGTGGTTTTGCCGCTATTGGCCAAACCAATAATCGCGATCTTCATGCGTGCTTACTCGTAAATCCAGCGATCGACGCTACGCTCCATCTTGACCAGCTCGCTGCTGTCAAAGAAAATCGCCGTCTCGCGCTCGCCACTCTCAGGTGAATCTGAGGCGTGGATCAAATTCCGCCCAATTTCCAAGCCGTAGTCACCGCGAATCGTCCCTGGGGCCGACTTAACCGGGTTGGTGGCGCCGACCATGGTACGCACGGTTTCAATGACGTTTTTGCCAGCCACATTGACGACAACCACGGGGCCCGAGGTGATGTATTCAATCAATGATGGAAAAAACGACTTGCCTTCGTGTTCGGCGTAGTGCTTGCGTGCCAACGACTCGGTGACGTGCATGAGCTTCAGGCCGACGATTTTCAAGCCGCGTTGTTCGAGACGACCCAAGATTGGTCCGACCAAGCCACGTTGCACAGCATCTGGCTTCAGAATGATTAACGAACGCTCCACGAGCTCTCTCCTTATGTCTATATCACATGTGACTTCATACCACTGCATATCATACCACACCCCACACCTCGAGCGCAGTATTATATCGCTACCCCTTCACAACCACACTCCACACCAATCCCCTCCCAACACCATATCGCATGGGTGGGAGGGGATTGACGTTGACGAAATACGCCAGATGTCCTACATCAACGGCACTGATCCGCTGTTGAGCGTCATACGGTAGGCTTCGACAGCCTCCTGCACTTTGCTTTGGCGTGCATAGGCGTTGCCGAGCAGGCGACTACAATCACGGCGCAGTTGTGGCTCACCGACATCAGCCAAGATATCACGCAAGTCGCCGGTGATTTCTTCGAGGAGCGAGCTGTTGCGGATAAGGTGTCGGTAATGAATGAGCGCCGTTTCGTACATCCGGCACTGAATAGCCACACGCGCCACCGACAAGCGGAGAATCGCGTTTTCGGGGTCGTCCTGCAATGCGCGCAGATACCCTTCCATGGCCATGTTGTCAGGGATTGCACTCGGTGCCGGGGCCGCTACAGGCGTGCCCGTGGTGGCGCGCTTTTCGTCGCCCTTGCTAGGTGTGGCGACGGCAGTGGCAGTGACAGGGGTAGCCGGCATTTCACTGGCTACCTCGCGCAACTCTCCCGACGTCAAGCCCAAATCGTACACCACCTGCGAGACATCAATGACTGCATGTGCACCCGTCATCGGGAATTCGTGCATTGACATGTCCTGCGGAATCGTCACATCCGTAGCAGGTGGCGTCTGTTTGACAATCACCGATTCGTCTTCGAGCATTGCCATCAGCGCATCATGCGTCGTCTGATCACCACCACTGGCACGGGCTACATCCGTCACATCGACATGCCCATCGCGCATCCCCTGTGAGAGCAACTCGGTCAGTGTTTCGTCGGGGATACCATCGTTGATTTGTGTGGAGACTTCACTTTCCGGGGCACTGGCACGTGGCAATGTAGCCGAAAGTCCGCGCATCCCCTCCGTCAAGCCACTCCCCGGTTTGGCCAACAACGATGCCAACAGGTTATCTGTTGGCGCCGGTGGGGCTTCATTGCGACTCGCCACTGCCAAATCGAGTGCCAGCGCATCCGGCGAATCGATATCCAACAACGTCTCAAGAGTTACCGGTTCCACCGTTTTGCTGACACGCTCTTCACGGTGCGTACTTGTCGCCACTTTGACACGTTCGATCAGGCTGCCACCCAGCATGCGGGCCACCACATCGCGCAAATCTTCGGTGGGGGCTGGAGTCTGGCGGAGCTCCATGCGGGCCAACAGAACATACAGGTCGTCGCTACACGTAATGGTTTTAATCGTCGTCGTATCGATCCGGTTATTGCCTGCCACTGGTGCTGCAACCGGTTGTGATACCGGAGTCACATCCGCGGCATCACTGCACTGATCGTCACCCGACATTTTATTCATCACACTCGCCAAGAAGCGGTCGTCTGCATCCATCGAATCATGATGCAATCCATTGGACATCATTACCGGTTCGGTAGTCACTTCATCATCACTTGGTGCCACCGGCTCCGTAATTGGATCATGGTCAGTAGCAGACTGCTCGGTCACTGGTGTTTCTAGAAACGCCAAGAGCCGCTCGTCGAGTTCAGTCGTCTTGAGTGGCGTACCAACCACGGGCGTCACTGGTTGCTCTGATTCTACTGCGGGCACGTCATCTTGTGACTGCAAGGCGGCTTGACGCTCGAGGGTGCGTTGCAACAAGACGCCCGTACGATCCGGCGTCTCGTGTTCATCGATCATGCAGGCACAATCTTCGCCATGATCACTCTCGTGCATACGTGGCATCTGGCGCATCTGCGACAAGACCACACTCAGATCGTCCTCACCGAGGGTGGGCATCTGACTGGTCACCAAATACTGCATGCGCACGCCAGAATGCGCCTTGGCATGCACTTGCTGCACATACCACTCAGTATCATCCCATGCCGGCAAGAGCCATTCACCACTACTCGGCACACCCTCGCCACCAAACAACTCGTGGGCTGTTTCGAGCAAGGGATCAAATGCCTGTGCCTGCTGCCAATAGTGTGCACTTTTGTCGGCATCACGACTCTCGTAGTAACGCGCATTAATCAGGTTTGCTTTTAGCAGCTGTGGTGCTTCGCTCAATACCTGCTGACAGATTTCGTGTGCTTCGAGTTCGTCACCGTTGCGCCACAAGGCTTCAGCGAGTGCCACCACGTTTTCACGCCGGTCAGGATTCGCCATCGCCATTTGATGAAACTCAGGAATGGCCTGACTATAGGCGTGCGAACGCATGAACAAACGCGCCAACCCGGACCGGCTCAGATGCAAGTACACATCGTGGCGCGCCGTACGCTGATACAAATTCAATAGCCGTGGCCGCAATTCGCCCATGTCTGGCCGAATTTCCATGGCACGCTCGAGGTACTTGGTCGCAAGCGCCAGATCACCTTCGCGCTCAGACACCGTACTCAAACCAATTTGCGCCACGATGTTCTCAGGGTCGCTCAGGCAGACTTCCTCGAACATCGCCCGCGCATCCGCCCAACTCCCCGCCGCAATTAATGCCTCGCCCAAGTACAACTTGGCCTTCAGGTTCTGTGGGAAATACTGCAAGATGTGCTGCGCAATCCCCGCAACTTTCTCGTGCTCGCCATGACTTACTGCGTCTCGCATTAACTCGTATGCACTCTGTAGGCTCATGTCACTCATACGCCCCCCCTACATCACGTCTCATCCGTGCGAACAATGATGATTAAATTACATTTTGATGACATCTGAAAAGATAATAACATGATTTGTCATATAAATCAATACTACTAATTATAGTATTTTACAAATAAACAACACACAAATATGATAGTGTAATCAAATTGTAATCTAAAAAAGACAACACGCCATGACATTGTGGTGGTGGCAGCACATTCCGGGGTGGAGAACGTTATGGGGCTTGGCGCAAGCGTAGCATCACTGCGAGGATACGCTGGCCGTAGACGGTGCCCGGGAATGCCCAGCGGCCGTTGAGTCCAGTGACAGTGGGGGCAATTCCGCGCAAATTACTCGGCAAGGCACGGTACGACAGTGCTTTGTCGATTAATGCTTTCTGGGCTGGGGTGGCTTGGTCATCGCGCAGGGCATACGCCAACAGGCGACCAATATGTGCGGGGACGGCTTCTTCTTCCCATGATGCAAAGCTCAAGCCTTTTTCCCACATATTACGTTGCGAGTTAAATACCCAACCCGGTTGATTGGGATCGGTGGCAGACGATTTACCGTCGACGCCGAGTCCTGCCGGATTGCGTTGTGGGCGTGCCGACCAAAAGCTGGTCATGTAGCCGGTTTCGTGGGCCATTTGGGCGATGGCCAGGAACCAGTCAACACCGACGCTCGTGCCAACTTGTTCATAGGCTTTGACAATCGACAAGACGTCATCGTAGGAGTAGCCATTGGCGGCAGCACGTGGCGCCAATATCTGCACTGCTTCGGCTACCGTGCCACTGGGCATCCCCAGAATCGGCGCATCGGTGAGTGGGGCCACCGGGACATAGTCGCGCATTTCGTTGCCGAGCAAGCCAAAGAGCACATCATAGGGATCCGTATTTTCAGGGTGCAGTTCGAAGCGGGCTCGTTCAAACCACTGCACCTGATATTCTTTGCCATCGCTAAGCCGTTCGGTTATCACGCCTGAGAGTGGCAAACCAAAGAGGGCCAGGCTTTCACTTTCAGAGACGCCTTTTTTGCCATCAAGACTCAATCCGTAGCGCTTCCACATCGTCAAAAATCGCCCACATACCGTGTGCCCAGTCTGCGCAAAGACTTTGCAGTCCCCACCTTCGCTCGTTTTGGCAAAAGTAAACCAATCGCGGCCCTGTTGCTGCAGACGATCGGCACCCAAACGCCCAAGCTGGACATCGTATGGTGCGGCATTGTATGGGTGTAATTCCAAGCGATTCCGCTCAAAGCGTTGCACAGTCAGTGTTTTGCCTTCAATCACGACGTCGACCTGCGCCCCAATCGGCAAACCAAAGACGCGCAATCCCCCCTGCGCTTCCCAATATTCACGGATGCGGCCACGGATACAATAGCCCGTCTCGTTGAAGCAAAGCTCGCTACTCTGTGCCTGTGCCACAGGCACCGCATTCCACAGCACACTGCCAATAATTAGTATTACTAGTAATTGTCGTACCATAGTGCCTCGCAGGTTTGCAAATTATCAAAAACGCCGACCATTGAGCAGGTCGACGCCGATACAATTTCGGTGGGAGTTGTTGGTCGGGGCGAGAGGATTTGAACCTCCGACCTCATGAACCCCATTCATGTGCGCTACCAGGCTGCGCTACGCCCCGTCACTACAACGCATTCATATTACGCTACAAGCAGGGGCTATGTCAAATATCGGCTGATATTTGTTGGAGCACGACCAACACGGCGTCGATATCAATACAGACGGCACAGCGCTTAGAATGGTTCGATGCCGACACCGGCCAATTCGTCGGCGAATTCCTCGAAATCGTGTTGCGAGCGCAAACGGGCGATTTTTTGCAGGAGTAATTCGCGTTTCACACCGGGGAGGAGCAGTGCGCGGCTGACATACTGATGCAAATAACTTGCCAGAATCTTTTTTTGGGGTGGGCTGTGAACATCCCCTTGGAAGTAGGCTTCGACCACGGCTGCGAGTGCACCACTCTGTTCGGTCATCCAGAAGTGAGGTGGGACAGCCACAGGGAATGGGTATGGGTAGGTCGGATCGGGGAGATAGGTCAACCCATCGATTGTTTCGGGCTGTGGTATATCCATGGTAACTCCATACAACAAATTCAACACCGTATTTATCATAGTACATTCGCCCCTACGCTGGTAGCAATACAGTCAAGATGTTTTGGGTAATGCATCAAAATCGCTGAATAAACCGTGAGAACGTTGTACATATTTCTACATGAAATCAGGGGAAAAGTTTTCATCAAAGTATGCGCTTCATAGCGCATCAGAATAGATTGAAAAAGTGATATATATACAGGCTGAGTAGTGGTATCTTTGTCAACAAAAGCGTAACATGTATAAATGTTGCATTTACAGCTAATTTATCGTATCATGCTGTTTGTGTACATGTGTCATACTTGATTTTACCTGTGACGCATACGAATTATGTGTGCTTGTCCCACGCATCGAATAGCGCAATCTTGTACGTACTATGATACAAAGTGTGTCATTCACAAAACGTAAAAACTGAAACACTGGAGTACTTCAATGAGTCTTTCCCCACAAGGAGCTAGCCACGGATCTGTTGTGTTGCGCATTGATCCCGTGGTTCGCTACCGACCTGATGGCGAAACAGGTCACCTCGAGCTACTCAAAGCCGCTGCCAACGCCTCCCTCGACATGATAGCGCTCACCGATATCGGGACGATAAGCGGGTACGAAGCTCTCCAACGTGACCTCGAAAAATTACTCCTTCTCGAAAAAGCCGGCATCCTCAGCCCCCACGACGAACAACGCCTCGCCATTCACCGTGATTTACGCACCCGCACGCAAATCCTGCCTGGCTTTAGTGTGACGAGTAGCGAAGGATTGCTCCTGAGTGGTATTTTCGGTACAGACAACACCATATCTGGTATCAACACGATTCTGCAGCACCTTGGTGCCGACACCAACAATGGGCTCTGCCATGAAAATTCCCAACGCATCTGTGCGTTGATTGATGCCATTGGCGGAATTGTGGTCGCCCACCCGACCACACCCGAGCATGCAGCACTCGTACAAACACTCATCAACGCTGGTGCCTTGCATGCAGTTGATCAGCATCACCAGGATATCGAAAATGTCTGCGTCCTCGGTGGATCCAACGCTACCACACTTGACGATATCGGTAGTGCCTTTAGTGAAATTACGTTGACCAGTGCGACGTTTCATGCGTTGCGTGATGTCATCAACACCAACAATTACCGCGCAGTAACATTTATCAACACACCGATTCGCCGCTGGGCGATGCATCAACTTCTCCAAGCCACAAATGACAATCATATTGTGCACCTTGCGGAAGCCAAGGGCGCGGATATTGCCGTACATGTTGCGGCACTAGCCAACATCGAAGGTGGCGTACTGATTATCGGCAGCGATCAGGGACAGATTGTCGGTGTCAAACAAAGCGATAAAGTCGTTGCGATGGTACAGAAAGCCGTTGAGCAGATTACACCTACGATTAATGTGACCTGTGAGGGAGTGCAAATCGATAGCGAGACAGTCGTGCGCGTCGAAGTACGAACCAGCGAACCTCCATACGTGTTGCGTGACGGGCGGGTGATGATTCGCCGCGATGCCCAGAGCGTGGCCGCTCTCGCTAGCGAAATCAAGGCACTGTGTATGAGTGCCCTCAACAATAGTGCCGACCTCGATTTGCCGCGTAGTGGCGTATCAGTAGTAGGAGCCCAACGCCGTGCTGGCGTATGGCACTACGAAGTCCGCGATTTGCGCACAACCGCCGGTGTCACCTATGAGCGCGCGCAGGGGTTGTGGCGCTACGCCATCGAACAATTTGAGAAGTTGCGCGAAGGTCAAGAAAGTCTCGAGACCATCAAGTGGCAGGGACAAATCGGGCTGTGGCGCACCTACGAACAGGGTGGCCGTCCCAAATACGACCTAGTACACCGTGACCGGCACGGCACGGTCGATCATATCTTCTACGGAGTCTCGGATTGGGGGCTCGGGATGCAGTGGCAGCAACTCATCAACACGTATGCCCCACAGATTCCTGTGGCAAGTGTCACCTTTGACGACGAGCAGGCAGCAACTGCGGCACCCGCAAGTAGCGCACATCTGGCGGCCACCTCCATGCAGCCGATGCATTTCGCATCATTCCAGGGTGAACGCCGCCCACGCTGGCGCGGACGTGGTGCAATTACCCGCATCTGGCGCGACGAACAGAACAAACCGCGCTTTGATTTACTCCTCAAAAACAAAACAAATGCCGAACAAGAAGGCAATGAATCATTCGAGATTCAGGAATACCACGGCGTTACCCGTGACCAACTCAACCAGGCCTGGCTCGATTTGATTCAAGTCAAAAAGCCGCGCACGGGTATCGAAGTCGTCGAAACGGTGCAGGACGAGCAAGGTGATCGGCGCTTCATTTTCCGCAATTTGCGCAACGACGAAGTCAGCCCGCATCCCTGGCGCATGAACGACATCGAAGAAGGCAGTATTCGCCAGTATGCCGCCCGCATGCATCTCGCCGACCAAGCCATCAACGAAGAGCACATTCGCTGGTGGGGCAATATCGGCTACATGCGCCCCATGCGCCGGCAGGTTGATTTGATTTATCGTGACGAGGATGGTGTCGATCACATCTTTTACGCGGCACGTCGCGACGAACTCCAAGGGGAGTGGAACGATCTGATGGTCGAATACGACGACATGGTCGACTAGCACCGAGACGTATACCAATCCCCCCACTTGGCGTCGACCAAGTGGGGGGATTTTGTGGTATCACAACGACAGAGCCTGCTTAGAAGGGCAAATCGCTGTCATCTTCGGGTGGCGGTGGGGTAGCCGGTTTGCGCGCAGTATTACCGGCGGCGCGTGGTCGAGCACTCGGAGGTGCATCAAACTCAGCATCCGTGGTATCGATAGGAGCCGGACGGTTGCGTGCCGGGGCTGCAGGACGCGCCGCTGGCGCTGGTGTGGCTGGGCGGGTTGCAGCTTTGGGTGCGGCATCGCTGTAGTCACCACCATGCCCACTGAGTGGCATCGGTGCATCGTCGTCACTCTCGCCGTCGCGCCGGCTGCTGAGGATAATCATGTCGTTGGCAATGACTTCGGTGGAATAGCGCTCCTGACCATCGCGGTCCTGGTATTTGCGCGTCTGTAAACGCCCTTCGACGTAGACACGGGCACCTTTGGTCAGGTATTGATTGCAGATTTCAGCGAGCTTTTCCCAAGCGACGACGCGAAACCACTCGGTGTCGTCGTGTGATGTGCCGTCAGCCGAACGCCAACTGCGCCCACTTGCCACCCGGAAGGTGGTCACGGGACTGCCTTGGGGGGTGAAGCGCATCTCGGGATCTGCGCCTAGTCGTCCAGTAATCATGACTTTGTTGAGATCGCGTGCCATAGGGGGGAACTCCTCTCGTGTTTGACGATACCGACTCGTATTCGCTGTGATATGGCTATCACTAGGTGTATTGTAGCATATTTGTTCGCATTGTCAATAGTCGACAGTTATTCTCCGTCGCTATCCGCCGCCGCTGAAGAATCCTCTGACAAGCGCACCAAATTCACCGTAGCATCAATCCGCAATTCGCCGTAGGTGGGGAATTCCACCCGGATATATTCACGTCCGTCCACTAATTCACTGTCAATCACATCGCCATCACCGTACGGCAGACAAAACACGCGTTGGCCTGCCCGAAAGCGCCGCGTATCGGTGGCACTTTCCTGACGCGCCATGCGCGCACGCGTGCCATCGCGCCCATGCGCACGCCCTTGTGGCAACTGTTGTTGGATTTGCTTGCGGATATTGGCCATGATGCGATTCACGTTGGGTGGCGCACTAGCGGTAGTCTCTGCTGGTGATGCCGATCGAGGTGGTGCTGCTGGGCGTTCAACTGGCGGCTCATCTGCTGGTGCGACTGGTGCTGGTTGGCGCGGTGCTGGCGTGTATTTGGGGGCCGGACGGCGTTGCGTACGCACGCCACTTGTGCGCCGCCCAGCGGTGGTGCGCGGCTCGCCAGCCGCGTAGCGCTGCGGAGCAGTGACATCGTTGGGACCAGCGGGTGTGGTGCTGCCCATTTCGATATAGGTATCGGCATGCGGTTGTGCGGGTGCCGGTACTGTCGGAGACTCACGGCGCACTGTCGGGACAGGAGTCACCGCCAGCGTATCGCTGATTTGTGTCAAATTACGTGGAGCCACAATCCGGCGAATCCACTCGTTGTCGAGGGTACAGACCTGTGCGAGCAGGGGATCCGATTGCAGTGTTTGCGCCAACGCAATCGCCGTCACCAACACTTCGTCGAGGTGGGCAAACATCCACTCGGTGGCACCATTTCCACCTGGTTGTGCATCCACCACGTAGACACGGCGGAAAGTCGTATCACCACACGGCACCACGGCAGCGGCTTTGCCCATACTCAGCACCGGCAACACCAGCGCCAGGCTCCAGCCAATGCACAACGCGGCATCGTCACTACACTGTGGCACATCGACCCACCAGGCCGGTGCACTCCAACGACTTTCGAGTGGGGTGGCAAAGCGGTGATCTCGCACCACGTCGTCGCGCAATTCGCGCATACCGACCACACGTTCGGTGACCACGACCCTGCCGTACGTGGCAGTGACACCATTGGCGAGCGGATAGGTCGATTTGGTGTCGCGGATGGCAACTTCGCAGGCCCGCAATGGCAACGTGCGCCGTTGGGGCACGTCTGGTTGCAACGTGACACTCCCATCCTCGTCGTGGCGCTGGGTCACACGCAGCCCTCCATACCACGGAGGCACGGCAGCGCCTTTGGCGAGCCAACGCTCGAATCCGGTCGGATCAAACGGGGCATCCAGTGTGGTCTCGCCGATTTGCATCAACACGGGCAGACCAATGGCTGATCCCAAATGAAAGTCATCGTAGGGGTCTTCGTCGCCGGCGCTAACCCACCCCTGTTGGGCAGGCAGGGCGCGCAGTTGTTGGCGTTCGAGTAAGCGATCACGCAATTCGCTGGCATGCCATGCCGTGATTTCGTCTTCTTGCAGAGGCCATTCATAGGCAGCAGTACGTAAATGTTGGGTGAGCACATAGGCATTCACGGCTGTCTGATGCCAGTCATGTTGCAAGTTTTCAAAGAGACGTGCAGGAACTTGTGCATACCAACTATCAAGAGGATGCGCACTCAACAACACGAATACATGGTGGTAGCCGGCGCGGTACGCTTGTGCCAACATCCAACGCTCGTCGGCGACACCCGCCACCACCAAGACATGAGCCGGCAACAGCTGGGACCCGATGGTCACACGTTGGACTTGGTCAAGTGGCGCGAGGAGGTGTTGCTCGACATCACGGATGTAGAGATGGGCGGTATATCCGGCGGCACTGATATGCGTGACGGCCGCATGTGCAATATCGAGGAATTCGTCAGGGGCATGCCATACATCAATATGCACAATATCGTGCGGGTAGTCGTCGGCAGCGATAACACGCCAGTCACCGACCCCCAGCGATTGCAGGGCAGCATCGAGTCCTTCGGATGCGGGGACACCTGTCGCAAGCCACTGGATGACACTCGCCGCCGTATAGCGATTCACGATGCGTTGCATGCGCACCATCATGGCAGCGATATGTGACATCCCGATACCGGCGGCGACGTGTAAATCGACGAGTGCCACAGAGCGCAGTGTTTCCCAGAACAAACGCCAGCCACGGTCGTGGAAGCGGAGCAAGCGGCGATGCAAGGCATCGTATGTGGCCACGATGACACGTGCCCGTGGCAAGTCGGTGCTTTGACTCGTCACGGTGGCCACATCAAAGTCGTAGTCACTCACCGCTTGCAAAAATTGTGTCGCGTCGTGTGCAACAGTCGTCGCAGTGGCATCATCGGCGACCAACAGCACGGCGCGACTGCCTGGGATGTCGATCAGATTGTTGGCCACCATACACAGCATGCTAAGGAGCCGACGTGGATGGGCGGACACAATCATGGCGGATTCGCCGCGGCGCATACTCATGAGGGCGGTTGCATGATGTGGGCGGAATGGTTCACCCGTCACTGCCACCCAGGCGTGAGCCACGGCAGCATCAACAGCGAGGTGCGTGATGCGCTGCCCTGCCTGACCGCTTATGTCGCGTTGTGCACAGATAATGTCGCTATCATATTGGGCGCGGAATGCGGCAATGACTTCGTCAATATGCTTTGCCATTTCCCTCACTTTGCCTCTCTATCAGCAGTCCTTATTACGTAGTGTAGCACAACCACTTTCAACTCCCAACGTATCTTTTCAGCGAATTTAAGAAAAGTTTCTTGCAAAGTGGTTTTGCCTGTGGTATTATACGATTCGTTGTTGTGGCGCTAGTCGCAGATGAAGCCACTCGGTGAGATGCAACGGCCCCATCGTCTAGCGGCCTAGGACGTCACCCTCTCAAGGTGAAGACCG
>CAZIKU010000004.1:0-63159 GCA_964539815.1 uncultured Klebsiella sp. | reverse complement strand
ACGTCACCTTGGCACCGCGGTTCAACTTGTTGTACTCGTCAGCCCAAATCTGCCCGGCAGCATCCCACCACCAGAAGGTCAGCTCTACGACCGCTTTGTTGCCTTCGGCTGGTGCCTTGGCATCGTCGGCGGGAGCTTCTGTCGTTGCTGCACCGCCACACGCGGCAAGCACACCGGCTGCGCCAGCAACGCCCAAACCGGCGGCTGCGTAGCGCAAGAATCGGCGACGTGAAAGCGCCTTTTCATTACTGGCCATGAATCATTCCTCCTACGTTGGAAGAGACAACGCGTACCGCGTTGCCGGTATGGTGTCGCCATACCAAAAATATCTGCATCACTCGCATGTGGCATCCATACGTTTACGACGAGACTATTGAATCATCATAGACCGGGGATGCATGTATGCAGGTGATGATGCGATTATACGCTATTTTTATGATTTGTCAAAGTGAAAGTGACAACTACTGGTAAAACATCAGCAAATCGCTGGCGAATAACAGGGTTATCGCTCACGATGATACATGTTGGCATACGCACCATTGTAAAGTGACATGTGACAAACTGTGCGATTCTACAATGATGCGTATGCCGTGCCAAAAGCGATCTCACGAGATTCTTGGCCACACTACCAGTAGACAGGACAAGTCCTCTCGGCGTAATCGACAGACTACGGCTGAGCGCCTTCAATGGCCTTGAGAGCGGCGGCCTCGGCTTCCTTCATGGCTTGCGCGGGGTCCTTGCCCTCCTTGAGTACCTTGGCCATTTCGGCGTTGACGATGTCGTCGGCCTGCAAGTCGTACGGGCTGCGTACGATCGAGGCCACGTTGTCGGCGATGTTTGCCCACATGCGGTATGCGCGCTGACCACCGAAGAACTCGACTGGCTCGTCGTAGAATGGATCCTGCCATGCTGGCTTGTATGATGGGAAAATACCAGTTGGTTTAAACACGGTATTCTGACCTTCTGCCGTACAGCATGCCCACTGGATGAAGTCCCACGCCATTTCGTGGTTCTTGCTCTGCTCAGGAATGGCACAGAACGAACCACCCCAGTTGTAGCTGGCTTCGGGGGCGGGTACAACACGCCATTTGCCATTCAACTGTGATTGGTCACGGCTCAAACCACTCTGCATCCAACACGCGATGACCATGCCGGCAAAGGCATCGTTCTTGACGCCTGCAGCCCAGTCAGCACCCCACCAACCGATGTTGGCATCGAGACCCTGCTTGCGGAAGTCGGCGGCCAGCTGTGCGGGACGGGTGGCCTTTTCTTCGATCATGACTTTCATGCCGTCGAAGTAGCCTTCGCCACCTTGGCGGAGCGCGCCACCATAAATGTCGGTGCCTGCATCAGCGACCAACTTGGTTTTGCCACCGCTCTTTTCGCTGACCTGTTGCGCCAATGCAAAGAAGTCATCCCACGTCTTGCCCTTGGTGTGTGAGATGAGTTCTTCCACTGCTTCGGGCTCGATCGGCAGACCCAGCTTCTCGAAGACGTCGGTGCGGTACCAGACGCCAGCAGGACCGATGTCCCATGGCATGGCGACCAAGCGACCGTCTGAGGTCGAACCCTGCGTCCACTTGTACTTGACCATGTCGGCTTCGTACTTGCCACCATCAAATGGTGCAGCCTTGAGGTCTGCCAACCCACCCTTGGCGGTGAAGCCACCGACGCGACCGATTTCGAGTGTGGTGATGTCTGGTGCACCAGTGCCCGAAGCAAACGAGGTGAGCAGCTTGTCGTGGGTGTCGGCGAACGGGGTGTTGATGAAATTCACCTTGGCACCGCGGTTCAACTTGTTGTACGCATCGGCCCAGAGCTGACCCGAACCATCCCAGTACCAGAAATCGAGGTTAACCACAACCTTGTTGCCTTCGGCTGGTGCCTGGGCATCTTCGGCTGGTGCAGCTGCACCGCCACATGCGGCCAGGACACCGGCTGCGCCAGCAACGCCCAAACCGGCGGCTGCGTAGCGCAAGAATCGGCGTCGTGAGAGCGCCTTTTCATTACTTGCCATAAATCAGTTCTCCTACATTGGAAGAAACAACGCGTACTGCGTTGCCGGTATGGTCGACTCCATACCATAATCACAAGCTACCACCGCGAAATCATTCGTTCTGATCAACGACGTTCTCTGGAGTTGTCATTCAATGACCGGTACGTATGAAAAAACAAGTGGTATGCAGATTTTATGACAAAAAATAACCTTGTCAAATTAAACAATATCGATTTATTGTATGAATTCCATCTGTAAGATTGCTATGATTCTGATAGTTGCCGCAATGCATCTTCAAACGATAGTGTGCCATTTAGCGCTAATGCGACAACAGAACTTGCTGCGTTGTCACGAATTGCGCTACTCCTGCTGAGTGCGTGACCGCGCATGCGTTGACTGGCTTCTGTCCACAGCCGCCCCACGTATTGCCCTGCACAGAATGCATCGGTACGTTGAAAACGACCATTTTTGTATGTAGATGTTAATGCAGGAATTACATGACTACTATCACTCAAAATCAGCTGCATTTCTTCGTCAAACACCAAATTTTGCATGCAATGTAGTGCGGCATCGCGCTGGTTTGATGCCTCAGTGATTGCGATTGCGAGGCTCGGTCCCGCTATGCACCCCCCTGGTGGCGCAATGACGCGCCATGGGAATTCATCGGGGCGCACCGTGCGCGACAGTGTTTCTTGCATCCAACTGCCCGCAACAACCATGGCCACCAAATCGCGTTGCAGCACATCAAACCAGCCACCACTAGCGCGAGCCACCCCCACGTCAATGAGTTGTTGGCGCACTGTGAATGCCATGCGTGCGGCATCCACGTACGACATTCCTGTACGACTGAGAGGTTCGTATACATCGCTGAATGCGTCTGCACACCATGCGACATCAGGCAAGTTGCGCCTGACTTGCATGCCGAATGCCAAAAAATCTTCCCATGTGTTGCCAATGGCGGCAACCACGTTATCCGGTTGTTGTGGGAGCCCTGCATGGTGCAGGACATCACTGCGATACCAGACGCCGAGTGGATTTGTTGCCAGTGGTAATGCTAACTGACGCTGATCGGCAGTTTGTGTCTGCATGACCCCCACTTGGGCAAGTTTTTCGATTGTGAGTGATGCGTCGTTGAGTGCATACAACGCTCCTGGCTCACTAAAATGAGACAAAATGTCAGTGGTTGCGACCACGATATCGGGGACTGCTTCATTGCCATTGAGGGCATCTTCCAAGCGGCGCACATACCCATCAGCAGCCACGGGTACGCGCACGATTTGTTGCGCTGGATTGAGCCGTCGCCACCGTGCCAGCACATCGTCGATCATGGTATGCATCGTCCATATTGTCAATGGTCGTGCAACGCGTAGTTGCGGTGCATTCGTGCATGCACTCGCTGCCAGCCCAGCAGCAGTCATGCGTGCAAGATGAAGGAATGTTCGACGCGTTATTGGCATTGTGCTTCGATGACTTCACAAACAAAGTGAATAATCTGCATGTGCATCTCTTGGATACGTCCAGAATCATCTGATGGAATGATGACCTCGTGGTCTGCGCGGCCACGCGCATGCCCGCCGTTTTTGCCTAGTAGCGCAATGGTTGTCATGCCTTTGGTTTGGGCGGCATCGATTGCAGCCAGTATACTCGGAGAATTGCCACTGGTACTCAATGCACATAGCACATCACCTGGTCGGCCAAGGGCTTCGATTTGGCGTGCAAAGACCACGTCATAGCCGAAATCATTGGCGATACAGGTAATCGCGAGTGCGTCAATACTCAATGATTGGGCGGGTAGTGCCCGTCGATTGCTGCGATAGCGCCCACTTAATTCTTCTGCAAAATGACCAGCGTCAGCGGCACTGCCACCATTCCCACAGGTGAACAGTGTGCGACCAGACAATACCGCTGTGGCAATGGTCTGTGCAATCGCCTCAATTGACGCACTTTGTGCTTTGAGTGCAGTGATCAGTGCCGTCGTTTGCTCGAGTTGTGCGGTAAATGAAGGTGTCATGCATTTTCCTCGTTGACGAATTTCATGACTTTGAATGATTCCGCATAGGCGATGCCCTGCGGGGCACCTGTTTCAGCGGCCCACTTTTTGATGAATTCGCCATCCCCGACGGTGACTTGACTCTTGTGGTGCCGTAATGCGTCGATTTTGGTGTCGATATCGGCAGAGATGTCAACCCATACGTCTGGTTGTGGGTGCCCATCAATCCAGACCTGGTGAACCTTGTGCGGTGGTAAATCTTCGTCAAGCAATTCACGAAAGATAGGCAATGTTTCTGCAGATGGAAATACTGCCTCGAGTGCGGCCGTGGCTGCGGCACGATGATCGGGATGATTTATATAGCCACTACTATAAAACCATGCGGTTGGATCACCACACACCACAATTGTCGGTTTGAAGCGACGAATCATGCGGGTGAGATCGCGGCGGAGTTGCAGTGTCGGTTCAAGTACTCCGTCCGTATAGCCCAAGAAAATCAAATCTTTGACCCCTGCAGTATCACAGGCAGCACGTTGTTCTTGCTGACGCAGTGCCACAAGTGTTTCTTTGGTCATGTGTGGATCGTTACTGCCAGCACTGCCATCGGTGATGATTACATAGCATATATGTGCACCTTCACGCGCCCATTTGGCAATAGTTCCACCAATCATGAACTCTGGGTCATCTGGATGCGCAAAAATTGCCATGACGCGTTGTGTTGCCATATCCATGTGTCTACTCCCTTAGTACTTCAATACAGGCATTATACTTGTTTCAGTTGACGTGTTGATTGTATGCAACAATTCGTTGTAAGCGGTTGTCCAATCCACAGTTGCTTGATTTTTGCAGGAGCGTCCAATATGACAAAAAATACCCATCCCCCGAAATCCCTCGTTATCATTGCCGCGATAATCAGCGCATTGTACCTGATCAACCCCACCGCAGGCGTCTTTGAATTCATTCCCGACAATATCCCATTCATCGGGAATCTCGATGAAGCAGGAATGACTACGTTGCTCATCTGGGCCATCAACGAGTTACGCTCGCGCGAAGCGTCCACACCGCGTCGACCTCGTGATGTGACGCCACCATACAATCAATAACCCACTGGTATGGCGTGCATAGGAGGGATACTGCCATGAAACACCAATTGATTGGGATAATTTTGCTAGGCAGTGTGTTAAGTCTGGGTGCCTGCCAATTAAACACCAGCATATTTTCAACGGATGCACCAGCACAATCGCCCAAAGCAAACATCACTTTTATGCAAGTTGGGCAATCTGTTGATCGTCCAGGTTTAGTCTTTGCGCTGCCAGATAAACGTACTGCAGTCATCGCTCAAAGCGGTACCATCACCGTACTCGCAGATGGTTCACTGTGGCTTGATATCAGCGACCGCATCGCAGATACTGCGCCAGAGCGTGGCTTACTCGGTGCGGCCGTTTCACCAGATGCAGATGTGCTTTTTGTGTCATATAGTCGTCGCTCGGATGCGGCAACGACGCTGGCACGAATCCCACTTGCCGATGGGAACCCGAATGTTGCTGCATTGCAGGAAATCTATGCTGTGCCGCAACCATATGCCAATCACAATGGTGGTCATATTGCATTTGGACCAGATGGATTATTGTACATGGGTCTCGGTGATGGTGGGTCGGGTGGCGACCCAGATAAAGTGGCTCGTAATCCGCAGTCACCGCTGGGTAAAATAATCCGACTGGATGTGCGTGATGCGAATGCGCCATATGCAGTCCCTGCTGGTCAACCCGTAAGGCCAGATTGGCTTCCTGAGGTAGTTGCACAAGGGTTGCGCAACCCATGGCGATTTGGATTTGCTGCGGATGGGAATTTCTGGGTGGCCGATGTCGGTCAAGGTCGCTACGAAGAGTTAAGTGTTATTCCGCTCACACAACTGCCGGGGAGTGATTTTGGGTGGAGCGAGCGCGAAGGCTCACATTGTTTCGATGCACAGCAGCAATGCCAAACCGACGGACTTGTTGATCCGGTCACAGAGTATGATCACAGTGCGGGGCAGTGTTCCATAACCGGTGGGGCATATGTGCCTGCGATATACAAAGGTCTCGGCGGCGCAATCATGTATGGTGATTACTGTGCAGGCACTATTTACATCTGGGATCCGCTCAACGGCGCTACGTTGCTGACAGATACCGATTATCAAATCTCGTCATTTGGCAGTGATGCAGACGGATACTTATATCTCAGTGACTATCGTACCGGTAATATATACCGGATTGTTCCCACCCCATAACCATATCATGTGCAAGATTGTAGTATGCCCCCTACTCGTTGCGAGCGAGTAGGGGGCATCGATTAATTGGTGTGTGCTTTGGGGACAAACACATTGGCAAAGACATCATCAATGGTGTCTACCGCAATAATTTGCATGTTGTTGCGTACATCGGTGGGAATCTCTTCGACATCAATGAGATTACGCCGTGCCAGCAATATGATGCGTATCCCTGCACGATACGCACCGAGGAGTTTTTCGCGGATACCGCCGACGGGGAGTACGCGGCCGCGCAAGGTGATTTCCCCCGTCATAGCGATGTCGTCGCGTACCACTTGTCCGGTGGCTGCTGACGCAATAGCCGTGGCAATGGTAATTCCCGCAGATGGGCCATCTTTGGGGACCGCACCGCCAGGGACATGAACATGGAGTGCACAGTTATCAAAAAAAGGCGCATCAATTCCCAGCTGACTGCTGCGGCTGCGAACGCACGACAGTGCTGTTTCAACACTTTCACGCATCACATCACCTAATTGGCCAGTTATGCGCAGCTCTTTGTCGCCGGGCATGACGACTGCTTCCACGTAGATGATATCTCCACCAACAGGCGTCCATACCATGCCTGTTGCGATTCCAGGCTGGATCATTGTTTCTCGGTCTTCGTAGGTGAAACGTGGCTGGCCGAGATGCGTGTGCAACCAGGTTGTATCAACGACAATGGGCAGCGGGGTATCGGCATTTTCTTCGAGATGGCGAGCTGCTTTGCGCATCACACTGCCAATAATCCGTTCAAGTCCACGCACGCCTGATTCACGTGTATAGCGCCCAATGAGTTCGGTCAATGCGTCATCTTCGATGACCACGTCGACCGTATTGAGGGCATTGGCATGTGCCTGTTTGGGGATGAGGTGATTGCGTGCGATGGCGACTTTTTCGGATGGGACATAACTGCTGAGCTCGATGATTTCGAGGCGATCGCGCAGGGCTGCGGGAATTGTATCCACCGAATTAGCCGTCGCAATAAACAAGACGCGACTCAAATCAAACGGGACGTTGATGTAGTGATCAGTGAATGTATCGTTTTGTTCGGGATCGAGTACTTCGAGGAGTGCAGATGCCGGGTCACCGCGAAAGTCGGCACCGAGTTTATCGATTTCATCGAGCAGAATGACAGGATCGGCACTCCCTGCGCGTCGCAGTTCCTGAATAATGCGTCCAGGTGCTGAGCCGATGTAGGTGCGCCGGAAGCCACGGAGTTCGGCTTCGTCGCGTACCCCGCCCAGGCTCATGCGTACAAAGTTGCGTCCTAATGCCTTGGCAATTGATTGACCGAGACTCGTTTTGCCGACTCCTGGTGGCCCAATTAACGCCAAAATGGGCTCGCGACTGCGTTCAGATGTCGCACTTGTTGCCTGTTGTTTGCGTTTCCGGACTGCTAAGTATTCGAGAATGCGATCTTTGACCTTGCTGAGTCCATCATGGTCGGCATCAAGGACTGCGCGTGTGTGTGCCACGTCAATGGAGGTAGCACTATAGGTTTGCCACGGCAAGTCGGCCAACCATTCCAAGTAGGTGCGAATGACTTGTGATTCTGCAGAACTGCTGCCCATGCGTTGCAAGCGTTGCAGTTCACGGTCAGCCTCTTTGCGAGCGGCATCGCTCAGTTTGGTATTGGCCAAGCGCACACGTAATTCATCGATGTCATCGAGACTCTCGCTGTCTTCGCCGAGCTCTTTTTGGATGGCACGCATCTGCTGGCGCAAATAAAACTCACGCTGTTGTTTGGCGGTGCCGTCTTCGACTTCTTGCCGGATACGTTGTTGGACTTCGAGCAGATTCATGAGTTTGCGGTATGCGTCACGCACAAAGCGCAACCGTTCGTGGATGTCGATGGTGGTCAGCAATGTAATCCGCTCGCTCAGCGTATAATCTGCCGAATACCCGGTATTATCAGCAAGTTGGCAGGGGTCTTCGATGTTGCGCACATAGTTGCGGATTTCTTGCGGAATTTCGGGGCGGAGTTCGAGTACGGAATCAATTGCCGCATGGACCTCGAGCTTGAGTTTTGTCAGGGCTTCATCTTCGACAAATGATTCGGTGATTTCGGTGTAGGTCACCCAGGCGATATCGTCGATGACATTGATGGCGCTGATTTTGGCACGACTGATGCCACGCACCACGATGCCGTTCATGCCGCTTGGTCCGGGGAGACGACCGATTTGTTCGATTTTACCGATGGTAGCAATAGGAATAAGGTCGCTGTAGTCTTCAGACTCTTCACGCTCGGGGTCGCGTACTGCAATGATGACGCGGCGGTCGGATTGTTTACTTGCTTCGACTGCCGTGCTGTTTTCATCGGTCAGTGGAATACTCACCACCGTATGCGGCATGATGACTGTGCTCGAGAGACATATGAGCGGCAACGTCAGCGCTACAGCAGCCGTTGTAACGGGCAGATCTGTGTCGTGGTTGGATGCTGGTGGATAAAACGTAACTTCATCACTCATTGTGACTTTCACTTTCTGTAGTGTGCCGTGGAATGACAGGCGTGTGCACCTACTACAAAGGGTATTATCATGAGCATGATGTGCTGTGTCAATGCTATTTGCCGAAATCTAACGGAAGTCTAACAAGCGGTATAATAGTAAAAATACAGTGCGTACGGAGGTGCTATGCGACGTTCATTTCTTCAGGTATTATTGGTGGTTGTCCTGATTGTGCTTGTCATAACGCCAACAAGTGCCGATAGTGGGTTACCCACACTACCGCGTGGCAGTGTGGCCAAACGCCCAATTACGGTGATGGTTGATAATCATGTTAATGCGGTGCCGCAAAGTGGATTTAGCCAGGCAGCCGTGGTATTTGAGGCACTCGCCGAGGGCGGTATTACGCGCTTTATGATGGTCTTTAACGCAGATTTGCCGTTACCGACTGCTGTTGGTCCAGTGCGCAGTACGCGCCTCTACTACGGCCAGCTCGCTCAAGGATTCAAAGCAGTCCATGTGCATGCAGGTGGTTCCCCGGCAGGGTTGAATTTAATGGCAAATAGTACGCTTACTTATGATGTTGACGCACTCAAACGTGCTCATGGTGCAGCGTTTTATCGTGCCAAAACAAATGTCGCACCACACAACTTATTCACGAGTGGCGATGGTTTATCCCAGCATATGGCCAACAAAGGGGCATCCTACATTCAAACACCGGTACAGAATGCCGATGGAACGGTGTGGTATGTGCCAGACAACGACGTGGGGTACCTCTACCGGGGTGATGGTGATGCGGCTGCCCGTCCGGCTGGGATGACTGTTTCGTACTACTTTTTATCCAAATCGACGGGGGCAAGCTGGGCATATGACCCGTCGTGCAACTGTTACTTCCGATCGGTGCGCGGTAAGAAGGCGATTGACGCCAACACCAAGTCGCAGATCAGCACCAAGAACATCGTCGTGTTGGAAGTCCCAAGTCAGCGCATCATGGGTGACCCCAAAGGGCGCATGGATGTGAGCGTGATTGGTTCGGGCAAAGCGGTGCTCTTCCAGGATGGGCTGGTGTTGGACGTGGAATGGCGCAAAGAGACAGCAGAATCGCCGTTGCGCTATTACTATTTGGATGGTGTCACCGAGGTTTCGATGGTGAATGGTCCTATCTGGATGGCCATTATTCCCACGTTGACGCGCTTGAGTGTACGTTAACGGATAACGCGAAATGGGACGCTCCAGGTGCCATCGTTGCTTCTGTCGATAATCATGCGGGCGCCATCACTTGGGCGGAAAAAACCAAGCACGAGCGTGTAATCTCCTGCAGGCAGGATGACAGGGATGTCGGCATTTACGACGACTTGTTCTCCTGCCTGCCAGCGTGCAATCGGGTAGTCGGTGCGTGGCGGAGTGGCGCGTTCAGCCACTTTGATGCCTTTTGCGTCTAGAATATGGACAAACAACCACCAGCCAGGCTCGCTGACTGGTGTCTGGACCGTGAAGTACCCGTTGATGTTGAGGACATCACCACTTGGGACGAGCCGGGTATCACTGGCAAGTGGCGTGATGCGGTTACGGATTTCTCCATAGCCGAGTCGGACGCCCAAAATGGTAATTCCATCACTGGTGCTAGCAGCCGTGCCGATGACCGTCGCGGTAATCTGTGTATTACGGTAGATGTCGTAGGGATCGCCACTCCCCCCTTGTTTGCTGCCAGGAATCTGTCTGACCAGTTCCCACTGTGTTGGTACTGCCAACGAGGCAAACTGTGTGCGGTTGACGACGAGTTGTTGCACGCCAGCCGCTTGCCAATGTTGTAGCTCTTGTGGATGATTGATAATCGCATCACAACTGGGTGTATTGGCGGCCGTGATGAGTTCAAACGTACACAGAAATATTCCGCCGTGTGGTTGTGTGTCTGAATACGCGTCTACAAGCAACAAATTATAGGGTCGCTGCATGAATGTGTAGTTGGCTAGGCTTTGCTGGACGGGTTGTACCAAAATAACACAACTCACCAAGACAATGCGTGTCATCACATTGGGAATCCACCGTTGGAGGAGTTGTACAAGCCATGCCCCACCGATGACGATATACACGGCACCATATACTACGAGCGGCATCAGATTGCGCATGTAGTGGCGCTCTCGCGACATAAAAAAGAGCAACTCAAAGACAAAAAAGAGCAACAAACCAATATCGACCAAGCGCCGTTCTTTGAGGCATTTGATGATGCCAGCACATGCCAAGAGACTGCCGATCCACAACCATCCTTCGTGTTGGAAAAACCAGAGATAATACTGCCATTCCCAGGGGGCGTAGTTACTATCAGGGCGACTGTAGTGCTCCATTTGATAGCCGAGGCTACTCTGGAGCTCGTTGAGTGATACGACGATTCCTGGCGTTGTGATGAGGAATGTGACCGCACTGCCTATGGCGAGGATTGCGGCGTTGCGCACGAGTTCGCGCCATTGTCGCTGTTGTAACAACGGCCATTGCATGACCGCCGGGACGAGCAATGCTGCCCCAAGGTTGTATTTCGTACCAGTAGCAATGCCGATTGCAACTGCGACTAACCATAAATTACGCGACGTCATCTGTTGGGCGTACATCCAGCATGTGCCGGCAAGGAAAAATGTGGCAAAGCCGACCATCACATCGGGCGTAATGTAGCCACTTTGTGCTTGGTGCCACGGCAGCAGCGTGAGCCACAGCATGCCAATCCAGGCACCCCAAGCGAGTCCACGCTGGTGCATATGCCAAAACGCGGTGTAGATGCTCAATACGCCACTCAACACCATGGCAATCCGTGCATCAACGAACGCACTACCAACCACGGTGATGCGATCTGTGGGTATTTGGAGGAGTGCCGGGTCGATAGGATGCCACCACGTGCCAATCCACACCGCCAAATATGAGAGATACACCGAGAGGTGCGGCCTATCGAAGTTGTTGGGAATCCACGTGTTCCGCACCATCATGTCAAAAATCATGTTGATGACATACGGTTCGTCTGGGTGCGGAGTGTACGGCAATGCGAAATAAATCATCGGCCAGCGGATGATAGTCGCCAAGAGCAGAATACTGCTCAGCAATACCACCATGCCATGTTTCTGCCAAAGTCGGGAAATCGTGTGCATCATTGCTGTACTCGCTATGCCATCTTGCATGTATTATAAGGAATACGACCCGTCTCTGTACTGAAATCAATAGGAGAGCGACAATGCGATTGGGTGGACCACTTTTTGACCAATTCGAGCATGCCGATGCATGGGTTGCGACGCTGGCCACACATGGCTATACCGCCGCGTATGCCCCTATCGATCATACCGCATCATCATCAACGATCACTGCGGTGCGTCAGGCTGCTACAACCCACGACATCATGATCGCCGAAGTCGGTGCGTGGAGTAATCCAATTGCCACCGATGAGTCAGATCGCAAGGCTGCATTGTCGCTCTGCCAAGAACGTCTCGCGCTTGCGGATGCGTTGGGTGCCCGCTGTTGTGTCAATATCGCAGGCTCACGAGGTGCAGAATGGGACGGTCCTGATGAAGCCAATTATCACCCAGACACCTTTGCGCTGATTGTTGACTCTGTGCGCACAATCATTGATGCAGTCAAGCCGACCCATACGTTTTATACACTCGAAACGATGCCATGGATGTACCCTGATTCGCCCGAAGTCTACCTCGAACTCATCCGTGCCATCGATCGTCCCCAATTCGCGGTGCATTTTGATCCGATTAATCTGATCAATAGTGTGCCACGCTTTTATAACCATCGAGTATTTATCCGCCACTGTATTGATTTGCTCGGTGCACACATCAAAAGTTGTCACATCAAGGACATGCGCATCGACCGTCCATTCGTCGTATCGCTACACGAATGCGCCCCTGGCAAAGGAATGCTCGATTACCCCACTATTCTGAAAATCCTATCGACGTTGGGCGATGTTCCGCTGATGCTCGAACATTTGCGTGAAGCGCATCAATACACAGAAGCAGCACAGTATGTGCGTGCATCTGCACAGCGTGCGGGTGTCATGCTGCGCTGATTTATGGTGTAACGCTCAAATCGATGCGTGCGGTGCCATCGGGGCTGGCAAAGGGGACAATTTGTCCCTGTTCTACAATGTAGAAGCCGATGACGGCCTGGTATGTGCCCGGAGCAAGTGCTCCGGTGGGCACATCCGCATTGGCCACAATCACATCGCCCGGCTGCCATGCCTCCATGGCATAGTAGTCAACGGGGACCGTGTTGCGTTCGCCTACTTTGTTGCCGTTTGCGTCGATGACATGCACAAAGAGTAGTGGTGTGACATTTTTTGGTGTCGCATTTACATGCAAGTACACATTGACCTGTAATGCTTCTGCATCACTCGTCACGGATGTCGTCGCATCGAGGGGGGTGAGTTGTGGACGCAGTGCACCACGACCAACACGGATGCCGATAAAATCGACGCCATCGCTCCCTGGGAGTGG
Source organism: uncultured Klebsiella sp. (assembly GCA_964539815.1). Lineage (GTDB taxonomy): Bacteria > Chloroflexota > Chloroflexia > Chloroflexales > Roseiflexaceae > UBA965. The sequence goes on along the minus strand of CAZIKU010000004.1, from coordinate 49,964 downwards.
GGTGCCAACCGTGCGTAAATTATGCAATAGATGGTTTTTGTAGATGTCGAATGGCCATCCGCTCCCCCCATTGTCGCTCGCACCGAGCTGTGTCAGCACATCTGCACTTCGCAGTGTGAGATCTGGCCAATATTTGCGATTAATGGCGATGATATCGGCTCCAGCCTCTTGCCATGTCTGAAAGAGTGCGACATCTTCTGTTGTGAGTGGAATAATCCAGGGCTGTTTGTTGTACAGCACTGCTTCAACGTGTGCGAGACTTGGTGCTCCTCGTGACGCGCGTTGCAGATACGAGTCGACGACATTTGGATTATATGGCCGTGCAAAAAAGAACGCCGCTTGGATTCCCGACCATGCCGTAATCACGAGGACGATGAGTGATAAAGCCCATTCGGGGCGGCGGTGCCAGATGTTTGGTAATTTGTAGAGCGTGGTGAATCCATAGAGCCCCACGACCACGGCAATCGGCTCGACGAAGATAAAATTACGTGGTGCATGCGCACTTTGTGCAAAAAAGAATAGTAAATTCAGGAGGGCCACACCGATGCTTGCGAGCAATACGGGCTGGCGATAGCGTAGCACGCGTATCACTCCCCACACTGCACTAACGGCAACACTCGTGGGAATAACCACGGAACCGAGCCATGTCGCATATGTATCTGCAGGGAAATGCCTGAAGCGTGTCGGGTCAGTATCACTCGCCGTGTAGTACAGGCGATTAATGTTGATGAATCCAGTCACAAAATCATTGAAATTGAAAATGATGCTTGGCGACGTGATTACGAAGACCACGATAATCGTCACCCACGCACCAACAAGCACTTGTATTGCGCGCCAAAGTGTTGTGTGATAGGTGCGCCAGATCAGCCATGACATCACCAGTGCCAACGAAATAAAGTTGTACTTGGCACCTGTTGCACATCCAACACAGATCATCATGCCAATGAGCGCTGATGTGGTAGACCGTTGGGCGTAGCGTGTAGCAAATCCAAAAAAGAATGTGGCACACATTGCTGCCAGGACATCGGGTGTGAGCAGTCCGCTATATTCGATGTTGAATGGAATGAGGGACATGATGGTGCCAGCGATGATGGCAAGTGGGAGTGGCAGAATGAGGCGGGCCCACAGAAAGACGGCGACGGCGGTCAACGCGCCAAAACAGATGTTCAGCAGACGAGCTGCCACAAACGGTGACACGAGCGTGGTCACTCGGAAGGTGCTTTCAGGGAGTGTGGTCGGGTCGATCTGACGTAGCCAGACATCAATGCGCACAGCCAAGGCAAACAAATTAATGCTGAAGTGGGGGCGTAAAAAATCGCTGAGGAGCGGGTCACTTGCGCGAATCGCATAGAAAATGCGATCCATGACGTATGTTTCATCGCTGTAGGGGATATACGGCAACGCGTGCCAGACGGTTGGCAGACGAAGGAGCAATGCAATACCAAATATCCCCAGCGCAATCAACAAATGTGTGTGTCGCGAGTTGCTTTGGTATTGCATTACACGTTGCTTCCGTTATGCCAAAATCGTCTTGATTGCTTCAATTAAGCGGTCACCATCATTGGGTGTGTTGTAGGCTTGAATGGCGACACGGAGGAATGTGTGACCTTCCCAGCGCACGACGGGTACTTCGATCTGGAATTCATCCCACAATCGGTTGTAATTGTAGCGTTCGTCGCTGGGCACAGGGCAGAGCGCCATCTGATTCCACCATTGCTGTGATTCGTCGGAGACGGGTTGAAGCTTGGTGATACCGGCGAGTTCTTGGCGGATTTGTGATGCCAAATTGTGACATGCGGCGCGCACATCTGACCAGTTGTGGCGTTGTTGGAACTCAATGGCTGCAGGAACGGCCAGCCACGGGCATGGGTCGTTCGTGCCCACATTTTCATACAAATTGGTATAGCGCGAGCCCGTCGTAATCCCGCGACTGAGATTCCAACTACAGACCAGCGGCTCAAGCATGTCTTGTTTGTCACGGCGGGTGTAGAGGAATCCTGCTCCTTTGGGTGCACACAGCCATTTGTGGCAGTTGGCCGAATAAAAGTCAGGATCGAGTGCCTGCAAATCGAGCTCGATGTGACCTGGGACGTGTGCGCCATCAATAATGCTCAAAATGCCGGCAGCGCGCGCACGCTTGATGATTTCTGCAATCGGGAAAATCATGGCGGTGGCTGACGTAATATGACTAATCGAAATCGCCTTGGTGCGCGGCGTCACCCCCGCCCAGAAGTGTTCCACCCACTCGTGCTCGTTTGTCACGGGAATGGGCATATCACGAAAGACGAGTTTGCCACCACGTTTATTCAAGTGGTAGTTCCATGTATTGTTGATGGCACCATATTCGTGATTGGTCGTCAACACCTCATCATCTGGTGCAAATTGCAGCGAATTGATGACGATATTCATGCCATAGGTGATGTTGGGGACAAAGACGACATCATCGGCATCGGCATTCACGAATTTGCCTAATGCAGCACGCGCATCAGCGAGCAATCCCAAACGTCTGCGTCCAAAGAAGAGGCACGGTTCTGACTCGAGTTCATCTTGCCAGCGGCGATACTCAGCAATAACGGGACGGGGACATGCGCCAAAACTACCATGATTGAGAAAGACGATGTCACGACGGAGATTGAACAGAGAGGCAATTTCGGGCAATGGCATCGACAGTGGAGCACGCGTCATTGGGACTTCTCCTTCGCATTCCAAAAAACGAGCTTATTCAAGGCGTAAGCGGAACGAACCGACATCAACAGGAATCGATGGATCGTAGCCACGCCGATTCCCCGGTGGAGTGCGATACAGGGCATTCATGAATTCAAGCCAGCGGCGTTCGTCGCCCTTGTAGCGCCGTTGCTTGAGGACGTCACTTATCCAGGTACGGTCGCTTGGTCGCACATGCAATGGAATTCTCCGGATAAGGTCACAGACCGCGATATCCCATACGATAATTGCACCCGTGATATCGGCGCTGACGAGCATTTGGCCATCAGCACTAATCGTCAGCGCACTAATGCGATGCTCGTGTCCTTTGAGTTCAATGGCTTCTAGCGACTCATGCAAGCGCCACATCGTGATTGTGCCATCCATGCTGCCACCCACGACAATGCCACGCGTTGGCACACTGGTCATCACGCTGGTAATCCCGTGTGGCAATGGGACATTGGCCACGATATCGCTGGTATACGTTTGGCGAATCTGGAACCCACCAGAAGCCGACCCGCTCAGTAGATGATCGCCATCTTGCAAGAAGACAATCGGCGTGGTGCCCGGATAAATCTGCTGTTGCATGCCATCAAGCAAGCGCCAGATGCGTACGTATCCGTCACCGCAAACTGCGGCAATGAGTTGACTATTTGGGCTAAATACGACTTCTTCGGCGACGGCCGGTAAATCGAGGCGCGTAATAGGGTCACCACGGTCGAGCCAACGTGATAATGCATCACCCGCCAATAATTCACCACTCGGCAGACGCCAAATGCTAATACCGTGGTCGCGTGGCGCACTCTGATTGGCCAAGGCGAGTGCAGGTGCTGACCCGGCTACTGCATAGTATTGCCCATCCGGGCTGAGGGCAATCTTGGCGACGCGTGCTGCTGGCGTGCGAATGCTACTCAAATGGGTGCCACGCAACGACCAAAAGTGGAAGGCTTCTTCGCCACTCGAGAGGAATGTATCGCTGTCTGGGATGAGTTGTATGGGCATCCTGCCTTCGAATTGATGGTGTAAGCGATGGCTGTGTAAATCCCATATTTGCATCGGGCCGACACTTGCCGCACTACACAGGTATTGCTCGTTGCGTGAAAAAATCAGCGAACGTACCGGCCATGGATGCGCCTGAGGCGTGGGCATTGGGATGCCGTTATTGAGATGCCAGACAAAGACACCCCCATTCCCATCTGCGGCCGCCAAATAATCACCTGAATGACTCAACGCCAGATGGTGGATGCCACGGCTACCTGCTTCGAGTGTGAAGCGTTTGAGTGGTAGTGGTTCTTTGCCTGCCAAACACGTTTCGGCGATGCTACGCAACACTCCAAGTGGCATCGTTTGCGATCGTGATGCAGGTTCGGCACCTTCATCGAGATTTACGAGCAGTTTGGCTGCCCAGCGCGCTGGGGCATAGCGTGCCACCACAGCAGCGACGTGATGATTCAATGGTGTGCTGAGGAATTGCACGGCTTCTTGCCATTGCGCATCGTTTAAATCGGCCACATACACCAGCGATGGTGGCATGATTGGTGGTGCGTTTGGTTCATCGTAGAGTGCCCGTGCGATGCGTTCACGTAGTTGTTGCGAACTGACTGCAAGTGCTTTGACGATGTGTTGACATTCGGGGTCGCATGCGCGAAACGCTTCGCGTTGGTCAGTCAGCAACAAGTAGACAGCGCGCCACATCATGTCATCGGGCACATACCCGGCCCGCCGTGCGATTTCTAGGGCGATGGGGATTTGTTGTTCGATGGCCAGCATGCACAACGCTTGGCGCGTGTCGCTCCGTTGTAATGCCAGCAACGTCCGCCGCGCGCGTTGTGCAATAGATTGATTGCGGTCACCCGTGGCAATAATCAGCGCAGGGAGCAGTCCCGGGCGGGCACTCACGAGTAATTCGAGTTGGCCAATATGCAGTGCGCTCAGTACACGGGCGTCAGGTGGTGCATTGGCAATCCACCCATGCTGTGAAATGAGGCGCCCCAATGTCGGATGTCGCGTCAGCGCCCACACGCTGGCAATGATGTTGATGTGGCGCCAATCGGCATGTTGACTCAGGGCAGTTGCTGCAGCATTTACCGCCTCGTTGTCACCACCGCTCATGATGACTTCCAAGAGAATGTCGATTGCGCGCACTGAAGCATCACGCGCCAAGGCTACAGCCGCCCGCAAGCGTCGCGAACGCCTGAGCAGTCGTGTATTGCCATGGAGCAATGTTTTGTAGTGATTAACCTGCTCAGTGCTCACAATTTACCCGTTCGTCGAAATATAGGCTGGCTGAATGGTGTAGCGTACGCGGACTTCTCCTGGGGCGGCAAATTGATACGTCTTGTTGCCGGTATAGCGGAACGAGAGTTCGTTGATGTGAGTTTGGCCGATGTCGCCGGCACTAATATCAATCACTGGTCCACGGACCGCGATGTAGCGATACGGAGCCGCGGTATCAACAATCATCAGTGCCACATATGGACGCGCTTTGATGTTTTTGTCTTTGATCCGTCCTGCCGCTGCATTGACATAAAACAAACCATCGGCATAACTAAACCAGACTGGCGTGACTTGCGGTGTCCCATCGGCCATTGTTGTTCCCAATGACGCAACGATAGGACGTGTCACCAAATCCATGAATTCTGTGGATATCGTCTTCATTCGTTCCTCCACTTGAGTGCTGGAATGATTTGTGAACCGAACATTTTGATGAATTCGGCTTGATTTCGTCCCACATTATGCACATGGATTTCCGTGAATCCTAAATCGACAAAGCGCTGAATGTAGGCAAGGTGTTCTTCGATATTGGGCGAAATCAACATGCGATTGACAAAGTTATCAGGTCTGACCAGTTTGGCGATCTCGGCGAAGTCCTCCGGATTGCGGATATCCTGCTTGGGGAAGGGCATGCCGCCATTCGGCCATTCAGTCATGGCATTTTGTAGTGCCTCTTCGTGGGTTTCGGCCCACGACATGTGGAGTTGCAAGAGTTTGGGCATCGTATTGGGATCTTTGCCTGCAGCACGTGCTCCATCTGCAAATTTACCAAGGAGCATTTTGAGTTTTTCTGGTGCGGCACCCGGTGTAATGATGCCATCACATTCACGCCCTGTCCATGCCGCAGTGACTGGTCCAGCGGTAGCTACGTAAATCGGTGGTGGTGCCTCAGGAAGTGTCCAGAGTTTGACGCGGTCCATGGTGAAATATTTGCCGTTATCGTGCTTGACGACACTGCCGCTCAACAGTTGTTTGATAATGCTAATTGCTTCTTGCATCATGGCGAGGCGCACATGTGCTTCGGGCCATACACCGCCGACCACGTGTTCGTTGAGGGCTTCGCCACTTCCGAGTCCCAGCCAAAATCGTCCTGGTGTCATGGCTGCTTGGGTGGCTGCGGCTTGTGCAACGACCGCTGGATGATAGCGGAAACTCGGGCAGGTAACTCCAGGTCCGAATGTCATCTGGCAAGTGCGTTCACCCAGTGCGGCCATCCAGCTCCACACAAATGCGTTATGCCCTTGTTGTGGGACCCATGGTTGGAAGTGATCGGCGGCCATGGCTGCACCGAATCCGTGTTGCTCAGCGAGTGCCGTGTACTGCAACAGTTCGGTGGGATGAAATTGTTCGAGTGCAGCTGCGTAACCGATGATTCCCATGTTTTACCCCTTGCCTGTATGCGCGTTACTACTACTCTACCACTGACGGCGGTTGTATGCCTAATCGTGACAACAACCGTCCAGTTTGCCGTCCACCGGGATCTTTGCACAGCCGATAAAAATCGACGGGTCGGTCGATGTCGAATGTGATTGGTCCCTCGCGGATCGTTATTACCGGCATGTTTGATGCTTTGGCAGCCGCCATGTGGCGTCGGAGACTTCCTTCGCCAAACGACCAGTGCATGCGACTCACGGCATTGCAGGCGATGGCGGTAGTACCCCCATCATGTGACCCGGCCAATGCGACGCCATTACTGGGCATTCGATTGACAAAGTCGTCAATGTCGTCTGCTTCGACGAGTGGTAAATCGGCGTGCATGACCAACACAGGCGTGGACTGATCGAGTTGTTCGATGACCAGTTGGATGGAATGATTTAAGTTAGTGCCCACATCATGGATGCACTGAATAGTACGCGATGCGGCCAATGCATGGGCAGCGCCATCGCTCGCAGTGACCAACACGGTGCTCACACTTTGGCTTTGGGCGAGTGCAGTCAACACATCATCGAGCATGGCTAACGCCAATGCGCGGCGATCTGCTGGTGACAACACCGATGAAAGGCGACTTTTCGCCTCTTCGAGTGTCTTGAATGGCACAATTGCGGTAATCATCTCAATTCCGTCATAAAACGCAAACAGGTCGTTGCCAAGGCAGCTTTGCGCTCGCTATCGCGCATGATGGTGTCTGTGATGCAGACTTTCATACCGAGTTCGGTAATCCGTGGTGCAAGGTCGGCATCCACCGTGTCGATGACCATGCCATCGATACACCCTTGATAGAGTTTGGCAATGCCGACAGCCGATATTTCGACGCCAGCATGCTGGAGCATCGCCACCGCTGGTCCTTTGATGGCACTCCCGCCCACAATTGGACTGATGGCGATTCGTGGCACGCGCGCATTCATCAATTGATTGCGGATCCCAGGGAGGGCCAGAATTGTACCCACACTGACAAACGGATTACTCGGTGCAATGATAATCCCACTGGCATTGGTCAGGGCATGCATCACTTCAGCAGTGGCCTGTGCCTGTGCGATGCCACGATACGTGATACCAGTAATCTGTGAGCGGGCGCGATCACGTACGAGATATTCTTGGAAGTGTACGTCGCCTGATGGTGTTGAAATGTGTGTCTGCACCGATTCATGTGACATCGGCAACAACAGCGCCGGTACATCGAGGCACTGACGGAAGTGTTCCGCGATTTGCGTTGCATTCCAGCCTTGTTTGAGCAGTGCAGTGCGCTGGATGTGGAGTGCCAAGTCTTTGTCGCCGAGCATAAACCATGTCGGTGCCCCAAGTTTGCCCAGCATGTGCATACAGTGATCACTGTCATCGACAATCCCCCACCCTTGTGTCGGGTGGATGATGCCGGCTAGTGTGCAGAGCACGATATCGACATCTGGACTGATGACAAGTCCATGCATTTCAACATCATCACCCGTGTTGATAATGGCACATACGGCATCACGAGGCAATATTTGTACGAGCCCTTCGAGGAATCGTGCTGCCCCGACACCGCCTGAAAAGACGATGGTTTTGTGCGAAGTATTGGGTATTTGTGGTGGTGTATGCATTTCTCTATTCTACCAAAAAAGTTCAGGTGCTGTGATTGTCAGCAGGAATGACATATAAAAATTCACTCGCATTACGTTTGGGGCGCCGTTGTGGCGCCTGTGCCAGATACCCAAATGGTATTAACGCCTGCGGAATGACATGCGCTGGGAGGGCGAATACATCCCGGACGATATCGGCACAAAAAAGTGGCGCACACATCCATCCACCAGCAAAACCGAGTGCTACTGCGGTGAGGAGCATGTGTTCAATGGCACATCCGATGCTCTGTACGGCCATGATGTATTCCGCATGCTGGCGCTGAGGGTCTGGGTACACATCAAGCAGATGCATGTCTACACACGGCATGATGAGTAATGGCGCATCTACAATTCGTTGCGTCGACGCAGCAATGCGTTTATTGATGGTATCTGCATCACTTCCATCAAGTGCCAGCTGTGTGCGCCATGTGCTACTCATGGCTTCACACAGACGGTGGCGTGGTGTGCCATGCCCTATCTCTACAAACATCCACGGTTGCCGCCCATGTGGGGATGGAGCGAGTGCTGCTGCCTCGATGAGCGCATCACGTTGTGTGCTCGTCAGCGGCGTGTCGCTGAAGCGTCTAACCGTCTGGCGCTGGTTGATAGCATCATGGAGTGAAGTGGGCATACGTACCGACACAGTTAACGGAAGAGATCTTTGTTTGGTGGGCGAATCAGTTGTTGTGCGCTGGCATCGTCCGTAGACGTATAGGTGACGCCGCGTACTACCGCCACAGGCACGCGGTCGATTTTGCCCATCACGAGCTCAGCCGCACCGGCAATTTCGTCGGCAATGGCGAGAATACTCGCCTGCATCTGGTAGCCGTATGGGTCGGCGATGCCTGCATAGCTATCGAGTGGGGATATTCCAGCGACGCCAATGGCCACATTGATTTGCCCTTCACGCCAGGCACGTCCAAAGGTATCTGAAATAATGACACTCACGCGCACACCTGTAGCCTGCATTACCACATCACGGATGGCACGTGCCGATTGGTCAGGGTCGACCGGGAGCAAGGTGATTCTGCGCCCGCCATCCACGTTGGATTCATCGACACCCGCATTCGCGCATATCAGACCATGGTGCGTTTCGCAGATGAGGACACCACGATCCATCTTGACAATCCGCTTGCTTTCCTGCAGGACGACTTCGTAGTAATTGGCGTCTTTGTGACCTTGGGCAGCAGCCATTTTGGCCACATGGGATGGCTCGTAGGTCGCAGGATCGACGATGCGTCCTTCTGCTTTCGAGACGATTTTTTGCGTGATGACGATAACATCATCGTGGACGAGTGGGAGTTGTTGGGTGGCAAGTGCGCTGAGAATGATTGAACTGATGCTACTCCCGACTTCGATTTCTCCGATTCCGGCTACGGGAATGACACTAATTGCCTGTCGCATAAAACCTCAGCTCACTGCGAAAAGATTTCTATCAGTGTACCATGTAACACGGGCAATCAATGCTGTCGATAGACAAAATTAACGGTGATTAAAATCGGCTATAATATGGACGGCTTGTGAAATTTTAGTGAAACAGGAGTCAATGATGGACTTCACCGCCAATTATGATATGTTCCTCAACGAAGAGCACGATATGTTGCGTCAGACGGTACGTGACTTTGCCGAACGTGAAGTATTGCCACATATCCGCGAATGGGATCGCAGTGGTGCTGCACATGGCGAAGGCCCCGAAACACGCACATACATACGTCCATTAATTGAAAAAATGGGCAAGCTCGGATTCCTCGGTATCTGTATGCCCGTCCGGTACGGTGGCGCAGGGATGGATTACTTGGCCCTTGCTGTACTGTGCGAAGAACTCGAGCGCGTCGATAGCTTCTTGCGCGTGGTTGCGAGTGTACACATTGGCCTCAATTCCATGACGATTTTTCAATGGGGCAACGAAGAACAAAAACAACGATTCCTTGTCCCGCAAGCCCAAGGCAAAAAAATCGGTGCGTATGGCTTGACCGAGCCAAACAGCGGTACTGATGCAGGTGCAATGGAAACAACTGCGCGTCGTGACGGCGATCACTACGTCCTCAACGGTGAAAAAATCTGGATTAGTCTTTCGGACATCGCTGATACCTTCGTCGTCTTTGCCAAAACAGACCCCTCCAAGGGGAACCGTGGCATTTCCTGTTTTGTCCTCGAACGAGGCATGCCAGGCCTCTCTACCTATCCGCTCCACGGCAAACTAGGTGTACGTGCCGGTAACACGGGTGGAGTCGTCATGCAGGACGTACGCGTCCCTGTTGCCAACCGCCTCGGCGAAGAAGGCGAAGGCTTCAAAATAGCCATGACGGCACTCGATAGTGGTCGTTACACGGTGGCTGCGGGTGCGGTTGGTTTGATTCAAGCATCGCTCGAAGCCGCAGTAAAATACGCCAAGGAACGACACACGTTCGGCGTACCAATCGGCGATCACCAGCTGGTCAAGCGCATGATAAGCCACATGGTACGCAAGATGGACATGGGGCGCTTGCTCGTGTACAAGTCTGGCTGGATGAAAAACGCCGGGCGCCGCAACACGCGTGAAACCACATTGGCCAAATGGCATGCGACGGTATCGAGTTGGGAATCTGCCGATGATGCAGTACAAATTCATGGCGCCTACGGCTTCTCCGATGAGTATCCCGTCGAGCGCTTCTTGCGCAATTCGCGCGGTGGCGTCATCTATGAAGGCACACGCGAACTTCAGGAACTCCTACAAGCTGATTACGCCCTCGGCAGTCGCGAAATTGCCCCCAAGTTGCGCTGTGAGTTGCCTGCCTACAACAAGGCTGAATGGGAGGCAGAATAACTATGAATATCGTGGTCTGTCTCAAACAAGTGCCACGTGACAACACCGTCGCGATTACCCCACAAAAAGCCATCGACGCAAGCGGCATCGAGATGATTACGAATCTCTTTGACGAATACGCCATGGAAGCTGCCCTGCAAATCAATGATTCACTCGGCGGCGAAGTTACGGTGGTGTCACTCGGAGGTGACGACTGGGTTGACCAAATCCGTCGTGCCCTGGCAATGGGTGCCACGGACTCGTTGCTGGTACACCACACCCAAGAAATCGACGTATACGCCGCAGCCACGATATTGACGGCTGCTGCCAAACGCACTGCTGCCCCCCAACTCATTGTCTGTGGACGCAACGCCACCGATGATGATAGTGCTGCCATGGCTCCCATGATTGCGCGCATGATGGGGTGGTCGCATGTCACCTACGTGTCACGCATCCTTTCGAGTAGCGAAACGCATCTCGAAGTCGAACGTGTCCTCGAAGACGAACAAGAAGTGGTGCGCGTGTCGCTCCCGGCGGTGCTCAGCATCTCCAAAGGCGATACCGAGCCACGCTTCCCCTCGCTGTTGCGTGTCCGCAAGTTCGCCAAAGCCGAAGTGCCAACGGTGACCGTCGACGCACTCGGCGTGCAGGTGCCGTCTGTGGCGCGCTTGCACGACCGCGTGCCCCCGGCTGCACGCAAAAGTGGCGAAATCATTGAAGGTGCAGATGTGGCGAGCAAAGTCGCTGCCTTGGTTGATCGGCTTAGTGCCGATCAGGCGTTGTAAGGGAGGTTTGATATGGCAACAATATGGGTTGTAATCGACCAAACCCCAGACAACGTCGTGACCAGTGCACAACGTGAATTAATCGCACGTGCGCTTTCACTTGGCACGACAACGGCTGTGGTCGTTGGGACAAATGTGGCTTCACTTGCCGCAGATGCCGCCCGGTATGGGGTGGCTAATGTCTACACCATCGACGATGCGGTCCTAGCGGGTCGTGCCGCAGATGCCGTGACGAGTGCACTTGTGCACGCACTCCGTACGCATCCTGCAGATGTCGTACTCACTACCACGACGATGCGTATGCGTGATGTGAGTGCTGCATTGGCCGCAGAATGCGGTGGTGCGTTGGCTGTCGATGTCAGTGATATCCGCATCCAGGGAACGACCGTCGAAGTTGTACGTGCATCGCATGCCGGTAATGTCTTGTCCACGTGGCAGTACACACAGTCGCCGGTAATTGCGTCGGTGCGTAAACAGACGCATGCTGAGGCTGCCCCTAGTGCACAATCTGCTCCCATTCAACCCATTGCAGTGACTGGCATCCAGAGTGGCGTCACGGTAGTGAGCAACCAGCGGGCCCAGGGTGGAGTGAGTTTGAGCGATGCGACCATTATCGTGTCGGGTGGGCGTGGTCTGGGCAATGCCGAAAACTACACACGCTTGATTCCTGCCCTTGCGGAAGCCTTTGGTGGTGCCTACGGTGCTTCACGTGCAATCGTGGACGCAGGCTGGGTGCCCTACGAGCATCAAGTCGGGCAGACCGGCAAAACGGTAAGCCCCAAGTTGTATGTGGCAGTGGGAATCTCGGGTGCGATTCAGCATTTGGCCGGGATGCGTTCGTCGCGTATCATTGTCGCTATCAACAAAGATGCCGATGCGCCGATTTTTCGCGTTGCTAGCTACGGGATTGTAGGGGACGCGTTGGAAGTCGTCCCCGCACTCATTGCCGAAATCAACAAACGTCGCGGCTAGCCCAAACGATACCCGTTGGCTACTGTGGTATATGCCGAGACCTGGGATTCTTCCCAGGTCTTGTCTTTGCCTAATTCGTGAGCCATCAGTTGTGCCACGAACGGTGCACAGGCAATACTGGCAGCTGCGTTGATAATCAATGCACGCATACGTCGTGCCAACACGTCTTCGACGGTCTGCGCTTGTTCCATGCGTACAGCCCACACCACTTCGGCGCCAATATAGGGCAACTCTGGGTGGATGCGCTCACCTAGGCGGGCATCATGCTGGACGAGTGCGCGGATTTCTGTGGCGTCACTGCCATAGACCTGTAGATGATCGACATCTTTTTGGGTGCTATAGCCGTGTAGACGTAACTGTTTGGTTACGGATGGGCGTGGGGTGAGTCCTGCGGATGCTTCGATTTTGTTGACAGCATCTTCGCCCATATGGCGGTACGTCGTCCACTTGCCCCCGGTGATGGTCATCAAACCACTTGCAGAAATGACGATGGTGTGGTCGCGTGACAACGACTTGGTATTGCCCTGATCGCCGCCGGCTTTTACTAATGGGCGTTGACCCGCATATACACTCAAAATTTCATGCGCCTGTGGGCGACGGCGCAGGTACTTTTCGGTATGACTGAGCACAAATTCAATTTCGTTTGCCAGTGCCCGTGGCTCTAGTTCGGGGGCAGGCATGGGCGTATCCGTAGTACCAATCACCACACAGTCATGCCACGGTACCGCAAAGAGGACCCGTCCATCTGCTGTTTTGGGAATCATGACTGCATGGTCACCTGGTAAAAACGAGCGGTCAACGACAATGTGGATTCCCTGACTGGGTGCGAGGAGTGCTTTGGATTTGGGATCATCCAAGCTACGCAACTGATCCACAAATATGCCTGTGGCATTGATGATGGCTTTGGCTTTGAAGGTAAACGATATGCCGCTCAACGCATCTCTGGCGACGACACCACTGATGCGCCCCTGCTCGTTGTGGATGAACTGCTCCACCGGCATGTGGTTGATGAGTGCTGCACCATGATTTTGCGCGGTACGCATCAGCGTCATAGCGAGGCGTGAATCATCGAATTGACCATCGTAGTAGATGATGCCACCCTTGAGTCCCGTGGCGGTCAACGTGGGTGCCAGCGATAATGCTTCTTTGGCACTCACTAATCGGGAAAAGCCAAATCCCAATCGACCAGCCATGACGCTATAGAGCAACAGTCCAGTGCCATAAAACGGCATATCAAACCATGAGTATGCCGGGACAACATTAGGCATGACACGGACGAGATGCGGTGCGTTATCACGCAGACGTCCGCGCTCGTGGAGTGCTTCGTAGACCAGTGAAATATTGCCTTGTGCCAAATAGCGTACACCACCATGCACTAATTTGGTCGAACGACTCGATGTCCCTTTGGCATAGTCGTGCGCTTCGAGGAGAAGTGTTTTGTGACCACGACTTGCTGCATCGACCGCAATGCCAAGCCCTGTTGCGCCACCACCAACAATAATAATATCCCACTCCGCAGTGGTTGTGAGTGCTTCGAGTTGTAAATTACGTGACATAATGAATTCCAGCACTACAAAATGAATACCTTGCTATTGTACTTGGTTTTATGAATATCGTTGCGCAATACGATGCTACGAGAACGGAATAATCGGTGTATATATTTTCGATATCATAACCATATGCGTGAAAGCACGTGTCAGAAATACCGTATGATTGAGGTAGGTTCAGCGTATCTTTCTGCAACGACGCTGCAAGGAGCAAGACGATGAAAGTAAATGATGCCATCGCCGCCGCATCTGTGGCCACGCCGAAAATGACACGTCAACGCCTGCGCACCCTCGAATCAATCCAACAACGTGTGTTGTGGCTCGCCACCAACATGATTCATCATGCCAACAATGTGCGCCCCAATCACGATGGCACCAAAGTCGGTGGGCATCAAGCCTCTTCGGCATCGACCGTCACCTTGATGACGGCCTTGTACTTCCACTTTCTCAGACCAGGTGACCGCATTGCGGTCAAACCACACTCATCGCCAATTTTTCATGCGATTCAATATTTGTTGGGGAATTTGTCCAAACGCTATCTGACCACGTTGCGTGAGTACGGCGGGTTGCAGTCATACCCGAGTCGCACCAAAGACCCCGAACGTGTCGATTTTTCCACTGGTTCGGTGGGACTGGGCGTTGTGGCACCGCTCTTTGCCTCGTTGACACAGCGGTTTTTGCGGGATCATCATGCGGCAATTCCTGACCGTCGTTTTGTGGCTGTTGTCGGTGATGCCGAACTCGACGAAGGCAATGTCTGGGAAGCGCTCCTCGACGAAGCCCTCGATGGGATTGGTCAAGTGGTGTGGGTCGTTGACCTCAACCGTCAGAGTTTAGACCGCGTTGTCCCGGGGATTCGTGCAGCTCGCCTCAAGAAATTATTCGCCCAAAACGGGTGGCGCGTGCTCGAAGCAAAATACGGTCACAAGTTGCAAAAGTTGTACGACATGCCTGGTGGTGATGCCTTGCGCCGACGCATTGACGATATGAGTAACGAGGAATACCAGTCATCGATTCGCCTGAGTGGCCCCGAATTGCGCGAACGCTTGCTCAACGCCAATGAAGCAGACCGTACGACGTTGGCATTGCTGTTGGCCAAAGTGCCAGATGATGAATTGCCTGATGTAATCGCCAATTTGGGTGGGCACGACCTCGATACCATGTGCGAGATATTCGACGAGGTCTCGCGTGATATGAGTCGCCCCACAGTGGTTTTTGCCTATACCATCAAAGGTTGGGGACTGCCAATTGCTGGGCATCCACTCAATCATTCCATGTTGTTGAGTAGCGAACAAATGGAATCCTTGCGCCGCAAGATGGGCATTGATGCCGATGATGTATGGGCCGGCTTTGCATCAGATAGTGCCGAAGGGGTGCTGTGTACGGAAGTTGCCCAACGCCTACACGAGGACGAAGTGCCTGCATGCCCTACGATTGATATTCCTGAACGAGTCGATTTAGGCATGCCGCAGCAGGTAAGCACCCAGGACGCATTTGGCCGATTGCTTGTGCGCTTCGGCGATATCCCGTCCTTGGCTAAATACATGGTTACCACATCACCGGACGTCTCGGTGTCAACGAATTTGGGTGGCTGGATTAATCGCTTTGGCGTCTATTCGCCGTTGACGGATATTCCAGACTACGAAAGTGAAGCACAACGCTTGCTCAAGTGGCAACGTTCATCGAGTGGGCGACACATCGAATTAGGCATCTCCGAGATGAATTTGTTCATGATGTTGGGTGTCACCGGCATGTCACATGAGCTGTTGGGGGCACCACTGGTGCCCATTGGCACTGTGTACGATCCATTCGTGTTACGCGGGCTCGATGCGTTCATCTACGCAGTCTACTCTGGAGCAAAATTCATCGTCGCGGGGACCCCCTCGGGGGTTACACTCGCGCCTGAGGGTGGGGCGCATCAATCAACCATTACTGCATCTGTTGGCATCGAATTACCCAAGTTGTTGATGGCTGAGCCGTGCTATGCTGGTGAGTTAGAGTGGTTTCTTTTGGATGGTGTGCGTCAGTGTTTTGACCGTGACCATGGGCGACCGTTGTATTTGCGCTTGAGCACTCGACCCATCGACCAATCCCCGTTTGTTGCTGCGTGTCAGCGCATTGGCATTGATACGGTGCGTACGCAGGCGTTATCAGGTGCATACGTCCTGAGTACGTGGACAGAATCGCATCCCGAACTCGCCGATGCGCCGCGTGTCATGCTGTGTGCGAGTGGCACCGTACTGCCCGAGGTGTTGGCGGCGGCCAATCAGCTGTGGCACGAAGGCGTGGCAGTTGATGTGGTCAACATCGTCAGTGCCCGTGCGTTGTACGAGCGCTATGTCCGTGCTCGCAAAGAGGGGCAAAACGATCCATTCCCATGGCTGTTTGCTGATCACAAGCGCCGCATCCCAATGGTGACTGTCCATGATGCAGCATCGCACGCACTTGCGTGGTTGGGGAGCGTTTATGGTGCACCGGTGACCAGTCTCGGTGTCGATGATTTCGGTCAATCTGGTGCACGAGATGCACTCTACCAGCATTTCAACATTGATACGGCAAGTATCGTCAGTGCGGTCTTCGATGCAGTTGATCGTGCCGAAGAAGCGTAGATGGTCGTGGTATAATTTTTCAACACACCCGTGTGTGATTGAAACGAGGCAACCATGGCACATTTCAAACGGACGTTGACCGTTTCATTGCAACAGCTCGCTACAGATGTGCGTGGCGTACAATCGCTGTCGGCGCTGGTGGCGGCGTTGACCACGCAATACCAGATACAGCATGCCAAACTTCACCAAATGGTGCGTGTGTTGCTCAATGCCAATCCACGCACGCTCGGGTGGATTCCGCTGGGCGCAGATGACTATATTGCGTACAAAGATGCCGTGCATGGTATCCGATTTCGCGTCATTCCAGACCGATACGCCATCGATGGTGAATACGTGTTGCGTGAGTGGCTCGAGCCATTCGTTCCTGACGACGTACCCATTTACCTCGGTGATGCGGTATTGCCATGTTCATCACATGGCCCGGACATCCTGTCGTTACATGGCTGGTATGCAGACCATGCATTCGTCCATGGCGATCACATCATCGTCGAAGTGCGTTGGCAACAGCAGTGTCGCATTGTGTTACATGTAGACCGAACGGCATCCATGCGCTTGGCTGACACGGTGTTGATTGGCAGTGATATTGCTACACGTTTGCGCACACGCTGGCAAGAAACCCAAAATCTCGATGCGGTGTACGTGCGCGTACTTGCGTTGTATGCACAGGCAGCATGGCGCAATGCGTACCCACCACTGCCTTGGCAGGCATTGCTGAATGCTCATGCGCCGACACCCGTGATTGTTTCGCGGCTTGATTTGTTGCGTGTACGCATCAATGAGTTGCAACAGGCGTTGCGAATCCGGCGTATTGCTGATCATGATCAGGGGTTGTGGGATGGTATTGCCCTGCGCTATTCCGCAGTGCGCATGTTTATCGATACGCAATACGATGATAATGCGTCGCAACGCGTGTTTCCGGTGGATACCCGCCTCGACCATACACATACCATCGATGACGCCATTGCCCAAGGTGTCTACGATGTGCAATATGCAAGCGACGATCAAGACGATGATGTCGTACACGATGATCACGATGATGCATTTGGCGACAGTGATTCATATACGGCGGCGCTCGACAGTGATAGCGATGACTTTGATGATGGTGATGAATTAGATGCAGCCTTGTGGGGCGATGGTGATATCGACAGCGATACGTTTGTGTCGCTATTTGCCAACCGTCATCCCGCATTGCGGCAATGGTCGATAACGTTGTTGAAATTATTCAACGAATCGGAACGCCGCAAAATGCTCCGTGCCGAATCCGAAGACGACCACATGGCCATTCTCACGGCTGTCATGCAACGGGTACTGCCATCGGTTCCCGAGCTGATGAATTCACTGCGTCATGCGCCACTGACGAGTGGTGATGCAACCAATGGTGGTATGACCTACGCAGCCTTCGAGGATGCCGAATTTCAGGCATCCCAAATCATCGATGTGCCGACGCCACCAATGCCGATGGAAATCAACAAAGCGATTGATGGCGATGCCGTCTTTGTCATCGAATTGGCACTACGTGAAAGCCAACTGCATCTCCGTGAGTACGAGCAATGGCTCGCGACACAGCACACCAGCAAAAGTGCGATTCGTCAACGCGGTCGGGCCATCCATGAATGGGCACTCTTTTTGGCACAGTACTATACCACCTCACTTGCTGATGCAACGTATGCAATGCTCGATGAATACCTGTTTTTTCATTACCCGCGGCATACATCGAGTGGGAGTACGCGCATGTTTGCTACACGCATTCGCTACGTACGCGACTACTATGCGTATCGTGCCAGTGTGGGTGATGCACGCGTCTTGCCGGCTGCCCAAGCCATGTACGACTGCCGGAATCAGGCAGTTGATGTGCTCGACGTGTTGTTGCGCATTCAACAGTATCCGCACGAACTGACCCCGCTGGTCGTTCATTTATTTGCACCATACACTGTATGAACACACTTCATTACACCATTTCGACATTGGCACATACGGCACACCATCTCGTGGTTACCATCGCAATTCCGCAACCAAGTGCCATATGTTCACTCAAACTCCCTGTGTGGACGCCTGGGTCTTATATGGTGCGCGAATATGCGCGGCATGTACAACAATTTGCCGCACATCAAGGTGATACGGCCTGCACCTGGCAAAAAGTTGACAAATGCACCTGGCAAATTACCGGTCATGTGCCAGATCAGCCGGTGGTAGTGACCTACACCGTCTACGCATATGATTTGACGGTACGCACGAATCATGTCGATGATACGCATGCGTTTTTTAACCCGGCTGCGGTATGCATGTGCGTCATCGGGTATGCCAATGCAATGAATGTCACGATCCTCACTCCAGGTCACTGGCATGTGGCTACGCAACTCGATAGTGTGTCTGCACCCGAGATTCGTGCAAGTGTGGCCACATGGTCCTTTGTTGCGCCATCGTATGATGCACTATATGATGCGCCGTTTGAATGTGGGACGCATCAGTTTGTGCGTTTTTATGTGGAAAATGTGCCCCATGAGGTGGTGATCTGGGGGCATGGCAACGAACAAATCGATGTATTGGTGCACGACATCGAACGGATCGTGCGGGCAGTACGGTCACACTTTGCGACCATGCCCTATGCGCGATATACATTCATTTTGCACCTCGCTGATGGGATGTATGGTGGACTCGAGCACTGCAATAGTACGGTGTGTCTGTGTGATAAGTGGGGATTCGTCAAGCCGCGCGACTACGAAAAAATCCTGTCGTTGATTACCCATGAATTTTTTCATACCTGGAATGTCAAGCGCATACGACCTGCACCGCTCGGTCCATTTGATTACTTCCAAGAGAACTATACACGCCAGCTCTGGTTGGCCGAAGGCGTGACCTCCTATTACGACAATCTCATCATGTGTCGTGCCGGATTGATTTCCCCACAACGCTACCTCGAACTCCTCGCCGAAGATATCACGAGTGTCCAACGCACGCCTGGCCGCCATCTGCAAAGTCTCGCTGATGCAAGCTTTGATGCCTGGATTCGTTATTATCGCCCCGACGAAAACAGTCCCAATGTGAGTATTTCGTACTACATCAAAGGTGCGGTGGTCACATTCGCACTCGACATGCTTATTCGCCAACTCAGTCACGGCACGCGGAGTTTCGACGATGTTCTGCGTGTACTCGAAGCACGCTACCCACTCACACAACCGGGTATTCCCGAAGACGATACGATGATTCAGTTGATCGGTGACCTCGTCGGTGGGCAGCACGAAGCGGTTGTGCACTTTTTCGCTCAGTACATTCATGGCACTGCCGAGCTCGATTATGCAGTCCCTGCAGCTGTGGTTGGACTCGAGTTGCAGTGGTCCGCCGGTGATGAAGGCGCAGTCACACTAGGCATGCGCGTCAAAAACGATGCAGGACGTGCGGTTGTGACTGTGGTGACCCCCGGGGGGCCGGCGGCCATTGCTGGTGTGTCGCCTTTTGATGAGATTGTCGCCTTGAATGGTGCGCGTGTCGATGCAACTCGTTTCAAAGCGCGCATACTCGAATGTGTACCGCAACAAACCGTTGAATTGGCCTACTTTCGCCGTGACGAACTGCGTGTGGTACCATTGGCTGTGGCGGAGACGCCGTTGCATACCTTGCGCTGGCATCTCGGTCATGATGTGACTGCACAGCAACAACAGCTGTATGCCGCATGGTTGCATGTTGCACATGTGGGACAGGAGTGAATCATGCCAACAGTTTTAGTGGTCGACGATGAAGCCCCGTTGCGGGAACTCATTCGTGCGTACCTCGAACGTGAAGGATATACCGTCCGCGAGGCCACAAACGGCAAAGATGCCCTGGCAAGTGTGGCACAATCACCACCTGACGTGGTCGTCCTCGATTTGATGTTGCCGGAAATTGATGGCATCGAAGTTTGTCGTCGTATTCGCACTTCGTCCGAAGTGTATATCATCATGCTTACGGCGCGCGCCGATGAGGTCGATCGCGTGGTCGGGCTCGAAATCGGCGCAGATGACTATCTGACCAAACCATTCTCCCCGCGTGAACTGATTGCACGCATCCGGGCCGTGTTGCGTCGTTCACGTGTGACACAGTCGACGACAAAGGTGTTGCGCTTCGACGAGCTGGAAATTGATGTCGAAGGGCATGAAATCCGGCTGTCCGGTGATGAAATCGCCGTCACCAGTACCGAGTTTCGCCTCATCCTGCTATTAGCGACTGCGCCAGGTCGCTTGTTTACGCGTGCGCAACTCCTCGAACATGTATGGGGTGTGAGCTATTATGGCGATGATCACGTCGTCGACGTCCATATTGCGAATGCACGACGCAAACTCAAAGAAGATCCTACCAGTCCACGCTTTATCGAAACGGTGCGTGGTGCGGGTTATCGTTGGAGACAATCGTGAATACGTTGCGCTCGCGCTTTCTGATAGCGCATTTTTTTGTTATCTTCCTGACTATGGCGTCGTTCATGATTGTGACGTTTCTGGTGACACCACGCATCCGTGATCGTATCGTCAATGATGAGCAACTCCAAGATGAATTTGAGCGGAATGAACCACACGGTCCGATGAATCGCATGACCATCGAACGTGTCTACAATCAGGCTGTATGGCGGGCCATGTGGATTGCAGCAGGGGTTGCTTCAATTGCTGCAGTGGCCGTCAGTGTGACGTCTGCACGAGTGATTGTTGCACCGCTGCTGACCGTCATTGCTGCAAGTCGACGTGTGGCGGCGGGGAATTTCACGCATATGGATGTGCCTGCAGGTACTACCGAAATCCAGGCTCTTGCGCAGCAATTCAATTATATGGCTGCCGCCTTGAAAGACGCCGAACACCGACGTGCTACGCTTATTGGTGATGTTGCCCACGAATTGCGCACACCACTTGCGTCAATTGGTGGGTATGCTGAAGGCTTAATCGACGGTGTGATTTTGCCCAACAACAAAACGTACACAATCATTCGTGATGAAGCAGCGCGCATGCAACGCCTGGTCGATGATTTGCAAGCCCTTTCACGTGCAGAATCTGGGTCACTTTCGTTGAATTTGCAAAACAGCGATTTGCACGAAATTGTCACTCGTGTGCAAGGACTGTTGCAACCACAATTCGATGAAAAAGCGGTCACTTTGACTATCACTCACGAGAACCCTGCCGAGCCACTCCAATGCGATAGCGACCGCATCAGCCAAATCTTGGTCAACTTACTCAGCAACGCGTTGCGTGCAGTAACGAGTGCAGGTGTCGTCGAAATAACCACTGGACACGATGCCCGCATGGTTTGGTGTCGCGTACGCGATAATGGCATCGGCATCGATGCCAAGCATCTCGATCATATTTTTGAACGATTTTATCGAGTTGACCCATCGCGCACCCGTGCGACGGGTGGTGCCGGTGTGGGATTGACGATATCTCGTGCTATTGCCGAGGCACATGGTGGCAGCTTGACAGTCACCAGCGCCGGACTTGGACAGGGCACAACGTTCGTGTTGCAACTCCCGCGTCACTAGCTAATGTGATAGCGGATGCTACTCGGCCATGGCCGCTCGCCACTGCCATAAAATGCACGATTTCCGTTGACATAACCGAGATAATCGCGCGTGAGTGCCTGGCGCGGATCACACTGCGTATACTCGCTCCAGACCGCAAAAAGCTGCGGGCAGACCTGTGCCATCGTATGTGGATTGCGCCAAAAGAGTTCCCAGTATCCAGCCAAAAACTCACCATCTGTTTGAAACACATACGGATGGCCGAGTGGGTGGTGTGTACTCGTGGCACGCCCATGATAGTGCGCCATGTAATGTGCGTATTCGCTCGCTTTCGCCTGCGCAAACGCTGTGCGTTGAGTAGCGCTTAGTAAGGGCAGTTCGCCACGACATTCTGCATATGCCATTTGCCGCATACTGGTGCCGTCGAGCATATGGCCGAATTCGTGGAGTAGTGGGCAGACCTCTGGGATATCAGCGAAGAAACCTTCATAGAGTCGGGATACCTGCAACTGTATCTGATGTGCGCGTGGGTCATAACATCCACCCCCCACGCCGCCGTTGCGTTCGTATTCGCTACGGGTATGAAACAACACGAATGCAGGATTGGTGTTGAGAATCGATTCAATAATATCGCCGCGATAAAAAAAGCACATCACCATTTGTCCTGCGATTAACGCACGTGCACTCAACGGCAGATTGCGTACCGATGCGTGTGGTGCGGTGGTAATCCGTAACCTGCTATCGTGCAAGAGGGCATTCAAGCGCGTCATAAATGTCTGTCGCTGTGGGGTGTCGAGGATGGTAATGAGTGGTAAAAAATGCCCTAGTGCATCTAACTCATGCGTACAATCAAAAATGGCTGCGGCAGTGGGAATATGAAATGGTTCACCATAGAGTGCAGCACGTGCGTCTAAATGACTTTTAAGCGTCTGTGCAGAGACATGCCAGTTATTCCCTGTGACGAATGATTCTGGCGAGATAGGTGATGCACCAATATACAATGTGTGGTCGCGTAGATGAATGGGTTTGGCTGCAACGTCACGAAACTTCAGCGTCTGCATGTGAATCACCCTATCTCGATACTTTTCTCCATTATAGTCAAAACACGCACAATCCTGTTGATGTAGGCACACATGAATTGCAGATGAGTACGCTGAACGTTCCTTGATGAATTCTTGAACAACTTGCACATTGAATATTGATGTACGCGATTTATAGTGTAGATGTCAGCCACTCAGTGGCGACTACGATACGAAAAGGAGTGTACTTCGATGACAACAGTAATGATCCTGGGGATTATCCTCATGATAGCTCGACTCGCAATTCGCATTGGTGTGATTCTCTTGGTAGTCTGGGGTGTGATTCGATTGATTGATCGCTGGCGCTTTGCTCCGGTTGCTGCACCTGCAACACCCGCACAGCCAGCCACTGCATCTGTAGCAACGGAAGTGAAGGAATAACATGACTACACAAAAACGTGATTGGGTACGCATTATCGGGATTACGGGCGCTACATTGTTGGCCGCAGGCGCCATCACCACTGGCGGATTGTTCGCGGCAAATGCCACTGGACTCATCACATTGCCACAGCCACAGCGCGGCATGCACATGGATCAGAACGGCGGTGGCATGATGGACGATGACATGGGTGGTGGCCGTGGAGGTCACGGCGGCCGCGGTGGTCGTGGTGGGCATGGTAATCACGACGGCATGGGTGGTCGTGGCGGAGACCAGGGGTGGGGTGGCGACATGATGCCAAATGGCGGCATGGGTGGCATGGGCATGATGGATGGGAGTGGAGTGACGCGCTTTGATGGTACGCAAATAAGCCCAGAAGAGCAGACGTTGGTACGCGCCATCGACATGTTGCAACACGAACAAGCGCTGGCCACGGCACTTGCCAACACATCACCGGCTGCCAAAGCGATTGCTGCCACACGGGCAACAGAAATCACGGCACTGACCGCATGGGTCAAGGCATGGTATCCTTCCGCAACGATCCCGGCAGCCCCGAGTGCTAGTGGCACGCTCGATGATTTGCGCCAGATGATCGGCAAGCACAGTCTGCAGATGGACAATGTGTCCACGGGGGCCACGTTTACACACAGTGAATTACAACAGTGGCTCAAGGATGCTGTCCTGCGTCGCGCTACCGAATCAACGACGCTCTTTGATGTACAATCGTCCTAGTCCGAACGCACAACGGCCGCTGGCGCATCGCGCCAGCGGCCGTTGTGTTTATTGTCACCAACTGAAAAAGATGCGGGGTGGGACATGTGCACGCCATTGTTCGGCGACCTGGGCGGCTTCGAGTAGCAAGGCTTCTTGCCATGGTCGAGCCATGAATTGAAAGCCGATCGGGAGTCCTGCTTTGCTGAATCCTGCAGGAATGCTGATGCTGGGTACACCGGTCAAATTTGCGGCGAATGCAAAGCGCATGATTTCGAACGTACTACTCAAATCGCTCAACCCGTGCGGGATGTGTGCAGGAGTAATCACAGGTGCACATAAACCAAATGTCGGTGTGGCGATTAAATCAACAGTGGCAAATGCGGAACGTAGGCTTTGTGTAAATGTGGTACGCGTCTGTTGCGCATGCGTGATATCGAGTGGCGTGAATTCCCGCGAAATCGCCAATGAGAGGCGTGTTTCGTCGGCCAGTAAATGACCGTTGGTCGCCAGCTCGGCATCAAGGGCTTGAATCATTTCGCTGGTAATCAAAATGGTGTGTGCCACACGTGCTGCTTCGAGTCCGGCTATGCGAATTTCACGGACATCGGCGCCCGCCGCACGGAAGTAGTGCAGCATACTACGACAGTGCAGCACAATTTCGCTATCCGCATGTTCAAACCATGCTGGCATGTATCCAATCGTGATGCTGCGTAAATCACGGCGCGACAAATCTGGTGCGACTGGATGTGGTTGCTTTTGTGTGCGCGGATCATTGGGGTCTAGACCCGCCATGGCCATGTATGCCGCCGCTGCATCTGCAGGATATGCCGCAATTGGTCCCGGATTCGACATGCTCCACACCACTCCAGCAGTTCCATGCGACGAGATTCTACCGTAGGTGCCTTTGAGTCCGACCATGCCACAAAACCCGGCTGGCACACGAATCGATCCACCGCCATCGGCCCCGAGCGCAATGGTGGCGAGCCCACTGCTTGTTGCGGCGGCACCTCCCCCAGAACTGCCGCCAGCTGTGTGTGCTGGGAGATACGGATTATGCGCGGGGCCATGCGCACGGCTCGTACCTACGACTCCCAAGCCGATTTCGTGCATTTGCCCTTTGCCGACTACCAATGCGCCCGCAGCCCGCAAACGAGCCACAGCGGTTGCATCGGTGCTAGCAGGAGTTTGTCCGAGAAAGGATGTCCCGTCGCCACTGACGTAGTTTGCGACGGCAAATTCATCTTTAACTGATACCGGGACTCCATCGAGGATCCCCCGTGATGTACCGCTCTGATATCTGGTCTGGGACGCGGCCGCATCACGGCGCAATGCCGCATCGTCATATGCAATGAATGCGTTGAGCGTCGCAAATTCGGCAGTGCGGCGAGCAGCGATGAGTGCTTCAGCTACTGCTACCGGTGAACGAGTTCCTTGGACGTATGCCTCGTGTAAATCATGTGCCGATATCCACGGTCCCGGTTGCATAGTACTAGTGACATTCACTGTGTGTGGTTCAGCAATTGGTGCACTCGGCCATTCGCTGTGGACATCGGGTTCACTACTTGCTGGGCTGTCATCGTGCTGTGCACGAAAGGCAGTGACACCGGCGTTTTTCAGCAGTCCAGGCGCAAGCAATGCGCGTGACGTCGGCTGTTCGAGCAACCAGCGCAGTATACGTAGTGGTACGCCACTGACTTTGGGTAATTGTACCGACTGTAGATCATACATATCAGCTCCACATCCTAGACGTGTAACGCCACGCCTGCACAACCCGGATCTGCACCACCCTGAAGGATGCCATCACGCAACGAAACTGCATGGACCAATGCCATTGCGCCATAACTGAATGGAATGCGCGAGATCGGATGTCGCTTGCGCACCTCGGCACAGATATATTCGGGGATGCGTAGCTGACAAACGATGTTGTCGCCTTGACAGTCGATGCGGGGTGCTGCAATTGCATCGTTGACACTCATGCCGAAGTCGATGAAGTTGATGATGGTCTGGAGTACCGCCGTGATAATCCGCGATGCCCCGGGTGCACCAACTACCAGGATGGGCTTGCCGTCTTTGGAGATGATAGTCGGCGCCATGCCTGTGGTGCGTCCTACCCGTGGTGCGATTGAATTGCGATGCCCAGGGAATGGATGGAAGTTGACCATCGAATTGTTGTACATGAAGCCTAGTCCAGGTGTGATGACCCCAGAAGACATCCCCAACGAATGCGTCAATGCCACGCACATGCCGTTGTGGTCGACGACACTGATATGCGTCGTGTCTGGTGGAGTGGTTGGCGTGTCACTCACCGTGATCGGTTTGCCTGCCTTGATGTGGGCTTGCCACTCTGCCGCTCGCGCCTTGGAAATCATCCACTCTACGGGTACCTTGCCCGCACGCGGGTCGCCGAGATGCGCATTTCGATCCGTGAATGCGGCTTTCATGGCCATCGCCACCAAATAGATGTATTCGGCGCTGTTATGCCCCAATGCATTGATGTTGAATCCTTCGAGAATGTTCAGGATTTCGACCACCGTTGGTCCCCCGTGCGGTGCCTGTGATGTAACAATATCGTAGCCACGATACGTGCCACGAATCACCTGCTCATCACTGACGCGATATTCATCGAGGTCAGCCGCAGTTACATACGATCCATTGGCAGCCAAGTCTGTGCTGATTTTGCGTGCAAGTTCACCATGATAGAAGTCATCGGCACCGTGTTTGGCGAGATGGCGCAAGGTATTGGCGTAATCGGGGTTTTTCAGGATTTCGCCTTCGTCGTAGGGCATGCCATCTTTCAAGTAAATGCGACTCGCTTCGCGGTTACTGGTCACATATTCGAGCATCGACACTTGCTCTGGGTATTTGACACGCCCTTTCCAACGACCTGCCAAATGGCTATCGACCATGAATCCACGTTCTGCAGTCTCAATCGCTGGTGCAATCACTGATTCCCAGCTCCGTGTCCCGTATCGGCTGAGAATGGTGTGCATGGTCAGTACCGTGCCCGGCGTACAAATTGACGTGTATCCTTTGTCGTTTACTTTGTCGCGCAAAAAGTAGCCCCAACCATCAGGACTCAGGCGAATATAGTGATCAACCCACATATCTGCTTTGACGAGTGACCCTGCAAGCGCAGGTCCATCAATTAACACCGGAGCGTGATTTGGTTGTTGGATGAGCGCCAGTGCATACCCACCAATCCCGCACATCTGTGGATTGACGATACCCTGTACAAATGCGCATGTGACGGCTGCGTCTACCGCATTCCCGCCGTTTCGTAGGACTTGTGCGCCAGCTTCTACGGCAATTGGCTCAGCACCTGAAATGACTGCACTCATGAGACCGTCCTTTGCTGTATGTTGGTGAATGTGCCTGTATTGTAACCTGACTCCCACATGCTTATTCGCACACAATCACAATTTGGGCGCTAAGGTACTTATTGATGATAGGAATTCGTTCGAGGAGTGGTTGCACGGCATGGATGAGGCGTGCTGGTAATTCGGGGAAGAAAAACGGCACAAAGCCGATGTAGTGTACATCAATCCGTTGCCATCCTGCCGCACGACACCATGCCACCAATGTGTCCGTTGTGAAACTTTGCTCTTCGTGGGCAATATGGTACGCCGAATGTGTTTCGATATACTTGAGGATCGGATTATTGCCATTTGGTTCACAAATAATCAGGCGTTTACTCAGTTGACGTGCATTGGCAATCGCCTTGACCTGCGAATCATGTGGTAGATGGTGAATCACACCGCGCAAAATACTGACATCTGCGCTGGCTGTGGGGTGGCGCTGCTCGTCGAGGATATTGGCCACCGCAAATGATACCGCTGGGAAGCGCGATTGAGCCGCATTGATTGCTTCTGCTGCGGGATCATTGCCACGTACCTGGGCATGCGGGAACGCCACTGCGATTTCGGCCGTGTAGACGCCATCACCACACCCGAGATCGATAATGTGCGTGGCGTGAGTGGGAATTGCCGCCAAAATCGCATCAGACATGCGTTTGTTGGCCACAATCGCTGAATACGGTGCATTTGTCGTATATAAATAGCCGGCATTGTGCGCCACATCGGTATTAAACGCGTTCACGTTGTCTTTCACTGTCGGTTCACGCATTACATAATCCTCGCTGGTTAGTTGGGGCGGAGTGACTCGTCTGGAATGTCCGCACTAATGATGCCCTGACGGATGATTGCAGAACGAATCAACCGTGGTCGTTGTTTGACTTCGATGATGATTTTGGCAATGTATTCACCAAGCACGGCAATGCCAAGCAGATTAATAGAACCAAAAAAGATGACCAACAATAGCACTGTCGTCAGACCTTGAGGGACATACGACGGTGAAAAAATGCGCACGAGCACACTGATGACCATGAGCACCGTTGATAACACTGTCAGTACGACGCCGGCGGTGCTCAACAAATTTAACGGCGCATTGCTATACGAAAAGAATGCCATTTTGGCCCAGTTGATGTTTTTGAGGAAATTATTCGTGCTCACACCGAACATGCGCTCGGGGCGCACATAGTCGACCCCTGTCTGCTTGAAGCCCATGTACGCGCGTAAACCGCGCAAAAACAAGTCACGTTCTTGACTTTTGAGCAACCACGCCACCACACGTGTGTCGATGAGCGAAAAATCCCCCGCATCACGCGGAATGGGGATGTAACTAAACGCCGAAAAGACGCGGTAGAATGCCTTGTAGAGCATTTCCCACATCCATGGCATTTCGCGCCGCACGCGACGTCCGTAGATGACATCAAATCCCTCGTCCCACTTACGATAAAAATCAGCAATAAGCTCTGGTGGGTCTTGTAAATCGCCGTCAAGCAGTACGACTGCATCAGTCCGCGCTAATTCCATGCCGCTACGAAACGCCATCTGACTGCCAAAATTGCGACTATGCGAAATCCCCAACACCCGAGAATCAGTGGCACTAATCTGTTGGATGACCGCTTGTGAATCATCCGGACTACAATCGTTGACGAAAATGATTTCGTAGTCACACCCGATGGCAGTAAACGTATCTGTCAGACGTTTGTACATATACGGAATGGCTTGGGCGTCTTTGTAGCAGGCAATTATTGCACTCACACTGCGTTTGCGCGTGACGGTGGTGCGTTTGGACATCAGCACAATGTCATTGTCACTGAGTGTTTCTACCCAACGACTGGTGTGTGCGAGTCCATCACGCAATGTTGTCTGTGCCTGCCAGCCCAACTGTTGCTGTGCTTTTTGTGGATTTGCATACCAATGAGTGAGATCCCACTTGCGTGCTGGCATCGTGGCAAAACTCGGCTCTGTGGGAATCGCAAATTGGTCTCGGACCTGATTGGCCAACTGTTTGATTGTTGTCGCTACACCGGTGCCAATATTAAATGATTCACCATAGATGCTGGGATTCATGCGCACTGCTGCAACCACAAACGCATCACAGACATCATCGATGTAGACGAAGTCGCGCGATATTTCCCCATCGACGAATTCAGGGTAGGTGCCCTGTAGTGCCTTGCGTACCACGTTGGGGATGAGGCGCGCAGTGTCTTCGAGTGGACCGTACACCGAGTAGAGCCGCAGATTGACCACCGGGAGCTGGCGATATTTGCCGATGTATGCCAAATACTGTGACACGGCGACCTTGCTCAAAGCGTATTCGCTATTGGGGGCAAGCGTTGCATCCTCACTCGGCCCACTGCAATTGGTGCCGTATTCCGAGCTACTTCCCGCATGCACAAACGCAGCGAATGGTTGTTTGCTCAGTTGCTCGACAAACTCCATGACCGCCGTGTAATTTGTACGGTGAATCAGCGTCGTGTTTTCTTCGAATGAGTATGCACCATACGACGAACAGTTAAACACGGTTTGTGGCGCTAGCGCGTTGAGGAGATTACTCACAGCAGCTGCATCGGTGATGTCGACCTCAACAATGTTTTCTGCAGGTAAATTGGCTAATCGCCAGCTCGGCTGGCGACGTACTACTGCGTAGACGTCAGTACGCACACGCAACAAGCGTTTGAATAAATTGGCTCCGATAAAGCCACCAGCACCAATCACGATGATTGGTCCGCGTAGTGCTTGAATCATTACATCGACATTCATGAACGTATCCCGAAATGGCGCAGAATCTCTGCAGGTGTGAGTGACGATTGACTGCGTAAAAACGTCTGTGAGCCATACACGCCAATATCAAGCCCTCGTGCATTGAGTGCATGGAAATTCGGAATCAGCATACCATGAATGGCCGCCGCATAGGCAAACATCTGGGCGAGCCCGCCATGACTGACGTGTTCTTCGATGACCACGACCGGTTGTGCGCACACCGCCCGTTGCCATACTGCATCTGGGATTGGATGTGCATGCAGGGGTAATTCGCTGACTACCCACACATCGGGGCGTTGTGCGTGGGGTAATTGTCGACAACACTGCCATACCATCCCGGCAATTGGCCCTGTCGTGACAATCAGTCCATTGTCTCCGTGGAGTAATTGCCGCCACGGTGCATAGACTGGTGCACTTTCATCTGCAGGGAGTTCACCACGTCCGAGGCGAATATATGCTGGCCCAGCGTGATTGTTGGCGCTGGTAATAACTGCATCTACATCTTCGTCGAAACACGGAATGTATATATGCATGCGTGGGAGTGTCAACAAGATGCCGTAATCGTCGACGGCGTGGTGTGTGGGACCCATTACGCCATAGCCGTATCCCCCACCATTGCCAATCAGTTTGACGGGTAAATGATGCAAACAGATGTCGTTGCGAATCATTTCGAGGGGGCGCATCACACAAAACGATGCAATGCTGTAGCACCACACATTCCACGTGTCGCGTGCGAACGCTGCTGCCACAGAAATCATGTTCTGTTCGGCGACGCCAGCATTAATGAAGCGTTCGCCCATAGCGACTTGGAGTGGCTCGAGTGCCATGAATCCCAAATCACCTGTCAAAAATACCATGTTGGGGTCACGACTCAGGTGCACGAGTGCGTTGCAGAGCTCTTTTCTCATGTATCACCATGGATATAACTCAATGCGTGATCAACTTGCAGCGGTGTGGGTGGCAGATAATGACTTTGCAGAGTATCTGCGACCTCGGGAAGTCGATGCCCTTTGATCGTATTGAGTACAATGACGCGTGGCCGCTGCTGAGGCGTCGCAAGTGCTGCCATAATTTGGGTGGAATCATGTCCGTCAATCGCGCAGAGTTCCACAGGGAATGCGCTGATCTTGGCTGGTAAATCGTGCATGGACGCCACCTGACTCGTTGCGCCGAAGCCTTGCCACCCATTCAAATCAATCAGTACTGTCAAATTGGCTAGCTGATGATGCGCCAGAAAAATAAGCGCTTCCCAGGTCGAACCCTCCTGCCATTCACCATCTGATGTCAAACAATAGGTCCGTGCTGTGCTGTTTCGCATCCGTTGTGATAGTGCGAACCCTGCGGCCAAACTGAGTCCGTGACCAAGACTACCCGTCGCAAAGGGAATTGCCTCGATTGTGTTGGCGGGGGGGTGTCCTGGTAATTTGGTGTTGTCTTGATGGAATGTGTTGAGCCATTCGCTTGGGATTCGTTCGTAGGCAGCAAGCACAGTATAGAGTGCCCCGGCGGAATGCCCTTTGGAAAGGACAAAACGGTCGTTTGGTTTGAGCAGTGCAAAGGTGTGGTAGAGTGCATCGATACACGAGAGATTGCCGCCCAAATGGCCGACGTGCGCATTCGCATGCATCAGAATGAGTTGTTCGTGACACCACTGTAGCGATTGTGGCATTGCTTAATCCTCATGCTCTGCTGGTTTTTGTGCTGATATCAGCAATGATTGTGCCATCATTTGGATGCCTGGAATTTTTTCGCATATGGTGCCGATAGCCTGCACTGGTGCAATCAACAAAGATGGAGTGCCAGGAACGAGGAAGTCTCTGTACTCCACATGCACATTCACAAAACCGGCACGATAGAGTGCATCGGAAATAAACCACCGACTGAATGCCATTTCACTCGGTTCAAGTTTGGCCAATGTGCGGAGTATGCCAATTTGGAAGATTGCGGCAATATATGGATTGTAGAGATTTGGCTCCATGAACGCAATCCGCCCACCAGGCGCCAATAGCTTGAGGATGTGCTGGAGTACGTCATCGAGATGGTAATACATGTGGTGGAGGATGCCGTTGCCTACGACACTGTCGAACCGCGTGTTCCCAATGTGATTGGCGACCTCTGTGGCATTGGTGAAATCAAAACACGCGAAATTGAGATTTACTCTGCCAAAGTGCTGTTGTGCGTAGTCCACAAACGGCTGGCAAATATCTGTCCCAAGTACCGAAATATGTGGTTGCTTGGCGAGGAGTGCCGCATATTCACCTGTACCACAGCCAATCTCGAGCATACGATGTGATTCTGCGTTTATTTGCAGACAGCGCAATAAGTGTGCCACCCGTTGTTGATTGCGCACTGCCAAAGACGGAGATGGTTTGAAGCCTTGGTTGTATCCGCGATCATCGATAATGGACATCTGCGACACCTTGGGCAATAGAAACTTGTATATGGATTATACTACACACTGTGGTGTCGCTGAACTCGTAACAATATGCGTTTACGATGACGCAAGAGTAGATACAGGGCACACCCTAGCCACCATACATGAGCTACAATGCTCCACCATATCCACGAGGAGTATTCCAAAATAAGCTCTTGCGCTGCTGCAGGAACAAGCACTCCTTGATATCCAGAATTGACAATCACTGTTTGCGCGAGTTGCTCTGTCCCGTTTGCAAATACTACTTTGGCCTGCCAGTCTGCATTGTACTGTTGACTAAGCACTACGAGTCCTGATGTCGGTGCCATGGGCAAACGAATACGACGGTAGTCACCGTTGTGTTGTATGTCGCTAAGTTGAATGGTTGAATTTGGTGGAGGAATTGGCACAGTATGATGTATATCGTCTTGTGCTGTTACATCTGTGCTATTTATCCATGCACAACACCCGATAGACGACACCACGCGATAGAGATAGATGCTGTCAGTGCGTGTTATGATTTCGGTTCCGGCAATATCTCTGGGTTTGTCACTTGCAATCACACGAACATTTGTCAACCATAACGACTCGGCCGATTGCGGCTCGGGAATACTCCGAATATTGCGAATATATGTGTCGAACGGAATGCCGAGCGTTCGCATGATATTGACATAATACCGTGAAGGTAAAGAACTATAGGTACCGATATTATTAATCCCGAGCATTGATGTGTAGTTTGCTTCGAGTTGACGTGTTGGGCGATTAAACACCAATGCCATATTTCCATCGTTACCAGCGATTGACCGTATTTCTTTTGCAGTCGGAGAGTCATACACCGCATACGAATAAGGTTGAGTCAAAAGATATGGTTTGACCAAAAACAACGCTTGAATAAGAATCGGTACCCACATGCCAATCGCGTTGTGCGGCATCTTGGGGGTCATATAGTACCAGAGACTAGTGCCGAGGAGTAGGCATTCGAGGGCAACCATATTCCAATGAATGGCGATACCTGCTCGATACGACAACACGCAGGTTGTAGCTAAAAGTCCGTACATGAGGATGGCAGTTGCTATGCCGTAACGTGTGCGTGTGGTGAATGGGAGTTCGTTGCGACTCATCATGCCTAGTGTCGCCAGCCAGAGATGTGGCAAGTATTGAGTCACCGAGCCGAGTAGTACGCCACGTGACAACTGAGGTAACCCGTGATTGAATCCCCACTCAAAGAGTGGACGATGCCAGCTGAATGCGGCTGCGACGAATAACCAAATTACCCATCCCCAGCTCTTTTTCCCATTACTCAGTACGCCAAGAATACTCCAAAAGCCCATCAATGAAAGGATTGAGTTTCCGTTGATTTGATACGCAATTTTCGTGTATGCGGGTGTCGTTTGGATGACACTGCTGTAGACATATGTACATATGGTGAAGATGGCTTGACGAAGGTCGGTAATCGATCCCAGGATACTCGCATAGAAGGCAAGCGATACAAGCGAGCGATGATCCGACAGGGCCATTCCATTTCGTGTTTCCAAAATTACAGGGAGCGCCGCAATGATCCCAATAATGACTGCAGTGCTGATGACCATCAAGAAACGTAGCCTGACTTCGTTGCGTATTTTTAGTACACGCCAACACGTATAGCCAATGATGATATAGCCGAGATGAATGATGATTTGTGGATATGCCGTGTAAATCAGTGAATAGATGCTAAATGCAATGAGTAGCCAACTCCCAAAAGACTGCCTTGATTCGCTACGGACAATACCATAGCACAAAACCATCCCCCAACACATTGGTGCAACAAACATAGGAAATGTGTTGTAGAAAAATGCGAACGGAGTGAGTGCATAGAGGATTCCTGCACTGAGTGCGACACCAGCGTTTTGATAAATATGACGCATCGTCAACAACGCTGCCAAACCCGAAATATATACCCAGAGTGCAAACAGTACTGTCAAAAAAACGAAAGGATCCCTGATGAATCCCATAAGAATCCATGTGCCGATATATGCCGGACTGAATCCAGAAAGATGTGCCAGAGGACGACCTAGCTCGACAGAATTCGTCCACATTGCTAACCAATGGCTTTTGGGCGCACGCATGTGATTTGCGACTTCAGGGACATAAAAGATCGTATAATCATCGAAATAATTGGTCTCAACAAAACGGTCATCAGGTGGAACATACATATTTGCATAAATTGCAGGTCTGAATGGCATGATGACCGACTGCGTCAAAACGAGTGACACAAACAAACCCATCATGATGAGTGTATAGCTGAGCATTACATCAGATTGGAGTCGCGTCCACACAATTTTCATGAATTGTTGCTTCATATGCGAGACATCGTTGCGTTCACTGTACAGCGATTATATACATGACTCTTTGACATCGTCAACGCATTATGGCATATGCGGCGATTTTTGGTCACGTATAGTGCTCATTTATCCATGTGTGGGGTGGTATAATCTGCATGTGCAAAGATGAGGGGAAATATGCACACACGTGAAGAAGTCCGTCTGACTGATTTGGCCGGGTGCGCTGGCTGAGCTGCCAAAATGGGGCCGGGTGCTCTGCAACAAGTTATTCAGGGGTTGCGTTTCACTACGCACCCTGCGTTGTTGGTTGGTCTCGACCGCGCCGATGACGCCGCTGTCTACCAGATTAGTGACCATTTGGCACTAGTCCAGACCGTCGATTTTTTTCCGCCAATCGTCGATGACCCATATGATTACGGCTATATTGCTGCGACGAATGCACTTTCTGATATTTATGCCATGGGTGGAACTCCGACATTGGCCATGGCCATCGCTGGATTCCCTGACACGTTGCCGATTGCCGTAATCCAACAAATTATGCAAGGTGGCATCGATGCAGTTGCTGCGAGTGGTGCAGTTGTTGCTGGTGGGCATACTATTGTCGATGCCGAACCCAAATATGGCTTGTGCGTGACAGGTACAATTCACCCAGCATATATCGCACGCAAACGTGGTGTTCAAGTTGGGGATGTACTCGTCCTGACCAAAGCACTCGGTACGGGGATAATTACTACGGCGGCCAAACGTAAAGTGGTCAACGAAGATGCCTACGGTGCTGCTGTGGCTTCGATGAAACATCTCAATCGAAATGCCGCTACAATCGCTGTCGCGCATGGTGTCCGCTGCATGACAGATGTAACTGGTTTTGGATTGCTTGGCCACCTGCAAGAAATGCTGGGAGATGTGACATATGGCGCTACAATCCATATGCAAGCAATCCCTGCACTCCCAACGGCCATAGCGCTTGCACATGCAGGGATAGTCCCTGGTGGGTTGGAGCGCAACCGTGTGCATTGCCTGTCGGGTGCCGTGTTTGGTGCTGAACACGTGATACCTGCGTTACTTGATTTGGTGTGCGATCCACAAACTTCGGGTGGGTTACTATGTGCCGTACCTGCCAGCGAATTGTCGGCATTTTGTGCGGCTATGTACGCGAGTGGTGAAATTGCAGCAATAATTGGTGAAATAACCGTAGCGTCAGGCATTCATTTCGATTAATGCGACGGGTAGTCGCACCTATCACATGAGGGGGAAACGATGAGCAAGGTGAAAATAAGTGCCCGTGTTGGGCGGATGACGCCGTCTGCGACTACGGCACTTGGTGGCAAAATAGCAGCGCTAAAAGCCAAAGGCATCAATGTCATTTCATTTGGTGCAGGCGAACCAGACTTCGCCACCCCCGATGCCATCAAGCAAGCGGGGATTCGTGCGATTGAGACGAATCAAACAAAGTACACGCCCGTGGGTGGTCCCGCTGATTTGCGTGCGGCCGTTGCCAAGTGGCTGAGTAATGCCTGCGGAGTGACATACACCGCCAATCAGGTCTCCGTTACCAATGGTGCCAAGGAAGCCTTGTTTCTGGCATTCCTCGCATTGTGTGATGATGGCGACGAAGTCATCATCCCCGCACCCTATTGGGTCAGCTATGTCGATCAAGCCAAACTTGCGGGTGCGATTCCAGTGATAGTACATGCTGGTCCTGAGACCGGCTTTCGCATTACGGCTGCACAGCTCGCGGCTGCTGTTACGCCGCGCACACGTGTCTTGGTTTTGAATTCGCCATCCAATCCCACTGGTGCCGTCTATACCGCTGCAGAACTGCGTGCTATTGCCGATGTTATCGCCCAGCATCCACAAATTGTGGTGATGAGTGATGAAATATATGATGCCATCATGTATACCGAATATGCACGCTGGTTGCGTGTTGCCCCCGAATTGTATGATCAGACATTGGTTATCAATGGTGCATCAAAGGCATATGCGATGACAGGCTGGCGCCTCGGTTTTATTGCAGGACCACAGCCTATCATCGATGCGCTAAAGGGAATTCAAAGTCACTCGACATCGCATACATCGACAATTACACAGGTTGCAGCGTTGCCTGCATACGACGGCACTGTTGATATGGGTGCGGAAGTGGCACGCATGGTCAAAGCCTTCCGTGAACGGCGTGATTTAATCGGCGAGTTGCTGACATCCATTCCCGGGGTGTCGTTGACGATGCCTGATGGTGCCTTCTACGTATTCCCTGATATTCGTGGCTTACTCGGCAAAAAACTTGCCTGTGGCGTTGTTTGTAATACTGACGAAGAATTGGCTGAGGCGCTTCTCGAACATGCCCACATTGGTGTGGTCGCCGGCTCTGCATTCGGTGCGCCAGGATTTATCCGGATGTCGTATGCAACAAGCAACGAACTCATCCGCGAGGGAATGGCACGCTTCGCCAAGGCCATCGTAGGCTAAATTGCTGTCACTACCGCGTAGGGAATCTCCCTACGCGGTTTTTTATTTGAATGAGCAAAATACGCCGTATAATAGCACTGTCACAACCAATTCGAATTGAGGTGAATATGGTCTACGAAATGCGTACCTATTGGGCTGCGCCGGGCAAAACAACAGCGATGCACGAGCGCTTTGCCCAACACACTGATGCACTTTTTCGTAAGCATGGGATGACGGTTGTCGCCTATTGGTCTCCTGTTGGTGGACGCGAACTCCACGGCGATTTGGTCTACGTGCTGGGGTATGCATCACAGTCTGCCCGTGATGCAGCATGGGATGCCTTTCGCAGTGATGTGGCGTGGCAAACGGCCAAGGCAGAGTCAGAACGTGATGGAGTCCTTGTTGAGAAAATCGATAGCGTCATGCTCCTCCCGACGGCGTATTCTCCAATGCAATAACAGAAAGGATGCGACAGATGCATGTGTTGATTATTGGCGGAACCGGCACTATCAGTCGTGCCATTGTCCGTGCACTGCTCCACAACGGCCATCGTGTGACCGTCTACAATCGTGGCCAACGCGCCGATCAACCACCGAGTGATGTCGAAATCATTCACGGCGATCGCCGTGACCGTGCCACATTCGAAGCAACCCTACAAAAGCGGAGCTTCGATGTGGCCATCGACATGATTTCGTTTAATGCCGAAGATGCGGCATCATCACTGCGTGCGTTGCCGCATGTGGGGCATTTCATCCAGACATCCACCGTCATGACATACGGTCCCCCATTCACATCACTCTACCAGGATACGGATGCGCCACTCAATGGTCGCCATGATGGCGGCTACGGTGCCGGCAAAGTTGCTGCCGATGAATTGTTGATGCAGGCGCATCAGCGCGGTCCGGTGCCGATTACGATTGTCAAACCATCATTTACATTTGGACCTGGGCATACCCTTTTTCGCCAAATCGACTGGAGTTCGAGCTGGCTTGACCGCCTCAAGAAACGCAAGCCAATTATCGAAGCCGCAGAGGGACTCAATTATTTCCAATACCTACCAACTGCTGATGCCGCCGATGCGTATGTGGCATTGTGTGGACTCAAAGCCAGTTTTGGTCAAATTGTGCATGTAGTGAATCCAACGGCACTTACGTGGCATGAATGGCACGCGTTGGCTGCTCAAGCGCTCAATGTTCCACTTGAAACTGTGTCGGTGCCATGGGACGTCCTTGTCGCTGCTGATGCGCAACGCTATAGTGCGTTGACCACGTGTCTCGGGCACAATCAGGTCTTTTCTCCACGCTCGTTACTCGCGCTCGTGCCAGAATGGCAACCGCGCGTGCCGTTGGCACACGCGGTCAGTGAAACAATTGAGTGGATGCAACGCCATAATACCATCGAGGATAGCGACCTTGATCCACTCGAAGACCGCATCATTGCAGCGATGCGGCAAATTCGTGGAACTTTCCGTGCGTCCTAACGCATCAGGTGCTGTCTGAGCCATGGATACGCTGGGCCGCCATGAATTTCGTGGCGGCCTTCGAATACATTCAATCCAATGTGTTGACTCGCGCCAAAAACACCGTAGACGTGTCGTGCCTGTTGCACGCCGGCATGCACCGCTTTGATGGGGAATATGGGGTCACGTGTCCCTGCCTCAAAAAAGAGTGGCCGTGGCGCGACGAGTCCCACTAAATCGTGCATTTCACCAAATGCGGCTAGCCCTGGCACAAAGTTGCATGCGCAATGATGCATCGCCAAAATGCTCTCACGAAATGACGAAAAATATCCACTAATGATGCCTGCACGGAAACGTTCATCGATGCACATTGAAAAGAGTGTGTGCATCCCGCCTCCCGATATTCCCATGGCCCCGAGTCGATTAATATCCATATCACTACGCGTGGC
The DNA here is from genome assembly GCA_964539815.1 of uncultured Klebsiella sp. Classification (GTDB taxonomy): domain Bacteria; phylum Chloroflexota; class Chloroflexia; order Chloroflexales; family Roseiflexaceae; genus UBA965. Next base: position 10,418 of record CAZIKU010000004.1, on the reverse strand, counting down.
CAAGTAATCGACCAGACATAACGCGTCATGCACGCGAATGCTGGGTACACTTAATCCCAGATGGAACGCCAGCATTGCAGTGTGGGTGCATGTACTCCCCGGGACCGGTTGACCGTTCACCGTATCCAAATAACTGAAGTCCGTTTGACGTTCGCCAAAACACGATATCTCGGGTGCGGCTACGGCAAATCCCTGGCGACATAATGCAACAGCGAAGTCGTTGTGATAGCCGTTTGCTTTGGTGCGTTCGCTGCCGTCTTCCCACAGCCCCACGATATCTGCCACACCATAGCCGTGTCCGGCAAACGCGACCACTGGGACGAGTGGTTGTGAGACGTTTTTGGGGATGAGTAAGTAAAAGGGCATGAGTGAGTGTGGGCCAGTGCGTAACACATATTTGTGGCGCACAAAGTCGCCTTTGTCGACACTGCCGATTAGTGCGACATCGTGATGCTGGCGTTCGAATCGTGCTAATCCGAGTAGGTCGACGAGCTTTTGTCGCGTCTGTTGTTGCCACTCATCGGCGTGTGCCCGTGTTTGTGCCCGAAATGCGAATGGTGCATCTGCAGGCTGATAGTGTGGCCAGAGGGTATGGGCTGGCTGATAATCATGTGGAGTTGGCATTGCAGAATACCTCCGTTACTTTGCTATTTTGGGGTTTGCGCGTCCACCGATGCGCAAAAATGCCACATTGCCTTTCGCATCGCGCACAAAGTCACCGACTTCGCCCATGCGTGGCTCGTCGATGCATACAAAGCGATCATCGCCTAACATCTTGGCGCGTACGACTGGGACGGGTGGGCCTGGTGGCACGTCTGGTTTGGGGAATCCTCCCTTGGGTGTTTCGTGAATGACGATGCCATCTTTGCTTGCAACCACGCGAAAGTGAGCGAGTGCATAGTCATACTCACCAACATACGCACGCAGTTGATTGACGGGTAGTTGTATTGTTTGCGGGGTGGGGGCAGTGTACCCAAAGTAGAGTTCGATGGCCTTGCTCACCGTGCTATCACCAACCATGCCGCCATCATCACTATTGGTCAGGACGGCAACAGCGAATTTCTTTTCTGGAATGAAACGAAATGTTGCTTTTTGTCCTTTGGTTGCCCCTCCATGCCCGTAGCTCGTCAAGTCGCCGTGCTGACGAATAAACCAGGTTAATCCCATATCACCACGACCACCGGCACTTACCTGTTTGGTGCGCATCTGGGTGATACTAGTAGCATTCATGATTCCTGCACCGTCACCACTATGAAATGCTGCATAGCGCACCAAGTCTTCGACGGTGCTAATGACACCACCGACGGCATTGGCCGCGCGTCCAATTGCCCATGGATTTGCCACCCGCGCACGCCCTTGCCATTTTTGGTGTCCTACAGCAAAGCGTTTCGTCAAAATTGCATCATCGGGATAAAAATAGGTGTTGGTAAAGTGCAACGGTCCGAACAACCGCTGTTTGGCCGCAGTCTCGTACGTTTGTTTGGTTAATACCTCGATGATACGACCTGCAATATTGAATCCGGCATTGTTGTACGACCAGAGTTGCCCAAGTGGAGTCGTTTGTGGCAGGATTTTGAGACTTTTCACCATCTCTTCCAGCGCATTATCACCAGTGCCGAAATCGTTGAAGTAATCACCCATCCAGCCCCCCATATGGGTGAGTAAATGACGTGTGGTGACGTGTTTGGTGGTATGCGCGTCTGATAGCTTGAGTTTGGGGAGATACTCAATAACAGGAACGTCGAGATCAAGTAATCCCTGTTCGACGAGTTGCATCAGTATCGTTCCGGTCATTGTTTTGCTAATCGACCCGATTTGGAACAGCGTATCTGCAGTGACGGGGAGTGGGTGGTCAATGCTGGTGATACCCAAACCAGCAGATTCTACGATGCCATCATGCCAGACGGCAATACTTATTCCTGGGATGTTTAGTCGTTTCATCTCATTGACGAGATGTGTACACAGCGTTTTGCAGTGGCTCTCTTTGAGTTTTTTGACGCCGCTGTTCCGGTCCATATGACCTCCATATATTAACTTCGACAATACGGGTGCAATGTATGCGTATTGTACCGCAGAATGTACGAATGCACGGTGGTGCTTTTTTGCCGAATACCAGTACCCACTACAGGTTGCACTGGTATATACTACTTAGGGAGTATGTTGCAGAAATGGAGAAAGCAATGGCGCGACTACCGGTAGCAGTACAACTCTATTCAGTCCGTGAAGATGCCAAAAAAGACCTCGCAGGAGTCCTCAAGGCGATTGCCAAGATGGGCTACGATGGTGTGGAGTTTGCCGGGTTTTATGGCCACGACGCCAAGTCAGTCAAAGCCATGCTCGATGAATATGGCTTGCGTGCCGCAGGTGCCCATGTCGGGTTGTCAGCGCTGATGGGCGATGAACTAAAGCAGACGATTGAGTACCATGCGGTCATCGGCAATCGCTTTTTGATTGTTCCAGGGCTTGATCATGCCTTTACCACATCACGTGCAGGGTGGCTAAAGGCTGCTACGCATCTCAATGACATTGCCATACACCTTGCACCGCACGGGATGGCTACTGGATATCATAACCACTGGATTGAATTTAAAGAGCTGGATGGCGAACTCCCATGGGATACGTTGTTTGGCAACACTGATTCATCCGTCATCATGCAATTCGATACGGGGAATGCATTATTGGGCGGTGCAGATGCCGGACCGTTCTTGCAACGGTATCCTGGCCGTGCGCTTTCGGTCCACCTCAAAGAGCATTCGCACACCAACGACAAGGCACTCCTCGGCGAAGGAGATGTGCCGTGGCAGTATGTCCTCGGGTTGTGTGAGTCAATTGGGGCAACACAGTGGTATGTGGTCGAACAAGAAAGTTACGCCTACGCACCAATGGAGTGTATTGACCGCTGTTTGCAAAACCTCCGTGCCATGGGGCGCTAATAATTCCACGTGATGCACGGAAACCAATGGCTTTCCGTGCATCTGTTTATCCTAGAGAAGGTCGCAATGCCGATCTCAACCTACCAACAAGCACTTGATTTTTTGTATGGATATATCCCAACGCCCACTGCATCACGGAATCCCGCAGATAATCTGACCCGTACGCGCACATTGCTTGATTTTCTCGGTGCCCCCGATAAACGTGTGGCAAGTGTGGTGGTGGCGGGCACCAAAGGCAAAGGGTCTACTGCGGCGATGATTGCTCGCATGGCACAGTCTGCAGGGCTACGTGTGGGGTTGTGGACATCTCCGCATTTGCATTCATATCGCGAGCGCATTCAAATAAATGGTGAGTTGATTTCGCAGTCAGCACTCATTGATGCAGTGAATCGCATCATGCCCGCAATCGAAACCACTGAGGTTTCGGCTGGGCTTCCAGCGACTTTTGCTATTGGATTTGCCATTGCAATGCGGTATTTTGCCGACAATAATGTCGATCTTGCTGTTGTGGAAGTTGGTCTCGGTGGACGGTTTGATAGTGCAAATGTACTGACACCACTCGTCTCCGTGATTACGTCGCTGAGTTACGACCACATGGATCTCCTCGGTGATACCATCGACCAAATTGCCATGCAAAAGGGCGGTATCGCCAAGCCACACGTGCCACTGATTGTCGCACCTCAAGTCTACGCTGGTCTTGTGACGGTGGCCGCTTGTGCTGCCGAGGCAGGTGCGCCGTGTGTCGTCGTCGATGATGCGGGGAATGGCGGTATCCGTGGCAGCGACCCTGCAGATGAGCGTATCCGTGGACCGATACCCGAGTTGTATGATCCATACGACTACTATCTCGGTTCGCAGGTATCAGCACTTGTCGGCGACGTGCAAATCGAAAACACGCGCCTTGCCGTTGCGGCCATGCTTTTTCTGCGCAGGCATTTTTCGATTCCCGATGCTGCGATTGCCGATGGATTGGCAAAAGTACATTGGCCAGGGCGTTTTGAGCTCTGTCGTACAGCCAAAGTCCCCGTGCTCTTGGACGGCGCACATAATGTGGACTCTGCCGAACGACTCGTGTCCGCAGTACGCACCCATTTCCCGGCTATACGTGTGACATTGATTGTCGGGTGTTCGCGCGACAAAGATGTCACGACTATGCTGCATGTATTGGCGACCATGGCCACGCAGGTAATCGTGTGTGCGTCGCGTCATCCCCGTGCCCTGCGTGATTTGGCTGCAATGCGTGATGCGATTTTGCACGTGCGACCAGATATTCAGGTCATCGGCATCGAAGATCCCGTGGATGCCTTGACATTTGCGCAGCATCACTGCGATTCTGATGAGTTGATTGTGGTAACTGGTTCATTGTTTGTGGTGGCTGCAGCGCGTGAGGCATTGGGATTAGCGCAGGATGTCGATTAGGCGTGTTTGCGTCCGCAACGCCAATACTGGTATAATTGTGGGTATGTGTCGTTGTCACGCGTTGCTTTTGTGTGGCAATAGTTGAGGAGTGTTATGCCGACGACTTCAGATTTGCGCACTAACTTAATCATTCGCTGGAATGGTCAACTGCATCGTGTGACCGAATTTCATCACCATGCTCCAGGTAACTGGCGTGCCATGGTCATCATGAAACTCAAAAATATCCAATCCGGCAAAACTATCGAAGAGCGTGTCCGCGCCGGCGAAGATATCGAAATCGTGCGTGTGGACAAGCACTCCATGCAATTTCTCTATCGCGAAGGCGAAAACTTCGTCTTCATGGACAACGAATCCTTTGAGCAAATCGAACTCAGCGCCGACGTCATTGGTGATGGTGCAGAATTCCTCAAAGATGGCATGGAATGTGAAATCCTCTTCTACGACGATACCAAAATTCTCGGCGTGGATATCCCCATTTTTGTTGAGTTGGTGGTCACTGAATCAAGCACTGCCTTGCGCGGTGATACGGCGACCAACGTCAACAAGCAGGTCACGCTCGAAACGGGCGCACGCATTACTGTACCTGCATTTGTCAACGAGGGCGACATTTTGCGTATCGATACCCGCACCGGTACCTACATCGAACGCGTGAAATAACTTCTCGAAGCGGAGGGCATTCACATATGCTCTCCGCTTCTTTTTGGGAGGACTCTCCCATGCTTCCACTTATTTCTACCACCCAAATGCGTACTGCGGAAGCATACACCATTGCCAATGGCGTTGCTGCACATGATTTAGTGCAATGTGCTGGGCGTGCTGTCGCCCAGTACATTGCATTTCACTTTGCACAGTGTCATCGCGTCGTGGTGTGTGTCGGACCAGGAAACAACGGTGCGGATGGCATTGTCGTGGCCTGCGAATTAGCACAGGTTGGATTCCATGTCACACTGTTCGTCTGGAAACGCTCACCCGAAGATCCATGGTTACAGCGTGTGGCGTCAGACGCGCTGACGCTCGTGTATGCCAATGATGATGCGTTACTCGCATCATTGCTCGATGACGCAGATCTTGTGGTTGATGCGTTGCTGGGCATCGGTGCCAATCGTCCCTTGGCCGATGATCTCCTTGCACTTGTCCATGCCATGAATCAGCGCCCTGTGCAGATGCCATGTGTGGCGGTTGATGTGCCAACAGGATGCTACGGCGATGGCGATGTGGCACCAGCAGTCATGGTTCGCGCTGATGTGACCTGTGCCACCGGTCCGCGCAAGCTGGCGACGTGTTTCCTGCCCGGACTTGCAGCTGCTGGTACTGTCCATGCCTGCGATATCGGGTTGACGGTTCCAACCGCAGTTGCCTGCTACGAGGCCACAATCGCACTGGCCGCAGCGTGGCTTCCTTCGCGTCCGCTCGAGAGTTACAAAGGGACATTTGGCACACTTTGTGTATGGGCAGGATCTGCCGCATACCCGGGTGCTGCCACGCTCTGTTGTCATGCTGCCTTGCGCACAGGGACTGGTATTGTGAGCTTGGCGACCACCCATGCGCTTGCGCCACTCCTATGGCGCGTGCCCGAACTCACGCTGACGCTCATGGATGGACAACCGCTGACTGCGCTCAGTGATGCCCGATTTTCTGCATACCTCGTCGGGCCTGGGCTCGGCCGTAATCCAGAAACTGAAGCATTACTGACCACCTTCCTTCGTCCCACGCATTTGGGGCAACGCCACATTGTGTTAGATGCTGACGCACTCACGCTCATGAGTCGCAATCTCGCGTGGTATGAGTCCATCCCTGCCGAATGCGCCGTGCTCACTCCGCATATGGGTGAGTTGCGTCGTCTGTGTGGTGGCACCATTCCTCCTGGTCATCCGGTGTCTGTGGCACAAACGCTCGCAGCCCGCTGGCGGCAGGTCCTTGTCATGAAAGGGAGTACCACCGTTATCGCCGCCCCCGACGGCACGTGTTTTGTATGGCCACATCCGAATCCGGTTTTGGCCGTTGGTGGGAGTGGTGACGTGTTGGCCGGTATCATTGCATCACTTTTAGCCCAAGGGGTCGTGCCGATTCGTGCAGCAGTTCTCGCTGTCGTGATTCATGGTTTAGCAGCCAAACAGCTCCAACACGCCGTGGGAGATGCCGGTATCCTCGCAAGTGAAATCATTGCACGCATCCCGTATGTCCTGACACAATTGCGCCAGCACCACGACTGAGAGGAACACAATGCCAATCTATGAATATCAGTGCACAGAGTGTCATGGCCGATTCCAACGGCTTGTGCGTGGTTTTGCTGATCCCAGTGACTTGGCGTGTCCGCGCTGTCATAGTGCCAATGTCTCACGTCAGATTTCGCAGGTCGCACACCTGCGCGGTGAATCGGCACACGCCGATGCGCTGTTGTCTGACACGCAGTTCGCTGGGGTCGATGACAATGATCCACGTGCGCTGGCTGCCTGGGCCAAACAACTCGGCCAGAACGTTGGTGATGATGCCGGGAATTGGAACGAAATGGTCGACGAAATGATCGAAGACGAGTTTTCTTCACCAGCGCAACCGCGAACTGACAATGACCTTGGGTGGGCATAAAAGAAAGAAAGTGGCGATGCCAGACCTACGCTATACCGCTGTTATCAATCACGATGAATTCGAATCGCGCCTCAAACACGTACCACTCCTGCCTGGGGTGTACATCTGGAAAGATGTCCACGGTGAGGTGTTGTACGTCGGTAAATCGAAGTCACTGCGCGATCGTATGCGTTCGTACTTTAATATTGGGCAATTGAGTGGCAAAAATCGCCGCATGGTGGCACGCATTGCTGATTTTGACACCATCGTCACCAAAAGCGAACTCGAGGCACTCTTGCTTGAGATGAATCTCATCAAGCAACATCGCCCGCGCTACAACGTCCTGCTCAAAGATGACCGCAGTTATCCGTATATCAAAGTCACTATCCAAGAAGACTGGCCACGTATTTTGACTACACGTGTCGTCCTCAATGATGGCGCACGCTATTTTGGTCCCTATGCTGCTGCAGGGTCAGTACGGCGCACGTTGAGTGAATTGAACCGTCTCTTTGCCTTCCGCCCGCCATTTGATTGTGGCGATGATCGCTTCAAACGTCACCAACGCATCGGTAAACCATGCCTGTATCACGACATGCGCCGCTGTCTCGCACCGTGTGTTCCGGCCCTCGTTTCCCAGAAAGAATATCGCCAAGCCGTCGATGGTGTATGTCGCTTCCTTGAGGGCAAAAGTGAGGAAATCCTCAAAACATTGCGCAAACGCATGCAGGATGCGGCCAAGCAGATGCAATTCGAACGTGCAGCCTTTGTACGTGACCAGATTCGTGATATCGAACAAATCAGCCAGCGCCAACAGGTCTTGCGTACGGTCAATACCGATCAAGATGTGATTGCATTCGCCCGTGAAGATGGCTCTGCAGTGGTGCAGATTTTTTACATTCGGAATGGTAAGTTGATTGGTGCCGAACCGTTTGCCTTGCAGAACACCGAAGACGAAAACGATGAACAGTTGCTGACGTCGTTCGTGACACAGTTCTATGACCATGCTGCCGAAGTGCCACCCAATATTTTGCTCGCCGATCACATCGAAGAACCGATGATTATTGAAAAATGGTTGTCGCAAAAAGGTGGACATAAAGTTGAAATTCAAGTGCCACGCCGCGGTGAAAAGCACGAACTCGTCGAAATGGCCACCAGTAATGCCCAACGTAAACTCGGTGAATTGCGTGCTGCATGGATGGACAGTGAAAAACGCATGATGGTCGGTCTGCGCGAACTCACGGCGATACTCCAACTCCCCGAACCACCTCAACGCATCGAGTGCTACGACGTCTCCAACACACAAGGGAGTCATACTGTTGGTGCGATGACGGTCTTTGTTGACGGTGAGGCAAAAAAGGCACATTACCGCAAATTTCGTATTCGCAATACGGATACACCCAATGATGTGGCCGCTATCCGCGAAATGATTGAACGACGCTTCAAACGTGCAGCTGCTGCACTCGGCGAAGATGTCTCGGATAGCGACGTCGCTGATGCAGACACACCGCCTGCTAGCGCCAGCGACGTATCCCCGGACAACGACGCCTGGGCCATGCTACCAGATTTACTCCTCATCGACGGTGGCGTCGGTCAACTCAACGCGGCGTGTGCTGCGCTTGCTTCACTTGGGTTTGCACATCTGCCCATCGTCGGCGTGGTCAAAGGGCCTAAACGTGATCGATTTGACCTGCTCATCCCAAATGCCAAGTCACTGATTGTGCTCGAACGATCAAGTCCAGCACTTGGCTTGGTACAAACTATCGATGAAGAAACTGACCGTTTTGCGAAAAATTATCATCGCCAACTGCGCGCAAAGTCGATGAAAAGTTCTACTCTCGAAGAAATTGCTGGTATCGGTCCCAAACGCCGACAGGCACTCATCAAAGCATTCGGATCACTCGATGCGATTCGTAAAGCAACAATTGATGAGATTGCGGCGATTCCGGGGATGACGCGTAAAAGTGCCGAAGAAGTGAAATCGCTGCTTTGAAATACATGTATTTACAATGTTTATAAATTGATTGTTTGTTGAATTTTTTCACGAATTAATCATTAATCTCACATAAAGTATACGATATAGTAAATATAGGTATTGTGAAATATACGACTTCAACTACTGGTCAAATAACTATTCGGAGGCGAAATGATACGTAGTTTACACGTGGGGATGTTCATTTTAATAGCCTGTGTTGTGGGATTTTTAGTGCTGTGGCGTGCGCCAGTGAGTCGTGCACAAACGGCACCGCCCACGCAAACGGTGGGTGCATCAAGCCCAAATGTGAGTGCGCCTCAGGGGGCACAAAACCTCAAAAAAGTCGTTATTGGCACGAATTTCATGCTGGGATTGCTCGAGAATAAAACGTTGGTTACATGGGGTGCCAATCGTTTCTGGCAAACAACGATTCCTTTTCGCTTCAAAGATACGCTCTTTGACGATATCGCCGCAGCATCACATACTTCCTACGCACTCGATACCACCGGTCGGGTCGTTGTGTGGGCTGATCCTATCGACTGCCCAGTATGTGTCGATGGTCAAAACGTAGTCCCAGTAGCCGCACAAAGTGGGGTCAAAGCGATTGCCGCAGGTGGGAACAATGCCATGGCGCTCAAGACCGATGGCAGCATTGTAGTGTGGGGGAGTAATTTGTATGGGCAGCTCAATGTGCCCGCAGATGCGACCAACATCACTGCAATTGCAGTAGGTAGTGGCGGGCATATGTTAGCTGTAAAGAGCGACGGCAGCGTGCTGGCCTGGGGGCACAATCGCCGTGGTCAAACCAATGTTCCTGTTGGTTTAACTGGGGTTGTTGCTGTGGCAGCTGGCCACGACCACAGTTTGGCCTTGCTCAGTAATGGTCGCGTTGTTGGCTGGGGTAGTAACTTATTTGGTGAAAGTAAAGTCCCTGGCTTTAATACGGTGCGTGCTATTGCTGCGGGTGCGTACTTTTCTGTGGTGTTGCTCAATAATGGTGATGTGATTGCCTGGGGCGATAACTCAGACGGCAACATTAGAGGTTTGCGTGGGCTCAAAGGCGTAAATGTCATTGGAGCTGGGTATGAAAACGCAGCCGTCGGTTTTGTGAATGGCGCTGTCCGTGCTGTTGGCTCGAATGTCTTTAATCCATTGATTACCCGTACGCACACGATTACGCCGTACTGGTCACCGACGCGTACGCCATCCATCACGCGCACTTCGTCGCGCACGCGCACGCCATCTCCCACAGAAACACTCACACAAACGGAAACGCCGACGGAAACAGAAACACCCACAGAGACAGATACTCCGACGCCATCAAATACACGTACGCTGACTCCGAGTCGCACATTTACACGGTCGATGACCTACACCGTGACTGAAACAGAAACGCCGTCGGAAACGCCGACGGAAACGGAAACGCCGACAGACACCGAAACACCGACAGAGACAGAAACAAGTACTCCAACAAATACAAATACTGCAACGATTACCTTGACACCTTCGATTACACCGACGGACACACC
>CAZIKU010000003.1:0-63399 GCA_964539815.1 uncultured Klebsiella sp. | reverse complement strand
CATTCCACGAAGACCAAGATATCCACGCAGCTACCGCTGCACAACTGTTTGGTGTAGCAGTCGACCAAGTTGACAAAAACCAACGCCGCATCGCCAAAACAACCGTCTTCGGTGTGATATACGGCATTAGTGCATTTGGATTAGCGCAACGCACCAATTTAAGTCGCACTGAGGCACAAACGCTTATTGACGGACTCTTTGCACGGTTCCCACGAGTCAAAGAGTACATCGAAACAACCAAGTCGCAGGCCCGGGCAAATGGCTATGTGACTTCGTTGTTCGGCCGACGCCGTGCCATTCCCGAAATAAATATCAAAGGACCGCGACAACAGGCTGCAGAACGCGAAGCCATCAATCATCCGATTCAAGCAACAGCTGCTGACATCATGAAACTCGCCATGCTCAATGTCGATCATGCGATTACCCATTACGGCAAAGGCGTGCGTCTTTTGCTCCAAGTCCACGACGAGTTAATCGTTGAGGCGCCAGAGGCACATCGTGAAGCAGTGGCCACACTGTTAAAGACAGAAATGGAACGTGCATACCCCGATTTGCGCGTGCCACTCAAAGTAGACGTCGAAGCGGGAACACACTGGGATGCACTTGAATCAGTCTAAGTGTTATTGCTGTTCGAATGGTCGCCCCAACGACGCAGGTGCTGGGCTCGTCAAGAATCGTAGTATGCGTTGTACACTCCCGGGCAAGCGCTGCAAGCGCACCTGCATCTCGACAGAGCCAATGGTATTCACGATTGCCAGTACGACAATCATAATCACAAAAGGCGCAACTTGTAAGACTTGGGTGGGGATTTGCCATGCGTTATCTTGAAAACGTGATGCTAGCGTCTGCAACAGGGCAAAGAGATAGCACCCCAGCAAGACACGCCACGGCCGCCATGCGCCGAAAATAACAATCGCAAGTGCAATCCACCCCGTGCCTGCAATATGGCGATATGTCCACCCCTGTTTGAGGTCAAGGGTATATGCAGCACCAGCAATACCTATCAGTACTCCACCAACGATTACAGCGATGTAGCGCATTTTTATGACATCAATTCCACGAGCAAACAACGCCTCAGGACGTTCACCGAGCCCGCGGAGCAATAGGCCGCCACGGGTCGTGTACATCCACCACGCCACAAACGGCACAACCAACATACTCGTATAGATGACAATGTCATGCTGAAACAATATGACGCCTAAAAATGGCACATCAACAAGCCCGGGTATTGGTAGTGCAGACACCGCCGGACCACTCTGTTGGACGTAGGGATTACCCAGGAATGACGATAAATCGGTACACAACAACGCTAACACAAACCCAACTGCAGTCTGTGACACCCGAAGCGTGACACCTAAATATGCTACTAGCGCGGCAACAGTTGCACCAACAAGCCCAGCAGCAATAAAGCCCAATATTACACTTGACGTCACAAATGCTGTTGCGAAGCCAGCCATACCAGCAAGCAACATGGCACCATCTACCGAAAGGTTAATCACACCTGCGCGTTCCGTAATGTAGATACCCATTGTGGCAAACACCAGCGGTGCACTCATCGCAATAATAGCAGCAATATCAACAGAAAGTTGAGCAAAGTTCATGCATTACCATCCTTCGTTGACGCTCGTGCAACTATCATAGCCAACACAATTAGCCCTTGCAACACGCCACTGATACTGCTATCGATCGAGAGCGAAAGAGGGAGCTGAATACTTCCAGAAGTAATCACTGCAAAGAAGAATGCAACGAGTGGGACAAATCTAATATCCGCTCGCACCAATAATGCAACAAGCAGCCCCATCAAACCAATACCGCTTGCCACATTCGGAACTAACGCATGATAGATACCGATGATTTGTAATGCACCAGCAAGACCTGCAATTGCACCACAAACTGCCATCGCCTCAAACGTACGCCGGGTGGCTGGCAATCCCATCCGAGTGCTAGCCAGTGGACTTAATCCACACGCACGAACTTGAAGTCCCCAGTGTGAACCACGCAACAGACGCCACACAACAATTAAGGCCACCAGCGCTATAAGTGGTGTCGCCCATGTCATACGCGTATTCGCGACCGTCGGCAACCAGAGTGACTCAACGAGCGGTTCAGTACCAGACATCGATGCGACACCGGGTCGCTTCCATGGGCCAAATACAAGATATAACGACCAACCAAGTGCCACAAAATTCATCCCGAGGCCGGCAAATATTTCACTGACATGGGTGAATCGCTTCAGTGCCGCAACAATCACTGCCCATATCATGCCAACAGCCATTCCAGCCAGCAAGGCACCAATCCAAAATATCACCGCCGGGTTGCTATCAGAATGCATACGCAAGACCCACATGGCTGCAATACCACCAACAGTCATTTGTCCTTCAATACCAAGATTGTATTGACCAGCAGCAAAACTCACACTTAGCCCAACTGCACAGAGTAGCAGCGGTGCAAGTAGCATCATCATATCGGCAATACGACTTGGAGAGGTCAACGACCCATACAGCAGAATCATGAACGCACGGACAACATCCCCCCCACTGCTGACGAGTAGCATAGTGGTAAGCGCGAATGCCGCAATAAGTGCCAAAATTGTATTTTGATTCGTACGCACAAAGTGTTTCATTGCGCAACCTCCGCAAATCCCACACCACCAATTAATGCGGCCAAATTTTCTTCTGTGAGCGTTGCACGTTCTATCAACCGCGATATCTTTCCACCAAAAAATACGAGTACCAGATCTGCATACTGCAACACTTCTTCAAGGTCTGCAGAGAAAAAGACGACTGTCGTACCAGTCTGTCGTCGCACACGTAAGCGTTGCCAGATACCCTGTGCAGAAACAGCATCTAGTCCGCGGGTGGGATGTTCTAACACAATCCCCGTAACATGATCCGCGATCAAGGCCAACATTGCACGTTGCTGATTACCACCAGACAACATACGTAATGGCATATCTGGTGTCGCTTTGATGGCGTAGTCTGCTATTAGTTGGCGTGCTTTTGCTTCTGCAGATTCACCCGATTGGAGTAATCCATCGCGCAACAATCGTATATGTTCCGTCAACGACATATCGCCGATGATACCTTCATGTAACCTGTCAGCAGGCAGATAGACGACATCGGGATGGTCATAACGAAATGGTTTAGCGTTGTAAACAACACTACCAGCATCAGGACGACGTAGCCCGGCAAGTAGCTGCATGAATGGGCGTTGACCTGACCCTTCAAGACCAGCCAAACCAATAATTGTGCCTTCTGGAATATTGAAATTGAGTGGACCGATTTGTAACGTTTGTTCATGAATCATAATCTGTGATAATGTCCAGCGCGCAACAACTGATGCGAATGATTCATGGTGCAACTGTGAATGCGATTGCGTAGTTACTGTACCAAACATTGCCTCAAGCATCGTTTGTTGTGATATTGGCATTTGATGTTGCGTGCCTACCATTTTACCGGCACGCAATACCGTGACAGTATGACACAGTGCCACAACTTCATCGAGTTTGTGTGTCACAAACAAGACAGTTTTCCCTGTAGCTACAATTGTGCGTAATGCTTGAAACAGAGATTGGACTTGTGATGACGTTATTCCCGTCGTTGGCTCGTCCAAAATTAGCACATTAGAACCTGCAATGAGCAAACGCACAATGTCGACTTGTTGCCGTTGCCCGACAGTGAGCGCACTAATGCGCGTTTCTGGTGAAAACTGAAAACCGAGTCGGTTACACCAATCAACAATTTGTGCAGACAATTCAGGAATCGACGGCATATGAATACCGCATGCGATGTTTTCAATTACTGAAAATACTGGCACATCCACAGGATCTTGGGCGACCATTCCAATACCCGCATCGATGGAGCGCCGTGGTGTACCAAGTTGTACTGTTTTTTCATTTATAGCGATTTCGCCAGCATCAGGACGGTAAACTCCTGCCAACAATTTCATGAGCGTACTTTTACCAGCACCATTTTCTCCGAGGATGCCATGAATCTGGCCAGCCGCGAATTCCACACAAATGTCGTTATTGGCATGTACTGAACCAAACGACTTATGTAAATTGCGGATTTGTACGTGCATATTCACTCCCTTGTGATACAAAGAACCAGGCTCCGCGTTGCGGAGCCTGGTTTTTCACACGTGATTAATTGCTCGGTTCGCTGACGCTTTGACCAGTCATGCCTTCCAACAACTGTGGCATGTACCAAATTTGCTGGTCAGTGGCAACTTCTCCTGCTTTGATGTAGTCGCTACCATCTTGCAACTTCAACGGACCTGACCACAAATTGAGTCCACCAGCAAGTTCGGCAATGAATGCATCGAGTTTAGCGGAATTGTCTGCGCTGAGCGCCTTGCCCTTGACAAAGCCGATGCCACTCTTGTCGACATTGTTGATATCAGCCCAATCTGGACCAAACCACTCCCACTCTGGCTTCCAGTTCCCCGCTTTGACGCTGGTGATGATTCTGGTGTAAGCCGGAACCCAATTGAAGTAAGGCACGCCGAGACATGCATCTTCACCCTTGGCACAGGCATCCTTGAAGTCATACGGCAACGCGTACACTTCTTTACCAGCTGCCTTCGCCTTGGCGGCTTCGATGATGGCTTCTGGGGTATCAATACCAGAAATCACTACGTCTGATCCTGCAGCAAAGAAATCATTTACAACCTTGGTTGGATCTAATGTCACGCCGGGAATGTTGAACCAGAAGCCAATCCACGTCACATTGAACTTCAATGCAGCTGGATCTTTACCGAGTACTTTTGACCAGCAGTGCTGCGCTCCGAGATATGCGGAACTGGCCAAGCGACGCGTCTCGTCGTTGATGAGTGGCCCAATGAATGAAATATTGCCCGTGTTTGTTTGGAGTGCAGCAGCACACCCTGCAATCATTTTGCCGTATTCCATGCGGCCCATCGTGTTCCCGAGGTTCGCAGGCGCTTTGCCCGTGAGAACGTCATCGCCTGACGCATGCACAAATGTGACATCTGGATGGGCTTTGGCAGCTTCGCGCGTGCCATCCTTGAAGTCATCTGATGTGGTGATAATGAGTTTTGCACCCTTGGCGACGAGTTCATCAACAACCTGTTCAACCTTGACATTTGGACGATCAGCCGGATTCACCTTATCAACATAGACCATTTCGCTGCCAGGAATCTTTGATTCGACATATTTGCCGGCATCGTAGTGCGCCTGACTCCAACCTCCATCATTGATGGGACCGACGAGTACCAACCCAAAGACGAATTTCCCGTCTGCCGCCGGTGCATTTGTTGCAGAACTGCACGCACTCAATACGAGTGACAATGCTGCAATCATCGTGAGAATAATCACACGGACCGAACGACTGTTGACCAGTTGCTTCATGCTACTCCTCTTCCATGGATGAGCTATTACAACCTTGATCCCCAAATATAAAAAGGCCGACGATGTCGACCTTCCGGGGCGAACTATGTGATGCATCAACGCATCAATTATTTGTGGTACATAATAAGTATATAAAGAATTTCAACTGTGTCAAATAGAACCTTAACATTAAACATTAACTATATGGAATAAGTGCAATGCGCATGGCATCAAGCGCCTTAGCTAATGTGTCACGCTGAGTCGCAAGCGTCAAGCGCACATATCCATTACCTGCTGGACCAAACGCAGCACCGTTCCCAAGTGCCACATTAGCTTCGCGCAAGAAAAATTCATGTGCCGGCATTGGCAAATCAAGCTCACGACAGTCAATCCACGCTAAATATGTTCCTTCCGCACTGTTTAGTCTTAGTTGCGGCATGTACGAACGAAAATAGTTTTCACAGAATTGACGATTTTGGCGTAGGTAGACGAGTAAATCGCGCAACCATGCATCACCGTGCTGGAACGCCGCCAATGCACCAGCATAGCCAAATACTTGTGGGCTTGGCACAAGTCCCTGCATTGCGTTGGTAAATTGTGCGCGTAGTTCGGGATTTTGGATAATCGCGACACAAAATCCCAACCCTGGGATATTAAATGTCTTTGACGGACTATAGAGGGTGATTGTGCGTTGCGCTACTGCAGGAGAAAGTGTCGCAATCGGAATATGTTTGGTGTCCGATAACACAAGCTCGGCATGAATTTCATCGGAACAAATAATCATATCGTGTGCTTCACATTGCGTGGCAATATCCGCAAGTTCTGCGTGTGTAAACATTCGCCCAGTTGGATTATGTGGATTACACAACAAAAACATGCGCGAGCGGTCGGTGAGCACCGCATGAAATGCACGTGCATCATGCACAAATTGTTGAAAACCATGTGCATCTGTCTGCAGTGCTAGTTGTGCATATGTTCCGACACGACCTTGATTGAGTGGACCTTTTTGAATCGGACCATAACACGGTGCATGCATGACTACTTCATCGCCGGGGCTACCTGCAATTTTGCACGCAACATTAAATCCCGAGACGACACCGGGTAAATAGACAAGATCACTCGGAGTGATATGCCAGTCGTATAGTCGCGCCATACGATCAACAATGACTTGCGCGATTTCGGGATACTCCCAGCTTGCACCAGGAGCAGATGCATGACCATTGGCCGCAGTATATCCAAATATGCCGTGTGTCACCCGGGTCGCCAGTGCCTGTACAACTGCTTCAGGAGGACGAAAATCGGCTTCAGCAATCCAGAGTGGCAACACATCGGGTGCATAGAGATTCCACTTTACACTATCACTACCAATTCGCTGATATATTGCGTCAAAATCATGTGGCATAACCGACTCCATAAATGTAAACGCACCTCCTACATATGTAAGGAGGTGCGTTCATTATACCCAAAGACTAACTAAGTGGCTCCAATGCTTTACGCATCATCTCGAGCCCTTCTGCCAACAACGACCGTGGGCATGCCATCGTTATGCGCACATAATTGGCAGTGTGCGTACCGAAATTCCGTCCGTCACCGAGTGCAACACCAAACTTTTGGAAGTATTCTTTGGGGTTCCCGTCAATTCCGGCTTCAGTACAATCAACCCATGCCAAGTACGTCGACTCAGGATTGGTAATCTTGAGTTGTGGCATATATGTTTTGATGAAATCAATCGCAAAATCCCGGTTGGCAGCATAGTACGCCAGTGAATCATCAAGCCACTCCTGGCCATGTTTGTAGGCTGCGAGTGCCCCGACGTATCCGTAAATTCCCGCATGTGGCACGAGTCCAGCCATGACCTTTTTGTATGCTGCACGCAGTTGTGGATTCTGGATGATCGCGAAGCTAAATCCGAGGCCAGGGACATTAAACGTCTTGCTTGGTGCCATCAGAGTAATCGTGTTTTGTGCTATTTCTGGAGAAAGGGTGGCGGTCGGGATATGTTTGCGTCCATCGAGAATGATGTCACAGTGAATTTCGTCAGAACAAATGACTACACCACGATCGACACACATCTGCGCCATCGCAGTCAGCTCTTCACGATTCATTAGACGACCAGTGGGATTGTGCGGATGGCACAAGATAAATATCTTCGTTTCGGGAGTGATTGCCTTTTCAAACGCATCCATGTCGAGTTGATAATCGATAATACCCTTGTTGTTCACGACTTTCAATTCGGCAGTCTGCGTCACCATGTCATGATTCGGTGCACAATTCAGGATTGGCGGGTAATTCGGTGTTTGCACCAATACGCCACCACCAGGCGCTGCAACTGCACGTGCGGCAATATTGAACCCGGTCACAACCCCTGGCACATAGACCAAATCATCAACTGTGATTGTCCAGTCGTATAAATCTTTCATACGCTTGACAAGGAGGTCTGCTAATTCTGCAGGTGCACCAGCGTAACCGAATACTCCATGCTGTGATCGCTCCACTAGCGCGTCAATGACTGCTTGTGGTGATTTAAAATCCCCGTCAGCAACCCACATAGGCAACACACCATCCCCATAGAGATTCCACTTGATGCTGTCGCCACCACGACGATCGACTACGGTGTCGAAATCGTACCGCATAGTTATTTCTCCTGTTACACGAAAAAGGCAACGCTAGTATACCATACTCAAAAGCGAAATCACAGCATTAATTTGTATTCATCAATCAAAATTACATGTCACTCAGTCACATCATGTTGATGCGGTATAATAGCCCAATGAAATAATTCTGAGGTTACAACCCGTTATGAAAGTCTTTATCACGGATACACTGCTATCGTTTATCAAGATTATTTTTCGTCGGGCGCTTGCCCAACCATTCCTTGTCTTTGTCATTTGGCTGGGGTTCACTGTAGCGATTGCACTGACCGTAAGTATTCCGGTGTATGCAGAAGCTGCCGGCTATCGAATGTTGATTACTGCTATTAGTGAAAATCAGCAACCAGGGACGCGACTTCCTCCATTCGCGCTCATTTATAAGTTTGGTAGCGCCAGCACCCGCCCTGTTACATATGAACAGTGGACGCAAGCAGATAATGCCATGGCCAATTTATCGGCGTATGGCATCGATTTACCAAAACCTCCCACGGTACGCTACGCCGCCAGTGAAAAGCTCGAGATTCGCTTTCCAGATACCAAACCGACCACGCCATCGGTCACACGGGCACGTATTGGTTTTCTCAGCGACATCGAAAGCCACATCCGTCTCATTGACGGCCGTATGCCGACTGTTTGGACTGGAAGTGGTCCAATAGAAGTGTTGGTCGCAGAATCATTGGCAAATAAAAGTACGATACTGGTCGATGATACATTCTTGGCGCAGAAGCGCGGTGGCAAATATGCACTCCAATCTGATATCAAAGTAGTTGGTATTTGGCAACCCAAAAACGACAACGAGCTGTATTGGTTTACCCCAGCTGCTGCATACAGCGACTTGTTTTTTGTCCCCGAAGCCACCTGGACTTTACTGGTTAACCGCCCACCGGCAGCCTTTGTGGAACAAGCAGGCTGGTACGCTGCATATGATGGTACCGGAGTGCAGAGCAACAAATCTGCAGCCTTGACTGCTGGTATCACCACGGTCACCAGCGAAATGGGCCAATTACTTCCGGGAGTGGAATTGTTCAAGTCGCCATTAGCGCAACTCGAAAAACAACGTGCCGAAGTACAAAAACTAACCGTCACACTTTTGTTATTCGGCGTACCACTCATCGGACTCCTCCTTGCGTTTGTGTGGCAAATAACTGGACTCCTCGTCACTCGTCAAGAACTCGAAATTGCCGTGTTACGCAGCCGTGGTGTCAGTCGCTCACAGCTCCTGTCGTTGTCGCTGGTCGAAGGAATTGTCCTTGCGCTTACCGCACTTGCGTGTGGACTCCCGCTGTCGCTTTTATTTGCGCGTGCGATTGCGCT
Organism: uncultured Klebsiella sp.; assembly: GCA_964539815.1. Taxonomy (GTDB): domain Bacteria; phylum Chloroflexota; class Chloroflexia; order Chloroflexales; family Roseiflexaceae; genus UBA965. The sequence goes on along the minus strand of CAZIKU010000003.1, from coordinate 54,087 downwards.
GACGCAATCATTTTTGCGTTTTGGGAGTTTAACCGTTCCTCCACCACAGTTATTGCCGCAAAGTGTCTTGCACGGTGCAATCATCGCAGCCTTTGCCATCCCAGCGGTGGTGATTCCGGCTATCTCACTCACAAAAAACACGATTGTGACGTTTCGCCAAACGCAGGCCCGCAACCAGAAACCGACATTCATGGCGCGCATAAATGGTGATCTGCTCTTGTTAATCCCCGCATGGTACGGTTACCAGCAACTCGCCGTCGGAAAGTCGCTGAGCATCCCCGGAGTGTCACCAGATCAAGCCCTCAACAATCCATTTCAGAATCCACTGCTATTACTTGCACCGGCACTGTTTATCGCAGCAACCTCGCTTTTAATAATCAGAATTTTTCCATTGATCGTACGACTCACTGCGTTGTTGTGGAATAACGCATCAGGGATTGCCGCTGTCTCTGCATTACGGCAACTCTCACGCAATCCAGGCACGTTGCGCGGTCCAACGTTTTTGCTCATTTTGACCATTAGTTTGGCAACATTTACAGCATCGATGGCGCGCACGCTTGACCAATATAGTAGCGATCGTGCCTACTACCGCAGTGGGGCTGATTATCGATTGTTGCCACGTCAAATGGTCGAGACAAGTGCAGAAATAAGCGGCGATGAACCGATGCTCCCCGATCCAGACTTATTGCAAGGGGGGACACAATTATCCACAACCACAGGTGAACAATCTGCGAGTATTTCATTAGATTATATTTATATCCCCCTCGAAGACTTCAAGGCACTGCCAGGAATTGATGCCGCCACATTCGTGGCAACCAATAATGTTGATTTGATAGTCAATGGTGACGCAAGTGATGGCATTATGTACGCCATTGATCCTGCTACTTTTACGAGTGTGGTTGCTAAGTCATGGCGTGATGATTATGCAACGCAATCTCTTGGCGAAATCATCAATAGCATGTCCAACCAAGCAGATCAGGCTATCATATCGCAGGCATTTGCCAGCACGTACAATCTCAAAGTCGGTGATCGTTTCGATGCGAGTGCTGATTTCCTTGGCAGTGCCACGCAGATTTCGTTTGTCGTTGCAAATATCGTCTCCTATATGCCGACGCTGTACAACGAAGGTAAACCATTTATCATGGTCAACTACGACTATATTGTGGATATGCTCAATGGTCGTTTTGCATACGAAATCTGGCTGAGCCATAACACGACCGACACGTTGTCTGCGATTCAATCGGCGGCATATTCCAACAATCTGCGCGTGATGCCCTATACACCCGAAGCATTCATCAATGCCGAAATTCTGCAACCACAACGACAAGGCTTATTCGGTCTCTTGTCTGTTGGATTCCTCGCAACGGGTGGCATGTCGATGATTGGATTGCTTGCATATACACTCCTCGCACTACGCAAACGCAGCGTAGAACTCGGCGTGCTCCGTGCAATCGGGGTAAGTCAGCAAACCTTACGCAACATCTTGAGTATCGAACAATTCATCACCATCGGCTTTAGCACCACGATGGGGGTGATAATTGGTTCGCTGACCAGCGTATTGTATTTGCCATTCTTGAAAGTCCGCGATGGCACATTCCCAGACACACCACCGTTTCTGGTACAGTTTGCGCAAAACGATACAACACTGATTATCATTACTGCAGTCGCCTTGATGATTGGGGTAGTGGCATTAGAGCTTTGGGTTGTGCAACGCATGCGTATCGGTGAAGCGGTCAAACTTGGTGAGGCCGTATAGTTTGTGGTACTATGTAAACAATATGTTTTTCGACGAGCATGACGAAATAACAAGGAAGCATCCATGACAACATCTCGACCCACACCCAAATTTGTCGGTATTGACACGTATCGTGACCCACTCGGTCGCTACACCGTACGGTTCCCAATTGATTGGCATCAATTTGACATTGACTTTGGTCGTGATGGCAAACTGTTTTCACCATCCGCAACCAACACAAACACCTATGTCGCTGTCTGGGTGGACAAACTGGACTTCACCGCAGAAGCAAACGATGCACCTGCACTCAGCAAAGCGTTCAATCAAGGGCTAGCACAACTCGCCAACTGCACGATTGTTGAACAAGATGACGTGGTGATTGGCAATCTCATCAAACTCGAACGATTCTATACGTTCGACGAAAATGGTGTGACGCGCAAACGCAAAGTGTGGGCCATGTACGTTGCTCAATGGCTGATGGTCCTTACCTTTCAGGGCGAAACAGTCGAAGAATGGGAACACTGGTATGCCATGGCCAATCAGTCCTATCACCACTTCGTGATTCCACCCGAATTGTTCTTTGCCATGGATACTGATTTGATGCAAAAAAGTGTCAAACCCGAAAAAGTAAAGCGCGGCAAAGCAAAATAGCCCATACAAAGCCCCCCGTCCGATGAATCGGACGGGGGGCTTTGTGTAACGTTTGGTTATGCATCCGCCCAAGCGAGGTACGACTCGAGTGATCCGTTGAAGTAGACATGCAACACCTGATTGTGCGTAACACGCGCAGCCGCATCAAACACTTCTGCTTCATTGTCACCATATGCAACCAACATGCCACGTTCAGGCTGATATTCGTCTTCACCAGGAGGTACGACGATTGCCAGCCATGCATCAGAGTGGCGTGATTCAATTGAACGGATATCCTCGACACGACCGCTATCAATCATCCCCGTATATGGACATCCGCACGCACAATCGGGACCACATGAGTGTGAATCATCACCACACATCGGCTGTGCACCACCATGTGCTGCTGTGGTTAACTTTATGACAACTGGCATAACACCTCACTACATATGAATAGCAGCACCTTCGGCGGCAGCATGTGCCGCTTCGCCGAGCGCTTCGTAAATGGTCGGGTGCGCATGGATTGTGCGCATCAACGACTCAGCAGTTGCTTCGTGCGACAAGGCCAGAGCGCCCTCTGCAATCAATTCGGTAACTTTGGGACCAATCAGATGCATCCCGAGCACCGCATCGTACTTCTTTTCAGCGACGATTTTGACAAAACCATTGCGCTGACCAAGGATTGTCGCCTTGCCATTCCCCGCAAACGAGAACTTGCCGACTTTGACATCATAGCCCTGTTCACGCGCCTTGGCTTCGGTCAAACCCACGCTCGCAATTTCGGGTGAACAATAGGTGCATGCTGGAATGATTCCATAATTAATCGGTTTGGGATGATGACCAGCAATAGCCTCTGCAGCCAATATGCCCTCGGCAGACGATTTGTGGGCCAGCCATGGCGTGGTAACAGCACAGTCACCGACTGCATAGACACCATCAGCGGCTTTCATGTAGGGATCGACTTGGACAAATCCACGCGGATCGAGTTTTACGCCACGTGCTTCGAGGCCCAAATCTTTGGTATTTGGCAGAATTCCCACACCGATAATTGCACGCTCTGCATCGATGGTGACTTCTTTGCCACTCGCATCGGTAATAACCGCACGAATGCCATTTCCCTGATGTGCGACGTTGTTGAGTTTGGCGCCAGTCATGATGGAAATCCCACGTTTCCCAAGAGCCTTGGTCAACTCAGCGCTGATTTCCTCGTCTTCGTTGGGTACGATGCGTGGCAAGGCTTCGACCAACGTGACTTCGCTGCCAAATGTGCGGAACATCGATGCAAATTCCACACCGATTGCACCTGCACCAACAATTACCAGTGACTTGGGCATAGACTTCATGCTCAAGGCTTGCCACGACGACAAAATCCGCTCACCATCAAATACGGCCCCAACTGCAGGGATTTCGCGCGGCTTGGCACCTGTTGCAATAATCGTGTTTTTGGTGGTAAGGGTTGATACTTTCCCGTCAGTGCCTTTGACATTCACGATACCACGTGCACCCAAGGATGCTTCACCGTTCACCACATCAACCTTATTTTTCTTCATCAAAAACGACACGCCTTGTGTCATTTGCTTGACGACGCCATCTTTATTCTTGAGTGTTGCACCCCAATCAAGTGTGGCACCAGTGGTAGTAATACCGAATTTTGCACTCTCGTGTATTTCCTCGAGTAGATCTGCGGTGTGTAACAATGCTTTGGTGGGAATACACCCCACATTGAGACAGACACCACCCATCATTTGGCGTTCCACGATGGCCACTTTCAAACCGAGTTGCGATGCACGAATCGCTGACACATAGCCACCAGGACCAGCACCAACGACGACGACATCATATACGTGTTCACTCACGACGAACCTCTTTCTGTACCGTAACCGAACCCTATTCTACCACTTTCTGTCACATCAAATATCAGCGATGCGTTATTCATGCTGTATCGCCACCTGTTGCTCTTCCATCAACGAAATTTGCCGCGCTACTTCATCGATGGCAACTCGTTGTTTACGATACAGATCAGATTCACTTAATGCGAGTCGATCCGCAGTATCACGGATTTTTCGCCCTTGGATAAATCGCAAATCAAGAATATTGTAGAGCAATGCCTCGCTACTACTGAGACTCACCATATCAGGATTTGGACGCATATTTGCAATGGCTTGACGCAAAACGAGCTGTAGCGCTTTGGTAGGACTAATGCCCTGACTATCGCGCAACCGTTTAACAGACCGCAAACCGAGTAATGGACTTTCAGAAAGTTTGGGACCGCCCCAGTAATGCGCGAGCGCATCTCGCACCAAATTTGCAAACTCCGGCATCATTGCAACGTCGTCTTCGAGTGATTGCAATGCATCTGGCGTTGCTTGTTCAATACGTGAACTCATGGCCTGCAATGAAGACATTTCTGGCCCCATCAAGCGTAGGGTATCGAGCAATCGCTGTTGCATCGTTACAATCACAAGCGCATGTTCAATTTGGCGCGTCAGTGTAGTAATCAGCTGTTGTATTTCGGGACGTTGAATTCTATCAAAGTGTAGTACACCGAGCATACCTACAATTTGGCCATCGGGATCACGTAATACCACAATTCCATATTCATGAATGATGAGTGGCACATCTTCTTGATGGAGCGCAGCGTGTTGAAACAATAGCTCGAGTGAAACCGCATCAAGCAGTTGGCGAATCCGCCGGCGTGCCCCAACAGTCATTTTAATTGTGTATACCCCATAGTCATCCGGCGCTGCCACAAAGGCGGACTCACTCCCTGATGCACCACACAAGACTGTCAACGAATTTTCCAGGAACCGACGTAAATCTGTTTGAGTAAATGTTGTCCTGGGCAATGTGCGCAGATAATCGATGTCCTCGTGATCGTTGGCATAAATAAACTGATCGAGAAATGGTTTAACACGAGTGACCAACATTGGCATAACCACCGTCATCATCATGATGCCAAATACCGACCAGATATCAGCCGGCAGCTGTGTCACACTTGCCATGATTGGGACAACTTGCAAGAATAAATTGATACTCACGCCAATGAATGGTCCGTACAACCACCAGCGCAAAAAATCATATTTAACTAGCCGGTCTGGCTGATTCGTTCCAACAAATGTGGCACTGTACGCCGTAATCATCATAAAAATCGCAGCAATTGGTGCTGCAACGATTCCGAGAATGAGGCGGATTGATTCCGGTAATATGTCAGCTGTTGGCCACAACGACAACACAGGAAAACTGAGTATGAATGGACCATACCATCCCACCAACATGTAGCTCATACGCCGGCGCAAACTTGGCGTCAGCACAATTCCACGTAATCGCCAAAGTATCGCCCACGACACAGTCATTAGGCTGAATGCGTATACCGCAATGACACTAAACAGTGGATGTGGTGTCAATGCAGGAGTGACACCCACACGCAGCGGCGCACTCACTACTGTGTCAGTTAGTACCACTAACAATACAATGACCGCGCCAATGACGTAATTTGTGATGATTACCCAGACGTAACGTTGTGATGTCTGCAACTGCCGTACCAGTGCAAGCACCATATGGAGCATACTTGAAGGAACAATTACAATCCCAACCCAAGACCAACGTAAAATTGTCTCAATAAGTGATATGTCAGATGCATCACGCACCAATACATCTGCAGCAACCGCAGTAAATACCCCAAATAGCAACAACGTCTGGGCTCGCGCTACTGGAGCACCCCATGAGCGAATAGTAAGATATGCCCATAACGAGAACGTCAGGATGAGTGCGATATTCCCAACGAAACGATTCAGGAGATGGAGTAACTCCATAACCATGTACAACTCCAATACTGCATATCCGCCTGCCTATTATAATACATTCATGCTTTTGTTTCGTCGGAGAATGAAAGGAAACCGTATGTCGATTATGCGAACGTTTTTGTTGATGTTGGCACTCACAATGTTGATTGTCATTATATGTGTTGCTGTATGGGGGAATGCCGGAGCAAATATTGGCATCGGCATTGCCGTAGTAACCAACATTCTTTCCTACTGGTTTGCTGATAAAGTAGTGATTGCCATGACGGGTGCACGTGAGTTGCGTCCTGGAGAATACCCGCAGCTCGCACCCATAGTTCAGCGACTTGCCAGCGCAGCCGCAGTACCAATGCCCAAGCTATACGTACTCGATAACCCCGAACCAAATGCCTTTGCCACAGGTCGAGACCCTGCCAATAGTGCGATTGCAGTGACAGCGGGGATTATGAACACTTTGACTGAAGCAGAATTAACTGGAGTGATAGCGCACGAGCTTGCGCATATCAAACACCGTGACATTTTGATTAGTGCAATTGCAGCGACCATGGCGGGCATCATCAGTCAGTTTGCATATTTGATGCGTTTTAATGGAATCGGGAACAACCGCAACAGCCGCACAAATCCATTGACAACGATCGCAATCATGCTTGTGGCCCCATTAGCTGCCACACTAATCCGACTCGGAATATCGCGAGAACGTGAGTTTGCCGCGGATGAAGGTGGCGCACAATTTTCACAAAATCCTTTGGCACTTGCAAAAGCACTTGCCAAAATAGAGCAAATCAGCACTCAATCGCCAATGAACATAAATCCAGGTGCAGCATCACTCTTTATCATTAACCCATTTTCTTCACAGCAAATAATGAGTCTATTTAGTACTCACCCACCAACAAGCGAGCGAATTGCACGACTACAAGAAATCGCCAAGCAGATGCAACCATAATGAACAGTTAGCTACGCACAACCGTATAGATGGCCACACAAAACATGATTTGCACAATCACAGACGCACCTTGCAGCAGATGTGAAACAAGTTTCTCGTAACGAAAACTCAGTAATGCAGCCAACGTATTAACGGTAGTGACACCAAGCGCTGCCAAGGGCAAAAACAGGGTCTGGTAACGCGGTCGCAACTCAGCAACGTCGCCAATCGCATTAAACCGCATCTGAACCGTTTCGGCTAAGTTCGGGTAATGCCACGCCAGAATGCCGACGGTTAATAGGTTGATACACAATGCCGTGCCAAGCAGTAAACGACTACTCCTGTCATACCAGAACGGCGTATTCAGCCACGGACCGTATGTTACTTCTCCCGCGAGCTGTTTGGTAGAACCGAGACTTCCACGCTGTTCGATATCTTGCACAAAGGCTTCAAGTTCGGATGGTGCGATTGCATAGACACCACTATCCGTGGTGATAAACAGACATCGACTTGGAGGTACAGTACTACGGATATAGACTTCTGTGCCATCTTCTGTTATTCCAGTACCCCAGTAACAACCAATCCCTTGCAGCAAACGATTTGTGAGATACACGACTTGCATCCCAAAATCGATACGACGAATCTGGGCAAGTGGAACAATTTCAGTATTTCCAAGCGCCGAAATATAGACCGCATTGCGATCAATACCGTACTTAAGCGTAGAGACTTGGGCAAATCGCAACCACGAGATAATCGCAAAGAATATCATCAGAAACATCACCACGAGTTGCACGTAGAATGTCATGTTGATATCCCACACCATCGGCGGACCTTCGAAATATCGATTACTCAACAATGCGAAGGCGAGTGCACCACCGCTAAAGACGATCGCAAGTACCAAGGCTAACCAGCGACCATTAGATGCAAATGGTTTCCACTGACGCATGTGAACCTCTCATTCGCAACGACGACACTGTGCGAGTATCACACAGTGTCGTCGGCAACTCGTGTTACGGGGTCGGGGTAGCGGACGGTGCAGCTACCGTAGCGGTAGCAGGAATGGTAGCGGTAGCAGTCGGGTAACCACCAAGCGGCGCAGTCGGCAACGGACCAGGAACATCTGTCGCTACTACTTGCACTGTTTCAGTGGGTGGATAGTTAAACGTCGCCACATACTGATTGGCCTGCTCGGCAATCCATGTTTCGTAGGCACTTGATCGTGCTTTACGCAGTTGCTCATCTACAGACGGAATCGTGACGCTATTCAGTTTGATGATGTGCCATCCGAATTCAGTACGCACAGGTGCGGAAACAATCTCATCTTGTTTCAACGCAATTGCCGCAGTTACGTACATCATATCGTATTGGCTACCTGCAACCGATTGACCGTTTTTGTCGAATACATCCATTTTGCCACCACGTTCGCGGCTAGTGAAATCCTCCGAAGCAGTTTGGGCAACAGTTGCGAAATCCTCTCCACCGCGTACTTTGGCCAGCAACGCATCAGCAGCCGGCTTCTTTGCAGCAAAGAGTGCATCTTTGTCTGCATCTGACATCCCAGCTGGGACATCGACACGTACCAATATCTGACTTGTGTCATACCCGGATGGCTCAGTGGATGGGATAAATCCCTCTGTGGTAACGAGCTGTAGCTTGACGCTTTGGATAAGCGTCTGGTGGGAATACTGACGCTTCAATGCATCCACGAAATCGGTACGAGTCAACACAGGTGTCATGTTTGCTTGCTGCATTGACGTCTGGTAATTCGTAAATATTATGTCAATCATACGATCGGCTTCTGTTTTGGCCTTTGGCCCATCATATGTTGGCGTCGGCGGCGGTTCAGTCGGTTGCGGGCTTGGGGTTACCGTGGGACCACCAGGTGTTACCGTGGGAACATCCGTGGGCTGATTGGGGTTTATGGTTGGGGTGGGAGCAAAAACCATGCCGTAGTCGGAAACGAATGCCTGAAATGCCGCATCATCCGAATAGGTCAAATTGAACTGCGTTTTGGCAGCCTGGCGCAAAGTCTCGGCTTGTACCCACTCATTGACAATCTGATCATCAGGTGTTTCTGAATAGTTGGTCGCCACAATCTGTGATTCCAGGAATGGGTTTTGTTGCTGAAAGCGTTCAGCAAATTGCCCACCAAAAGTGGCAAGCAACAAGTTCTGCGACATATTTGCCGTCAGTGATAGGCGTTTTTCACGGACGTATTGTTCTCGTGTCAGTGAAACGTTCCCAACAGTCGCCACTGGCTGAGATGGAACATACACGTTGTCGTAGAATGCACCGAGTGATAGCGACAACACAACTGTTACAACTGAGATAATCGTCGTGTAGACCACAAGTCTACGGCGTCGAGCCTCACGTTCACCCTTGGTAATATGGCGACTTGCAGCCACGCGTTGTGCTTGATCGCGTGATTCTTCTTTTGACTGTGTCATGCCAAACCTTTCTTAAAGGTAGATATAACAAATGCGGTGCGCCAGGAGACGCACCGCATTCAGCAAACGAATTAACTGCGTGAGTTGCCACCAACAAACGCCAACAATGCCATATGTCGGGCGCGTTTGATTGCAGCAGTCAACGAACGCTGATGCTTGGCACATGTGCCACTGCGGCGGCGGGGGAGAATCTTGCCACGCTCTGATACAAACCGTTGCAGACGCTTGAGGTCTTTGTAGTCAACTGTGGCGATATGATCGACACAGAAAATACATACCTTGCGGCGACCACCAAACTTGCGGCGCTGATTGCTTGCTTTGCGATTATCGTCTGTCATGATGTTCCTCTCGTGTCTAGGCTTCAGGAGCAACATCGCCAGCAGCTGCCGGACGATGCTCGACTTGCGTCAACATATACCGCAGAATGGATTCATTGAGCTTGAATACACGTTCGAGCTCACGAATCTGCGCCGTCGGCAATGTACAGTTGACGAGTACATAGTACCCCTCAGTGAACGCACGGCGGCTGGCCTCACCTTCTGCGTATTCACGCAGTGGGTAAGCAAACTTACGGCGGCCCCAGGGCGATGTCTGCTGGACGCCGTTGACGGCACCGCCGACACCAGCAATCTGCTGCGAGACACGCTCGATCGTCGCCACAATTTCATCCTCAGATGAACGCATTGGCGAGACGATGAACAACAAATCATAATCACGTTTACGGTCGCGCATTGTTCCTCCTCTGGTGATGCCGTACTCAGTGCGGGCACGTGCGCGCGTGCGAGATGGTGCGGCAGAAGTATGAATCCAATGAAGAATAATACCATACACCGGCATAAATTACAAAAGCGAGTTGGCAGAGTCTGTGCCACCATGTACACTACTACTATGACTCACACTATCGCACACATCCAAATACTCGCATCAGCCAAACAACACCGTTTTGCTACGCAGTATACATATACCATTCCAGCGACATTGACCGTGTCCGTGGGCAGCGTGGTGTATATTCCACTTGCATCCAAAATCGTGGCCGGCGTTATTCTCGCAGTCGAATCAGTCGCTCATCCTCAACCCACATGGAAATCAATTCTTGCCGCTACAGATATCACAATCCATCCACTACACATCACGCTCGCCCAGTGGATATCACGCTATTATGCGTGTCAGCTCGCCGACGTGCTATATGCCTTTACCCCGCACCATACCCTTGCGATTCCACAACGACAATGGAACATTACACCACTCGGACTTACTACCGATTTCTACCTACTCCCCAATGACGAACGCGAAACACTTTTTGCCATGCGGCGACATCCACAACAGACCGAAGCAGAGCTGTTACAACGCTACACATCTGCGGCGAAAAAATTCATCCAAGCACTACAACATCTCACAACACGCGGATATATCAGTGAAGAATACGTCTTAACCAAACCAGTAGCCTCACTTCCTACACAGCGTATTGCAACGCTCACAGACAATACGACATTGCCTCCAACGGCACATGCCCAAGCAACGGTTGTTTCGTTGCTACGCAATGCACCAGCGTTCACGTTACCTACTGCTGATATTCCCCATAAATCAGCACTCCAGGCATTGGTGAAACGTGGCATCGTGGCAATATCCGAACGCAACATGCCTCATCCGTTACCACCACCACTCCCTGAGCCTATGGCGCTCACTTCCACACAACAGCATGCCGTCGACACAATTCGCGCAGCGTTTGATACGCATGCTGCGTTTCTGCTCTTTGGCATAACAGGCAGCGGCAAAACAGAAGTCTACTGCGCATTGATCCGGGATGTCATTGCCCAAGGCAAACAATCACTCGTGCTGGTACCAGAAATTGCACTGACAAGCCAGCTCGCCGAACGCTTCGCGGCACGCTTTCCAGGACGGGTGGTAGTGCTACATGGCCAACTCACGCCCAATCAACGCACACAGCGCTGGCAGGCTATCACAGAGCAACAATACGATGTGATTATTGGTCCACGTTCTGCAGTCTTTGCCCCCATCCAAACACTTGGGCTCATTGTCGTCGATGAAGAGCACGATGCATCGTACAAAAGTGATGTCAGCATGCGGTACAACGCACGTGATACAGCGCTGATGTATGCCAAATTAGCGAACTGTCCTATCGTATTGGGTAGTGCCACACCTTCGCTTGAACTTTATGCGGCAAGTACTGATGGTCGCATTACGCGACTCGAATTACCCGAACGCGTCGATGCGACATTACAGCAGATCCCACGACCACCAATTCGGATTGTTGACCTCAAACAAGAAGCCACAATTGACCCACATGGTTTGATTGGCACCACGCTCGCCGAACGCATTGAATCACACCGAGCAGCACAACATCATGTCTTACTCCTGCTTAATCGCCGCGGGAGTATATCTGCGCGCATTTGCAGAAATTGTAGTGCCACAGCACGCTGCCCGACCTGCAGCACACCACTAGTCATTCATATGCGGAATCAGCTGCCAGTGGGTATTTGTCATTTATGTGGTAAAAATAGTTATGTCAACAATTATTGCAGTGAGTGTTTTCATACTGATTTTCTCGATATCGGGAGCGGGACGCAACGTGTATACGAGGTAGTGCATGCACGCTGGCCGCATGCCCACATAATCCGTTGGGATAGCGATAGTGCGGATAGCGTACGCGATTACGCGCGCATGCTCCAAGAGATTAATACATCTCCGTCAACAATCATTATTGGCACGCAGATGATCGCCAAGGGGTTCGACATACCCAATATCCGCCTGGTTGGTGTCGTTAATACGGATACGTCGCTCCACATGCCAGATATTCGTGCTGCCGAGCGCACATATCAACTCCTCACGCAAGTTGCTGGGCGAGCTGGCCGCCGTGCAGGCGATGCCGAAGTCATATTCCAGACATACAAACCAGAACACTATGCCATACAAGCGGCAGCTCGCTATGACAGCGAATTGTTCTACACACAAGAATTGCAATACCGCAAACGCATGCAATATCCGCCTTTTTCGCGGCTCATCAAACTCACATGGCAACACACAAACCCAGCACGCTGCGAAGCCCAAGCACGAGAAGAAACCGATCGCATTCAACAGCTCATCGAACCGTACATGCTAACTACTCGCATTATCGGTCCATCCCCAGCATTTTTTGCACGTATGCGCAATCTGTATCGCTGGCACACGATAATAGCCACCACACAGTTACGCAGCGTCACGGATACGATTTCACAACAAACTCGTGCTATTATTGACGTGGAACCCTATTCATTGCTCTGAGGCACTATGGAACTACGTCGCTATGCATGGATGTCACTTGCAGTAGCAATTTTTATGATTATCGCCAAGACAGCGGCGTATCAACTAACCGGGTCGGTGAGTTTGCTCTCAGATGCCATCGAATCTATTGTCAATGCACTTGGTGCCACCGCAGCAATATGGGCCTTGTCGCTTTCTGCACGCCCCCCTGATGATGTACATGCACATGGCCATGACAAAGCAGAATACTTTAGTAGTGGATTTGAAGGTGCGCTGATTGTCGTCGCGGCGATTGGTATTATGTACAATGCCATCGATCACCTCATCACACCACAACCAATTACGGCAGCAGCAAGTGGTATTGCTATTAATTTAGTAACCACGGTAGTCAACTATGTATTGGCGAAATGGCTGATGGTCGCCGCAAAGAAACATGATTCCATAGCGCTTGAGGCAGATTCGCATCATTTGATGAGTGACGTTGTATCATCGATAGTGGTGAGTATCGGTGTTGTCATCGCAAGTGCAACATCACTATGGTGGGTCGACCCAATTCTTGCGCTGTTCGTCGGGTTGAACATTATCCGCAACGGCTGGGATTTGGTCAGCAGATCAATGCATGGATTGTTAGATGTGAGTTTTGGTGCCGAAGACAACTATAAACTTGATGCAGTATTGGCACAGTTTTCGTCTCCAGAAATCGCATTCCATGCGGTGCGCACACGCATGTCTGGTTCACGCAAGTTTGTATCGCTCCATGTGCTCGTGCCAGGGATGTGGACCGTCCATCAAGGGCACGAAGTCCTTGAGCGCATCGAAATTGCTATTCATTCAGCAATCAATAACTGTAGTGTAATTACACATCTCGAACCAAATGATGATCCCCGCTCATTTGAAGACCAACACTTGCACAGGAGTTAATGCTTCTGCATTGCATCGAGCGCAGCATGAATGCTATCTGCAAGTTCTGGCTCGGTGACTTCTTCTTGATCAATTAAGTCAGTAATCCGCCAGAGCACTGTTAGTCGTTTTATGCGCGAGACCTCATCGCTGCGAAGCGGGATGGTCGACGTATACCCCTCAATAATCCCCTGTCGTACCGCTGCAGAAACCGATCCACGCATGATGCTTGCCAGGTCAAACATGGCGTCACCTGCAACCAGATACCCCGGACGTACGAGTCCTTCGAGTTGTACGTGATTTTGTATTGTTACATATATGTTCTGACACTCGACATCGCCATGAATACATACTGGCTGTACCGTGGCGATATATTCATCATTGATAAGTTCATGCCATAGCCGATATGTGGCTGTTTGCATCGCAGTGGATGTGTAATCTTGAATTGGCGTCACGAGATTCAACCACTTGCGCAACGCATCACGCCAATTGGGCATATCCCAGGCATTCATAACCGAGGGCGCCCCCCAACCAGGCATTTTTTGAGTATGAATCGATCGCAACAGACGGCCAACTTGTCGTGCACCAATGCGCTGCATTGTTTCATCGTCGAGATCGCATAATGCAACGCCAGCATTGTGCGTACATACCAGTACACCAACGGGGATCAGATTATAAGAAATGTCAGCAGTGATGATCTGCGGAGTTGTGAGTTTTTTGATGGCACTTTGTCGCAAGAACGCAATCTCGCTAGCGAGGAGTTCTGCATGTGAAAACACCACTTGCAATACAGACGTCCCCACTACGCGAATTTCGATGCGATCATGACTAACGAGGTAAATACTCAAATTGCGGACACGCAGCTTGAGTGGCGTGACGATAATGGTAATGTAGTCTTTGAGACGGTAGAGAATATTGATAGACCATGGTGACAATCCTTCGCCAGCTTCGATCGCTTGATCTGCTTCGTGTTGAAGCGCCAACAACGCGTCTTCCATGGAATCACACCTCGATAATTTTATTCTGTTCTATTGTAACAAAAGCCGCTGCAGTGATTGTAAAGAATCACTACAGCGGCAAACAAATGACAGAATTATTCTTCGTCTGGGAACAACGCAGTGCTCAGATATCGTTCACCATTGCTCGCAGAGATAAATACAATCGTCTTGTTGGCGTTTTCGGGACGGCGTGCCAGCTGCAATGCAGCATAGGCAGCAGCACCCGAGCTAATGCCGACCATCAACCCCTCACTGCGCGCCAACGTGCGTGCAGTTGCGAATGCGTCATCATTGGCTACACGGATAACTTCATCATAGATACCCGTATTGAGGACCTGCGGAACGAATCCGGCACCAATCCCCTGAATCTTGTGTGGGCCTGCTTGTCCGCCAGACAATACCGGTGAAGCTTCAGGCTCAACTGCGACAATCTTTACATGTGGCACCTGTTGGCGGATGATTTCTCCGACTCCTGTGACTGTTCCGCCGGTACCCACACCTGCCACAAAAATATCAATGTTGCCATCGGTGTCGGCCAATATTTCCTTGGCTGTGGTCAAACGATGAATCTCAGGATTAGCTACATTGTTGAACTGTTGTGGAATCCAAGCATGCGGAGTCTCAGCTGCCAATGCCTCGGCACGTGCAATCGCGCCTCGCATGCCTTCGCTCGCGGGGGTCAAAACCAACTTTGCTCCAAATCCCTTGAGCAGTTTGCGGCGTTCAATACTCATCGACTCAGGCATGGTCAGAATCATTTGATACCCACGAGCAGCGGCAACCATAGCCAGACCAATGCCGGTATTCCCACTCGTCGGTTCGATGATTACCGTTTTGCCAGGCGAAATAACCCCAGCACGCTCAGCTGCGTCAATCATGGCAAATCCGATGCGGTCTTTGACACTTCCACCTGGATTAAACCATTCCAGCTTGGCTAACACACGAGCACCCTCTGATTTGATCTGCACCAGTGGAGTATTCCCGATTGTTTCTACAATGCTGCCATAAATGCGCGCCATTTAGCGTTCCTTTCATATGCGAGTAATATACTCAATTTAATCAAATTTATTATACAAAATATTACATATGAACGCAAGCTAATTGAAATGTGAGAATTCATTCATATTTCTAATGCGTAAAAACGCAACTTTGGCACTATACTTGTCGTTGTAAGGGTAGGGAAATGAAAGGAGACTCACATGTCAGATACACAATCAACTATTCCCAACGAGCCACAAACCGAGCCATCAGCAGCGCAGACCGACGCTCAACCGACGCTATTGCAAGAATTGCGCAATTTCGGGGCACAAGTTGAAGCTGTAGCACGAGCCTTTTTGGCCAGCAATCAGGCACATCAGATTCAGCAAGACTTGCAAAAGGGAGTTGGTGAATTGGTGGAGCGCTTGCAGACAGTACGGCAAGACGAACGTGTTGTCGAAGTAACGGAAAAGGGCAAGCAAGCGGTAGAACGGGCGATTAGCAACCCAGCGGTTGCCGAAGCACAAGCGAAAGTTGTCCATGGGCTGGCCAGTATCAATGAAGAACTACGCAAGTTGGTAACATCACTGGAGAACGACCGCCACGACAAGCCGTCCGCTTAATTGTGTCGCAATCTCAATACGCCCCTGGAGCAGTGCTCCAGGGGCGTAAAATTTTAGCGAGCGACAATCATTTTCTGACTTACGTCCCACAACCGCCGTCGACTCGTCACATCATACGAAATCTTTGCGGATGGCACCGCTTTTGAGTCCACAAAGTAGCGACCAGTAACATGAGCGACTGATGGTTCTGTGGCAAGGAAGACCGACGTTTCCGCGCCTTTTTCAGGTGAAACAGCAAACATCTTTTGCAACAACCCATTCACCTTTGCAAACCAATGTGTATTATTGTGGGCAAATCCGGTAGCAACAAAGCCTGGATGCAAACAATTCACCGATACTTCAGATTGCTGTAGACGATCTGCGAGCTCGTATGTAAATAATATATTCGCCAACTTTGATTGCCCATACGCATTCCACCCACTAAAGCGTTGTGCACCTTGCAAATCATCGAAATTAATGTTCGCCCAAGTATGCGCCATGGACGACACAGTTATCACACGTGCAGGCGCACTCGCACGCAACGTATCCAACAACGATGTCGTCAACAAAAATGGCGCCATATGGTTGAGCGCCCACGTCATTTCGATACCATCAACACTCAACTGGCGTGAAGTGAAATATGCTCCAGCATTATTTATGAGTACATCAATATGTGCATAGGCAGACTTCAACGTTTCAGCAACTCGCAAAACTTCCTGCTGCGAAGAAAGATCCGCACAAATGGTGTTGAGCGATGCATCTGCATACACTGATTGAATTTGTGTGACCGCATGGTTTAATCGTTCGTGTGAACGGCCAACCAATACGACATGTGCACCTTGCCGTGCGAGTTCTTTCGCAGTCACAAATCCGATGCCATTTGTGGCACCAGTGACAATTATAACGCGACGTTCAGACATCAAAATCCTCCAATGGCTATTTATTCAGCTCAAGAAAAAAACAAACGATGCAATCGCAGTGCCACCCACAATGAAAGACGCGTATCTGCGTCATCCAAATCGACATGACAAATTTGAGAAATGCGACTCAGTCGATACAGCAACGTATTGCGATGCACATGGATGAGTTCTGCCGTTCGAGCAAGATTACCATTACAGTCAAAATAGGCTGCCAACGTTTGCAACAACTCACCGTCATTTGATTGTTCATAGTCAATCAAATGCTGTAGTTGACTACGATGGAAAGCGTTCGCCTCTGACGATGAACGCATTGGCAAAAGCAACTGATAAATGCCGATGTCCGCATACCCGAGAATTTTGGTAGCGGTTGATTGTAGAAGAATCGTTGTCATATTCGCATCGTGGATTGATTGCTGCCATTCCATTGGGCTTGGCACTGCACGACCATATGCAATTTTGAGATCGGGGAATGCGCGCATCGCGTCCTGGAATGTGGTTTGTATCAGTTCTTTGTTCGATACAGATTTACCCTCGACAGGAACCATACAGAGTACCCCTGCAGTATGCGGCGCCGTTAGTAACGCAGAAGCAAATGACGGCAACTGTGCAGCGATACTTGTGCTTGCATTTGCGTGTGCAACTGATGAAAACAAGCAAATAACTGCAACATAGTGCTTGCGCAAATCTACATTTGCGTCACGAGCACGTTGCTGCATAATCCGTGAATCAGCTAGTGCACCAGCAAGTAATTGTTCGAGAAAATTACCACGATAGCGTTCTTCTACTGCGGAGAGCGCCTGTGTCTTACTGAGTTCGAGGGCAAGTGCCATACCTGCACGCTTGGTGGTTGCACGATCAGCATTAGTCAACGAATTCCCGAGCAGGACTACCGTTCCAATAGTTTGATTTGCTGCCATGAGTGGCAAGCACCACACATCGACACTACCAACACGAAAATCTCCTGTGCGTAGCATCATGGATTGGGCTAGGGAATGGTGGGACGGATCACCATGAAAACCAATTAACTCTTCACGACTCGAAAAAAGGGCAATCGATCGATTGAGTTTGCTGCTAAGCAGTGACAACATGCTTGCAAGTCCATGCCCAGCCAGCGACAGTTCGCCTAATTCGAGTGCAATTTGAGCGGCTCGTCGTTCAATATGGACACTCACATCACTGAGAAGCCGTTGTAATTCACGTTCTGTTTCGCGGATGTCGGCATCCGCAGCCACGGCAATCAGTGGCATGGCCAAGCGTTCGGCTGCAGCAACTGCTGACGTATCTGGCGAGCCCGATATCATGATTGCACTCACCGGCACCATTGCAAGGCGTTCAACAAGGGCGGCAAGTGCGATGGGCGGGTCAACATCGCGTAGCATCGACACAGAAATAAGGGCAATTTCGTTTCCGTTGAGTTCAGTAAATATCGGCGCAACTGCCCGTGCCACAACTGGCCACGAAATGGTGCGATATAAACCAGCTTCACCAGCCAACACTGTGGCAGGCTGTGGCAACGCTAGTTGTATGGCATCATGGACGGTCACTGTCGACATCAATACCTACTCATCCAATGCAATCACAGGCGTTCGCGCTGGGAACAGAATGTCGAACAACGCCAATTCCGTATCATCACACATCACCATGCCAAATCGGCGCAACAGCGCAACGCTACGATACCCAAACGCAAGCTGCGCCAAGGCAGCAACGTCTACTTGCTTAAGGCGTACATCTGCCTCGCGGGTGCCATCAATGACGTGGACACTGCCATGATCAATCATGAGCATGGCGCGTTCATCGCTGATTTCAATACGCACACCACCCGACCATTCGGCATACACGGAATGACGAAGACGTTTTTCAAAAACTGGCACAAGTGCATTCAACATGGTGGGCAGATCAATGACACCGGCCAGCATCCCATGTGCAGTCGCCGAATGCAACGAAATAATGCCATACTGTGCCACGGCTGCTCGGGCAAAGGCATGATCGAGTGCGAGTCGTACTGCCGGCTTATGTGGCATAAGTGGCGTATACCACAGTTGCTGCATCAAGTCATATGCGGCACCATCATCAGACGCCACAGCGGCAACCACACGACACGTATGATTATCACACACGACAGCGGCTGCAGCACGCAACTGACCATCACGACCAGTGAGCATGACCCATGGTTTGCGCACTGGCAAGGTCACGTCGTAGAGTGCGATGCCGGTACGATGCTGCAACATGGCCATACTCACAATCGTTTGCCATTCGGCATCCGAAGGAGTACAGACGGTTGCTTGGGTATGCAGTGACATTGTCGGTGCGTCAGCCTGCGCGATGGCAACGTCATATGATACAGGCGCAAATCCAAACTGATGCCATGCAGCCACATGTCCATTGACGAGGATAATGCCAATGCCCTCATCGAGCAATGTGAGCGCTTGATTCATCAGTGTTTCAACGACGATTGAGAATTCTTCGCCATGATTGCAATATGTTTCACGTACGATTGCCACATCGATAAGCACGCCATCGACGCTGATGCGTTCATGCGAAATAGCTACCGCCGCAACAATCATGGACTCGCGCCATCCTATTGCAACGGACGACGAACGTGCACGTCGTACATCTCGCCACTGCGCAATGCCAGGATGGTGCTGCGCAACCAAGTGTTTTTGGCTGTCCGTTAAGTCATCCCAAAGGCAAATCGTTATGTCATTCATGCGTTTGACCAATCACAGAAAGAATCCACATATGCGGCGCTTCCATCACGGAGCCAGCCATCGAGTTGCGCAGGATCTTTGAGCTGCTGGCCACGTGCTCGTGTCACATGCACAAAGCCACAACGCACATCTGCAAGCGATGTCATGTCTCCCCAAAGTTTTTCAAATTGTGCCACCGGAAAGATGTCTTCTTGACCATTACCCCAGCGCTTTTTGACATCTTTGATGGTGATATATGTCGGCATCCGTTGCGCCATCGCACGCACTGCCGTGGCAACTCGTTCTGCATCATTCATGATGTCATCGCGTGTCAAGCCAAATACCGTCAAGAGCGCGTCGATGTCAATCCAATTCGTTAGTGTGTTGTAGTAGCGCAATGCAAATTCATCGCTCAAGCGTGGCATTGCCAAGCCTTCCACCAAGCGCACTTGATCGTCGACACGTGCCAGCCCACCACCGCGGTCATCGATTCGCCGTGATATCACTTCAAATGACATCGTATTCCCAGAAGCGATGTGCAATCCAAGAATTCCTGGGTCAAGGATGGCACCAAGCGTATCGATGTTGTGCATCATCAGATATTTGACTTGAGGTTGTGTACGAAAGATGTGCGCGAGGGTGCCATTTCGCATCATGTTGGGTAGTTCAAACCAGTGACCAACGGGATGCATGCATTGATGGGGCAAATTATCCGTATAATCGGAACCTTCACCGATACCACGAGCCCACGAAATCAGCGCAGCATGCACACTCTGACGCATCTTTTGCGCTTGTTCATCGAGGAGCTGATGCGGGGTTTCTTCCCAGGCAAAACGCAAGTCACGTGTCATTGGAATAAATCGCAAGCCGACAGACCGACCTTGCGAGATGACCACATCACCATGGTAATCGAATGGACGTTGCGAATGTGCATTACTTGCCCGCAACAACGGTTGGTGTGTCAAATAGCTCGACGTTAACACATGGACCGGAGCAACACCATACGACCGTGCGATTTGGCGACTTTTGGCAATATGCACGTCGACAAATGTGCGATGTCGTCCGGCAAACGTCGCAAATGGATGTAATGCCTTGACGACTCCCGCACCTTGGGTCCAACGGCTGCCGGCACCACCAGCAAGCGATACCACTGCAACACGTCCAGTCGCAAGAGCTTCGCGTCCGATATTCACGATGTCATCATCGATTGCACCTGTCGCATCAAACACATCGTTGTTGTCGACATCACGTATTGTGCTCGATGCGGGCAGTCTGTTTTGCATCAACCCAATCCGGCCGATTTTCATATCAGCGCGAATTTGTTCGTGCAATTCACGGTCAAAACCGTGTGTATACAACTCATCAAACACTTCTGGGATAGAAGTAGCCGAATTACTTCCATGGGGGAGCATACGATCAAAGAGCATGGGAACAACGCGTGCAAGCGCTGGGCGGTTGAGACACACTGCCCCAAAGTAGTCGAGTTCACGTCGGCGCGTCACATTGAGCAATTGTGCATCCGTACGCAGCAACCGCGGCACATGCAAGGCGTAGTAGCCCACAGGCATCAGTCGGTTGTCATCTGGCAACAACTCCGCCCAGGTACCACGTTCGTTGATGGTGAAATCATAAACGACTGGTCGCATGGCGAATGGCATTGCATCGTGCAATTTCGCACGTTCGGTATCCATGATTTCTTGGAGGGCATCTTGGGCTTGCGCTTTGATGCTCGGATCAACAATAAAGCCCATACCACCACCAGACATCCCACCCAGCATCCAGAAACCCCAGAATTGGTCACCAAATCGTTGGCGCACGGCATCGATGAGTGCTTCGGTGTAACGAGTCGTTGCCCACGGAATTATCGTCTGAATTGGCCCTGCAAAATTGCGTGAGGTGATTGCCCCGAGTGCACGGATATCCCCGGCTTTGAGGGCGGCAATTACCTCTTGCATGAGCGTTATGGCTTCTTGGCGGGCCTGCCATTCTCGGCCGGCACGCAACAAGTACTTCTCTGTCACCATTTCTAATATTGGACCAACATTCTGCGCCATTCCGCCATGTACAAGCACCAGACTATCTTGGAGACGTTGCCGTGCCTCGTCACTTATTTCGTCGCGACCGAGGACATGGTGGGTTGGCAGCAAACATCCACGACTAATCCCAAATTCCGGGTCGTCGCTCTGTGCCTCTACGCCGGTGATTAATTTGATACCTGGCCATACCCCACCAGAATCTTGCCAACCACCGCCCGAACCAGCCAGCCACTCGCCGAGAATGGCGCGTGCAGCCACCAAACGACGTTCGTGTTCGATAAGTGCACCAGTCAGCGCCGTGGTCTGCCGCGTGGCGCGCATACACACAGTAATCAGCGCAGCGAGGAGATTAGTAGAAACAGCCAAACGCGATCCTTTTGGGATATCGTTCACTGCAGAGACCAGTTCGAGGCCATATCCTGGAGCAATCAGCCGTGCCAACACATCAGCGAGTGAACGATTTGAACTCTCGAGTCCGGGAGGAATAATTCCTGCAGCGATAATTGCACCCTTGAGCAAACCGAGATAATCTTTGCCAAAGTCGTATATCTCGGCGAGTTCCGTAATATCAGCTGTCACTCCAAGATCGACGCTCGTTAATCGCAAGAGTGGTTCATCGATGACGCGCAGATAGGCTTCAACTGGTGGCCGCGTCAGCGTATCCCGTCCACGTACTCCAAGGTCGACAGAGATATTGAGAACTTGTGCCCCTGCAGGGAAATCCATCCCCAGGAAAAAAATGTCACTCCAACCACTGTGCGTCAAATCCATGCGCACTGGAGTCGCCTCACGGAGAATGGGATATGCCATATCATGGGCGCGCTGCAAAAGGGTTGGGTGAATGCGCAACGGGTGATCCGCAGGATGCCCCATGCGGAACATCCACTGATTACCGCGCACCGCACGCACGCTATGACGCACCTGATTGGCAAGTGTTTGGAATGCCAGCTGATGATATGCTGTTGCAAGTGCACTCGATAGCGCATCTGATGGTGATTCTGCATATGCACGCAAAAATTCACTTATCGCTTCTTCGAAGCGACGATTCAAGAGATGCGTATACCCCTCAAATGGAATGTGCGTAGCCTGCTGCTCACCGTAATGAGCCGGCATATAGAAGCGATGTATTGCATAGAGAAAAAAGAGTGCACGCACGCGTTCGTAGAGATTTGTGCGTTCGTGGCGGAATTGCTCGAGTGCACGGTGCTCTGCGTATAATTCTGCAAACGTTGCACCAGCACAGACGTGTTCGAGTGCAGTATCGCGGACATGTTGGTCATCTGCGATGATAATGGCACAGAGTTGCGACACAACGACTCCTATTCACTGCGACGATGAAGCATGAGTTCGACGAGGGTAGCCATAATTTCATCGCGGTCGACGCCATGCATTCCCAATGCCAACTGGGCAGTCAACAGGCCGTATTTCGCACCAGTATCGTATCTACGCCCAATATGTGCGAGTGCCAAATAGCGCTCACGTATTGCAAGCTCCTGCAAGGCGGGGGAGAGCTGTAATGTAGTATCGGGCGATGCACTCAGATGCGCCTGCAAAATATCAAATATTTGCGGTGTTAACACATGGATACCAAACAAACACAAATAATGGCCAATACGCAGCCCAGGCGTCATCAAGCGTTGTTCAGCTTCGGTGGGTGTTGGTTTCTCGATGACGTGTTCGATGTTGTAGACTTGCGCATGTCCGGTCAATGGACGACCAGAAACGACTCCGTAGTATGGCAACAGGTGCTCGCGCGATGATTGTACTGCAGACACCGCACAGGATTCACTCCCGGCTAGGTCAACAATTTGTTTGGCACAACGACGTGATTCGTTACTTATGTAAATATGATCACCGACCAAATGTAAAAATGGTGCATCGCCAAGCACATTTCGGGCGCTGAGGATAGCATGTCCATACCCCTGTGGCACGCGTTGTTCGACAAAGCGCAGGTGTTTGGCGATTTCTGGGACCGCATCACGATATGGTTCTGCACTGCCAGGGGCCACCACGACGACAATTTCTTCGACACCTGCATCGATTGCCTCGTCGACGATAATGCGCAATAATGGCTTGCTTATGCCATCACGGTCGACAATCCGCTGTAATGGTAGTGATTGCTGGGCAGGCGACGCTGCCGTGATCAACGCGCGAGAAATACGCACATGACCCTCCATTTCATTCTTCAGCTATCATTATATCAAAGTAGGATGCAGTGCAACGATACCGGGAAGTCCCTTTCGCACTTTTATGGAATTGTACTTGACGGTCTACTCATGACCTCATATACTAGAGGCGCTTGGCAATGGCGCCATTCCGTGTGTCGACGCATACGGCTAACGAGGAGTTAAGGATGCGATCCATCGCTCAATTATTTGGTCCTAATGCGGGATACGTACTAGAGCTGTATGAACAATATACGCGAGACCCGCAATCAGTAGACGCTGAAATGCGGACATGGTTCCAGCAAAATGCGTACCTCTTCCAACAAGATGAAGCGTCCCCTACCACACCGTCGCAACAAGACGCACATTCCGTTACATTAGATCATGCAATTGCGGCGGCACGGCTGGTGCGCACGATTCGTCAAAAGGGTCATTTGGCGGCATCTATTGATCCACTAGGCAAAAAACCACTCGGTGACCCCAGCCTCGAATTGAACTATCATGGACTTAATTCTGAAGTCTTGAAACAACTCCCTGCAGACATCCTACGCAGTCCACTCAGTCAAGAATGTCAAAATGCATATGAAGGGGTCAATGCACTGCGCAGCTTGTACTCGGGCACGGTAGGATACGAAGCCGAACATCTCCAAATATATGAAGAGCGTACGTGGTTTCACGATGCCATCGAAACGCGTCGTTTTTACTATGGGACATCAGATCGGCGTAAACGTGAAATCCTCGAACGCCTCAGTGAAGTCGAAACATTCGAACGATTCCTTCACACACAATTTGTCGGACAGAAGCGCTTTTCACTCGAGGGGTGTGACATCCTCATGCCCATGCTCGATTCAATAATTCGCAATGCTGCTGCCAATGGCACCAAAGAAATCATCATTGGCATGGCACATCGCGGTCGGTTGAATGTGTTGGCACACGCACTTGGCAAACCGTATCATCATATTTTGAGCGAATTCATCTTGGCCCATCGCGATGCACACCACCCTGTGGTACGCGAAGCCCATGGATGGACTGGCGATGTCAAGTATCACCTCGGTGCCAAGCGGGTATTCATCGAAAGTGGTATCGAACAGATGCCGATTACGTTGGCCCCCAATCCGAGTCATCTTGAGTTCGTCAATCCAGTAGTTGCCGGGCGTGCGCGTGCCGTCCAAGATCGTCGTGATGTCGGTGGACCACCGCAACGCGATCGCAATGCATCGCTGGCAATCATTATTCATGGTGATGCGGCATTCCCCGGCCAAGGCATTGTCGCCGAAACACTGAATCTCTCTGGCTTGGCTGGATACAGCATTGGTGGCACGATTCATATCATTCTCAACAATCAGATTGGTTTTTCTACTGACCCAGAAGATAGTCGCACGACACTATACTCGAGCGATTTGGCGAAGGGGTTCGAAATCCCAATTGTCCATGTGAATGCCGATGATGTGCTCTGGAGTATTGCCACAGCTCGTATGGCACTTGCGTATCGCAACGAATTCCACAAAGACTTTTTGATTGACTTGGTTGGATATCGTCGCTGGGGCCACAACGAAGGTGATGAACCGACGTTCACCCAACCGATGATGTACGCCCAAATCACGAAACACAAAACTGTACGCGAAATCTGGAGCGAACGTCTCATCAGTGATGGCATCATCTCCAAGGACGAAGCAGATTCTATTCTTTCGCACATCAATGCGACACTCAGCGAGGCCAAGCACCAAGCCGAGACGAATCCGGTTATACCAGAACCACTTGCTCAGCCACCGGCAGGCATCGCACGACGCACACAGACTGCGGTGAGTGCCAACAAATTGATTGAATACAACGACGCTCTACTGCGCGTACCAGAGAATTTCAGCATCAATTCCAAGCTCGCGCGCATGTTCGACAAACGACGCAACGCGTTTAGTCAAGACGGCGCCATTGATTGGGCACATGCAGAGGCGTTGGCATTTGCATCACTCCTCGCCGAAGGTGTACCGATTCGCATGACTGGACAAGACAGCCAGCGCGGGACATTTAGTAATCGCCACTTAGTGCTCCACGATGTCGAAAACGGCAATGTATTTGCGCCTATCCAGCACCTACCTCAATCCACTGCCACGTTTGCGGTCTACAATAGTGCACTTTCTGAGAATGCGGTATTGGGATTCGAGTATGGGTATAGTTCACATGCGCCTGACTCGCTCGTCCTCTGGGAAGCGCAATTCGGTGATTTTGCCAACGGCGCACAAGTCATCATCGATCAATTTATCGTATCTGGTCGCAAAAAATGGGGCTTGCAACCATCACTCGTGCTTCTCTTGCCACATGGATATGAGGGGCAAGGACCAGAACACTCGAGTGCCCGCCTAGAACGCTACTTGCAGCTGGCTGCCGACGATAATATCCGTGTCGCCAATTGTACAACGGCAGCGCAATACTTTCACCTGTTGCGGCGACAAGCGATGCTACGCACAGAGGACCCACGACCACTCATTTTGATGACACCCAAGAGTCTATTACGTCATCCTCGTGCAGGGTCGTCGCTCGCAGACCTCACCGATGGGCGTTTTCATCGTGTCATGGATGACCCCTTTGCCACCAATCGGCGTGAATCCGTCGAACGCCTGATTTTGTGTTCAGGCAAGGTATATGTCGATCTCATTGGTGCCATTCCTCCAGAACAGACACCGAATGTCGCAACCATTCGTATCGAAGAACTGTACAGCTTCCCCGCAGATGAACTAAAAGACGTCATCGCGAAGTACCCGAATGTAAAAGAAGTTGTGTGGATGCAAGAGGAACCACAAAACATGGGGGCGTGGACATATGTTGCACCACGCATCAAAGCATTACTACCAAACGAATGGCCATTTGCCTATGTGGGGCGTGATCCTTCAGCAAGCCCAGCAGAGGGCTCACAGTCTGACCATGCAGAAGAACAGGAACGGTTGATCCAGTCTGCTGTGTTTGGTGCAATAGAGTCAAACATTGTCGTGGTAATCTAACCGCATAGTGGAGAATAGAGATGCCCACTGATATCAAAGTACCCGTACTTGGTGAATCAATAGTCGAAGGCACGCTGGCACGCTGGCACAAAAAAGTCGGTGAGTCTGTTGCACTAGGGGAATTACTTGCCGATCTCGAAACAGACAAAGTCAACATCGAAGTCACCGCACAACAGAGTGGTGTCATCGTATCACTCCTCAAAAATGCCGGAGATACGGTTGCCGTGGGCGAAATCATCGCTACAATAGATGCGCATGCAACAGAATCACCCGCACCCACTGCACCGATACCTACCCCCAAGATCGAATCAGTGGTCGAACCCGCGACTACGGAAACACCAGCAACACCAGTCGCACGCAACGTGGCAGCAAATACCGGCGTCGATTTGCGCACAGTGAGCGGGAGTGGTCCAGATGGGCGCATCACTAAACAAGATGTCATCAACAAAGTGAGCGCTACTCCTGCAACTGCTACAACACCATCACCCAGCATACAAAGTGGCGCACGTAGTGAAGAGCGTGTCAAGATGACGCGCCGACGGCAAACAATTGCGACACGTTTGGTCCAAGCACAACAAACGGCGGCCATGTTGACTACGTTCAACGAAGTCGATCTCTCACGCGTGATGGACATTCGTAAAAAGCGCAAAGATGCCTTCAAAGAACAGAATGGTGTCGGACTTGGCTTCATGTCGTTCTTCACCAAGGCAGTTGTCAGTGCACTCAAGGCATTCCCGATTGTGAATGCGGAGATTCAAGGCGACGAAATTCTCTATAAACGCTACTACGACATCGGTATTGCGGTATCGACCGACGAAGGATTGGTCGTCCCCGTCCTACGCGATGCAGACACCTTGAGTTTTGCTGGCATCGAAAAAGGTATTGAATCACTGGCCAAACGTGCCCGCGAGAACAAACTCACGATGAGCGAACTCCAAGGTGGCACGTTTACCATTACCAATGGTGGGGTATTTGGATCGATGATGTCTACTCCCATTTTGAACATGCCACAAGCAGGCATCCTCGGCATGCACAAAATCCAAGAACGTGCAGTCGTCGTCAACGGTCAAATCGTGATTCGCCCCATGATGTACATTGCACTTACGTACGACCATCGACTCATTGACGGTGCGACATCGGTGCGGTTTTTGGTGCACATCAAAGAGTTGCTCGAAGATCCAGATACGTTGCTCTTGCAGTTCTAACAGAATAGGAAAGCGCCGCGTGGCAATGCCACGCGGCGCTTTCTTTGTGTCTTTCGACGAATTAGCGGTCTGCGAGTGCCGCAACCCCGGGCAAGACTCGCCCCTCGAGTAACTCGAGCGATGCACCACCACCGGTAGAAATATGGCTTACTTTGTCGGCGAGACCCATCTGCTCAATGGCAGCGACTGAATCACCACCACCGATGACAGTCTTTGCACTGCTATCGGCAAGTGCTTGTGCAACTGCCCGTGTACCTGCGGCAAATGCGGGCATTTCGAATACACCCATCGGGCCATTCCAGATCACCGTCTTGGCTGTTGCAATTTCTGCAGCGTAGCGGGCGCGCGTATCAGGACCGATATCGAGAATGCGCCATCCGCTCGTGACCGCAGTAATGGGGACAATTTGAGTTTGTGCATCGGCAGCGAATTTGTCAGCTACCACTGCATCAGAAGGCAACAAGAGTTTGGCTCCCCGGCTTTGGGCCAGCGTGAGCATGCGCTTGGCGAGTTCGACGCTACTCGACTCAACGAGTGAATCACCCATTTCGTAGCCCTGTGCCAACAAGAATGTATTTGCCATGCCGCCACCAATGAGCAACACATCGACTTTCGAGAGCAAATTCTCGATGACGCCGATTTTGTCACTGATTTTGGCACCACCAATGATGGTTACAAAGGGACGAGCGGGATTGGCCAATGTCCCGGCCAAAGCCTCGAGTTCGCGTTCCATCAACAAACCAGCCACCGCAGGGAGAAAATGAGCCACGCCTTCGGTGGATGCATGTGCTCGGTGTGCCGCACCGAACGCATCATTTACATAGACATCACCGAGTTTGGCATATTCACGCGATAGCGACTCATCGTTGGCCTCTTCGCGTCCATCAAAGCGCGTGTTTTCGAGCATCAGTATCTGCCCAGGCGCCAGTGCTGCAACCGCAGCTTCTGCGTCGGCACCTGATACTGCATCAGTGCTTGTTACGGTTACGCCCATCAGCGTTGCCAGATGTTGTGCCACAGGTCGCAAACGCAATTCTTCGACGACTTTGTTTTTGGGGCGACCGAGGTGCGACATCAACACAACACGGGCACCATGTTCGACCAGATATTTAATTGTGGGGATGGCAGAACGCACACGCGTATCATCGCCAATCACACCGTTTTCGATAGGCACATTGAAGTCGACACGTACTAAAGCACGTTTCCCTTGCCATTGCACATCACGAATTGTTTGTTTGTTCATTGTCTGCTCCTGCATACGATAACCACAGGCAAGTATACTGTATATTCGCGTGGTATGATGATAGAAACAGAAAGGGGGGTCAATTGACTCATCGGTTTACACTCATCCGCGAAGAAATCATCAGCGACATTCATGTCCATGTACGCATATATAGTCACCCGAGTGGTGCCACATTTGTTTCGGTACACAACGACGACGAGAACAAAGTGTTCGCGGTAAACTTCCGCACCCTGCCGGCGGATTCGACGGGCATCGCTCACATTCTTGAGCATTCCGTGTTGTGTGGTTCGACACACTATCCTGTCAAAAGTCCATTTATCGAACTCGTCAAGGGGTCGTTGAATACATTTTTGAATGCAATGACCTATCCAGACAAGACGATATACCCGGTGGCAAGTACCAATCTCAAAGATTTGTACAACCTCGTTGACGTCTACATGGATGCAGTTTTTCATCCAATACTCGACGAAGACACCTTGCGTCAGGAAGGCTGGCGTTATGAATTCGACGAAAACGACAAACTTACCTACAAGGGCGTCGTATTCAACGAAATGAAAGGGGCATCGGCCACGCCTGAACGGGCTGCATATCGCGCGTTGATGGCGGAATTATTACCAGATACCGTGTATGCGCAGGATTCTGGCGGTGATCCACTCGCGATTCCATCCCTGACATATGCGGATTTCATCGCTTTTCATCGCACTCATTACCATCCGAGCAATGCACTCCTGTACTGGTATGGCGACGACGATGTGGATGCACGCTTAACGCACCTCGAAAAGTACCTGACCGACTTCACCCCACAACCTGAAGTGCAATTTGCACCAATGCAACAACGATGGACCATGCCACGACGTGCGACTGCCGCATATCAAGCTGCGTCAGATGAATCTCGGCACCATGTCATCAGCGCATGGCTCATCGACGAACCAACAAATCCGACCGACGCCATGGAATTAGCAGTTGTGAGTAGCGTTTTGTTGGGAAAATCGGTGTCACCACTGCAGAAACTCTTGCGCGATAGCAACTTCGGTGAGGATTTGAGCGGTGGCGGGTTTGACAATAATCAGCATCATTACTTCACCCTCGGACTCAAGGGTGTACGACCAGAAAACATCGAGAACGTCTTTACCTTGGTGAATGACGCAATCAACACAATCATCAACAATGGCGTCGATCAGGATGAAATTCTGGCCACCATCAACAGCTACGAATTCCAATTACGCGAACTCAACTTTGGTGGTATGCCACGTGGCTTGGGACTCATGATGGGGTTGTGTGATAACTGGCTATACCAGAACGATTCTGTGCACGACATCCTTGATGCATTCCGCCATGAAGAATTTTTGGCAACCATAAAATCTCGCTTGAGTGACCCCAAACGCATTCCACACTTGCTGACACAGTTATTGACGAATAACATGCACAAATTGGAACTCGTTGTGGCTCCAGATGCGACACTCGCGACAACGCTCGCTACCCAAGAGCAAGCACAACTCGCAGCAGTTGAAACAACACTGACGTCGTCACAAAAGGAACACATTCGTGGCGATGCCGAACGACTCCGCATCAAGCAAGAAACTCCAGATAGCGCGGAGAACTTGCGTACGCTGCCGCGCCTCACACGACTAGACATCGACGAAAAGGCTAGTTACACGCCGCTCATTCACGATCAACTTGATGGCGTGCCGGTGACTTATGCACCGTTGCAGACCAATGGCATCGTCTATTTCACTGTGGCATTCTCGTTGGCACAGCTTTCATCAGAGTCACTCTCGTATCTCCCCATCTTTACACGTGCGTTGTCGAGCATCGGTGCCGGGCCATATGATGCAGTCAAACTGAGCCAACAAATCGACATCCACACGGGTGGCATTGATGCATCGACACTCTGGGGTCAACATCGCATCAGCAACGAAACACATGGACGACTGGTGTTTTCTGGTCGTGCCACTGTCGAAAAAGTGCCTGAACTGCTGACGTTGATTGGGTATATGGCCAATACACCACACCTACACAACCGTGAACGCATCTTGCAGATCGTCAAAGAAGACAAAGCCAGTCGCGATGCACGATTACTCCCAAGCGGGCATGTCTACATCAATACGCGTTTACGGGCACGCTATACCACAGTAGCCAACCTCAACGAACAACTTGGCGGGATTACCTATTTACAATTCATTCGCGATGTCGCCGCCCATGCTGAATCACGATGGGACGACATCCATCACGCCTTGTCCACACTGCATAGCGACACAATCCATCGATCGGGATTACATGTCCATGTGACATGTAGCGAAGAACTAATCCCTGCGCTTCGTGAATCGATGCATGCGTTCATCAACACCATTCCCACCCGAGAAACCACGCAGTCTGCGTGGCCAACAATCAACCTCCCACGCCATGAAGCATTGCTCGCCACAGCGCCTGTCAATTACGTGGGCGTAGCTGCGTCACTCAAAGATTTGGGGTACACCACAACAGGTGCTGACATCGTGGTCAATCGCTACCTTTCACAAACGTATCTTCATGAGTACATACGAGAAAAAGGCGGTGCATATGGAGCCTTTAGCGTGCTCGATATGCGTACCGGAATCCTGACCATGCTTTCGTACCGTGACCCGAATGTTGCACAGACACTGGATGTATATGCCAATGCAGGCACATGGTTGCAGAGTCAGCAGTTGGATGAGGAAACATTGCTTCAAGCGATTATTGGCGCAGCTGGCGATCTCGACAGTTATATGATTCCGTCTGCACGTGGCATGTCGGCATTCGTTGAATACCTAAATGGCATCGATTTGGCGTATCGACAACACATTCGCGATCAGGCGCTGCGTGTCACAAATCAGGACTTTGTGCGCTATGGTGCGGTGATTGAACAGGCGGCAACATCGTGGGAACGTATCGTCTTGGGGAGTGAAAGTGCCGTCCAGCAAGCGAATACTACGCAACAAGGTCTCTTTGCAGTATCCACCAAGGTACAATAGGAGCGTAAATGGATCGTTTTATCATCGAAGGCGGACATCGACTATCTGGTAGCATACGTCCTGCAGGCAACAAAAACGCTGCGCTACCGCTCCTCGCCGCTACATTACTGACCGCCGAACCCATGATTCTGCGCAACATGCCAGAAATTGGTGACGTGGTGACCAAACGCGCGCTCCTGAGTAGTCTTGGTGTACATATTTCACCTGTTGGTGACCACGCGTGGAAATTCCACACGCCAACACTCAACGACAACGACCCCGATGCTACGCTCGCACGCCGCATCCGCACTTCGATTCTCCTCGCTGGGCCGTTGTTGGCTCGGCGTGGTCACGTGCGATTACCACGCCCAGGCGGTGACGCCATCGGGCGCCGCCGGCTGGACACACATTTCCAGGCGTTACGTGCACTCGGCACTGCGGTGGAAATAACACCGACAGAGTACGTGTTAAGCAGTCGCGGCTTGCATGGTGCAGACATTTTTCTGGACGAAATGAGTGTAACAGGCACCGAACAGGCAATTTTGGCGGCAGTATGTGCCAAAGGGACCACAACAATCGCTAACGCTGCCTCTGAACCACACATCCAAGATTTGTGTAACTGCTTGAATGCCATGGGAGGCAACATCAGCGGAATTGGCACAAATTTCCTCATCATCGAAGGTGTCGCAACACTGCACGGCGCTGAGTTCGAAATCGGTCCTGATTACATGGAAGTGGGGTCGTTTATTGGACTTGCAGCAGTAACTGGCAGCGAATTGCGCATCGTCAACGCCCGCCCACGCGAACACCGCATGACCAAAATTGCGTTTGGTCGGCTGGGGGTGCACTGGCAAGACGATGGCGATGATATCGTCGTACCTGGTAATCAGGCGCTGCGCGTCCAAGAAGATGCGCATAATGCTATTCCCAAAATCGAATCAATGCCATGGCCAGGTTTCCCGGCAGACTTACTCAGCATAGCAATCGTTGTGGCAACACAATCGTCGGGCACCGTCCTCATCCATGAGAAACTTTTCGAGAGTCGCTTGTTTTTCGTCGACCGCTTGATCAGTATGGGGGCCAAAATCGTCTTGTGTGACCCACATCGTGCAGTTGTGGTGGGTGCATCCAAGTTGTTCGGCGAGCCCGATGGCATGCCGAGTCCCGATATCCGTGCAGGCATGGCCCTGCTTATTGCATCATTGTGTGCACGTGGCAGAAGCGTAATCCACAATATTGCCCAAATCGACCGCGGCTATGAGGCCATCGAACAACGCCTACAGACATTGGGAGCCAAAATTGAACGCGCACGGGGCTAATCGAGTCGTCATTTACACACTTGCCATCATTATTGCCCTGTTGGTGTGTCGCCTGATTGTATTGCTCATGGCAGCACGACCCGACAATAGTGGGGTTGCAGTCATGCTCTCCATCACAGAATATATCGTTTGGCCATTGGCGTGGGTAGATGCAAGTCAGCCTGTCTTTGGATCGCGTTTCGAACGCGGCACGCTTGCACTCATTTTCTTCGCCGTAATCGGGCTACGGATCTATGTACGCCGCAGCCCGATTATATCATAATCACGTGACTATTCTTTGTGGCGCCGTTCGAGCTCTTGCATAATGGCATCGAGTGGCACACCCTGATTGGCGAGGAGCACCAGCGCATGATAGAGGAAATCAGCCGTCTCCCAGGTGAGCTCTGTGGCTGAGTTATTCTTGGCTGCGATAATCATTTCTGCTGCTTCTTCACCGATTTTCTTGCCAATTCGATCAACACCGCCCGTGAATAATTTGGTCGTATACGAGCCTTCAGGCATCTGAGCTTTCCGGGTAGTCACGAGTGTATCAAGACGCCCCAGCATGGTGAGGTATGGGAGACGCTGAGGTGTTTCGTTACCAGCCACATCCCAGGCAAAGCACGAAGCATTACCCGTATGACAGGTTGGGCCATCAGGGAGTGCAAGGACAAGTAACGCGTCACTATCGCAATCACGCCGTATTTCCACCAGATGCAAAAAATTGCCTGATGTTTCACCCTTGGTCCAGAGTTGCTGTCGACTGCGGCTGAAAAATGTCACACGCTGGGTGGCTTGCGTCGTCGCAAGCGCCTCGGCATTCATGAATCCCAGCATCAATACTTCACCCGTGTGAGCATGCTGTACAATCGCAGGAATCAGTCCATTCGCATCAAATGAAAGTGTCATAATTAGTGCCTAAAATGTCTACGACCAGTACATATCATTGTCACACCGAGTCGGTTCGCCGCAGCAATCACATCGTCATCACGTACTGAACCACCTGGTTGTACGATTGCGGTAACCCCAGCTGCAGCAGCCGTTTCTACACCATCTGGGAATGGAAAGAACGCATCACTGGCCATGACACATCCCGCCAATGACAACCCGGCACGACCAGCCTTCTCTACGGCAACACGTGCACTATCGACGCGACTCATCTGACCAGCCCCAATCCCCAGCGTGCGATCATGTGCCGTGTATACAATGGCATTCGACTTGACATGCTTGACAACGCGCCAGGCAAACTGTAGTGCGGTTTGCTCTTGGGGCGTTGGTTGACGTGTTGTCACACAATTCCATACTTCACCACGTGGCAGCTCTCGGTCTGGCTGTTGCACGAGATATCCACCGGGAACTGAGTGCACGAGCGCACGCGTATCGGTGCTAATGGTCGCCCGAGCACGGACGAGACGTCGATTTTTCTTTTGTTGCAAGAGCGCAAGCGCATCTGGCGCAAACGATGGTGCAATGATAATCTCTGAAAAGATTTCATCAATGGCAGTGGCCAGTGGCAGATCAACTTCGGCATTGAGTGCAATCACGCCCCCAAATGGGGCTTCGGTATCGGTGGCAAACGCTTTCTGCCAGGCTTCGAGCGGTGTCTTGCCAACTGCTACTCCACAAGGATTCGTGTGTTTCACAATAGCGAGTGCCACACCATCATGTGGGGTGAATTCCTCAATGAGTTCTTGGATGGCAGCAATATCCAAAATATTGATGTACGAGAGTTCTTTGCCGTGCAACACTTCGAATTGTGTGTCGAAGCTCCCATACAACGCACCAGCTTGATGGGGGTTTTCGCCATAGCGCAACACACGCGTAAGCGGTACATCGATGGACAATACTGCAGGCAACCCTGGTGCAACCTCGGGTGCGAGATAATTGGCGATGGTGGCATCGTATGCCGCAGTATGGGCATACGCTTTGGCAGCGAGCATACGGCGGAATTCTGCTGTCACTTGACCGGCACGGAGCGCGTCGACCAATGCATCGTAATCATCGGGCGAAACAACAGGCAACACTGATGCATGGTTTTTGGCACTGGCTCGTATCATGGCCGGGCCGCCGATGTCAATTTGTTCAATCGCTTCTGCATAGGTGACATCAGGTTTGGCAATGGTCGCAGCAAATGGGTAGAGGTTGACAACAACGATATCGAGCGGCACGATGCCATGGTCTGCCAACGTCTGCATATGACTCGCCAAATCACGCCGAGCTAAAATTGCACCGTGAATAGCGGGGTGGAGTGTTTTCACACGGCCATCGAGAATTTCAGGGAATCCGGTCAGATCACTTACGCTATGCACAGGAATACCAGCTGCCGCTATCGCGGATTTGGTATTGCCCGTCGAGAAGAGCTCATAGCCGAGCGCAACGAGTTCACGTGCAAAATCGACGACACCTCGTTTATCTGAAACACTTACAAGTGCGCGCATTTATTTGTCTTTCATGCGACGCTTGCGCATCAGTGATTGCTCTTTGATGGCCTTGGGTGGGCGACCAGTCCGGATGTTGCGCAACGCAAATACCAATGCTTCGAGGGATTTGTCTGCCCATCCATAGATTGTTGGCCGACTCTTGTCGAGTGTGATTGCGATCTGCGTAACATTTGTACGATATTCTGGGTCGAATGTGGCGAGATGCACACGCGCCGTTGCAATAATCTGTTGAATTTCGTCAGGAGTTAACTTGAGATCTTCTATTAATTTCTTTGCACGGCGATTCTGTTCTGTGTTCTGCATCACATACTCCCATCTATGTCGATACATTGTTTCATGTATTATTTTATTATTGTACAATATGGATGTTTGTCAGTGCAAATGAATTTGTAAATGATTATTGGTCATTTCATTTTCATTATGTAAAACAATCGGATTCAACATGGTAAACAGCGTATCCAACAAATTACGTCAACAAGAGCTATTGCTGCAAATCAGCAATGCAATGACTGCACAATTAGACGTCAATGCATTATTGACACTGATAATTCATGCAGCAGTAGATTTACTTGCCGGGAATGCCGGACTAATCGCACTCCGTGACAGTTCAGGTCGGTTGCAAATCAATGCGGCAGCCCACATTCCGACCCAGCAATGGAGTGCATTCACATCACTAATTGAGCAATATCAGGATGCTGAGTTTGCTCCTTCACACACTGATCTCGAAAGCATTCGCGTGCTCGTTGATATGCCCATCCGCCATGTCAGTGCATTACCGATGACCTATCACGGCACACCGATCGGTGTCATTCTCGTGTTTCGTTCAGCGCTCAACGTCGCCTTTAGTGACGAAGAGCAACAATCACTGCTCGCCTTCGCAAATCACGCCGCAGTTGCAGTCACGAATGCACGCTTGTTTCAGTCGTTATTTCGTGAAAAGCAACATTTAACAGCAATCATCGAACAAAGCATCGATGGGGTAATGATTCTCGACGGATTATGGCGCATTACCACATTTAATAATGCGATGGAGCAACTCACTGGTTGGTCACGTGAAGAAGCAGCAGGACGTCCGTGTGCCGAAGTCATTGGTATAGAAACAGCCAACGGTGAAAGCCTATGTCGTGTTGACTGTCCATTACAACGACCAATGTCAGGGAGTTTCATCCAAGTCGAAGGATGGATTACTGCGCGTGATGGACGCAGGCGCTACATTCAAAGTTCGTACACCATCCAACGCGATACGCAGAATCATTTTGCAGGAGCAATTGTCAACATTCGCGATATCACACAACAAAAACTTGAATTTGAGATGCAGAACACATTCATCTCGGTGGTTTCGCATGAGTTAAAAACGCCGGTGAGCATCATTCGCGGTTATGCCGAAATGCTGGCACGCACCGATGTGGCATGGACATCGCAGCAGGTACAAGAAAGTCTGCACATTATCGTCGAAGAAGCTGATCGCCTCACGCGTGAAATCAACTCGCTGTTGAATGTATCACGCGTGCAACTCAACACGATTCCGCGCGAAGTACATGCCTGGCCAATCAAACCACTTATCGAACACATCTGCCAGCGACTTGCAGCGCAGGCAACCGTGCAACACATTCAGTTTGATATTCGTATTACTGATGATATGCCTGATGTCTACGCAGACCGCGAAAACATTCGGGTCGTCTGCGAGAACCTGATTACAAACGCCATCAAATATAGTCCAGATGGCGGTGTGGTACGCATTAGTGCCCGACCAGACAATGGTATGGCGATTATATCCGTGAGTGACCAAGGTGTAGGAATTGCACCAGAAGAACAAACACGGATTTTCGATCGATTTTATCGCGTAGACAACCGTGTGAGTCGTGAAACACAAGGATTTGGCCTCGGTTTGTATCTTGCCAAGGCAATTATCGAATCACACCACGGGCATATCTGGGTAGACAGCAAGAGTGGCAAAGGATCACGATTTTACTTCTCCATCCCACTTGCTATTGGGCGCATTGATGGACAGACGGCCACTGAAAGTAGCGAGATAATCGAACTCACTAAGGACACTCAAGATGACTGAACTACGCAACAAATTAGTGCTCGTTGTCGATGATGAAATCCGACTGACCGGATTAGTTCGCATGAATCTCGAAGCAGAAGGGATTCGCGTGATTACTGCGAGCAACGGGCGTGAAGCACTCGACGTCATCCGCGAAGAAATGCCCGATGTGGTCATTCTCGATGTCATGATGCCTGGTCTCGACGGCTTTGAAACTCTGAAACGCATCCGTACCGGATCACAAGTGCCCGTCATAATGCTCACCGCCAAAGATGATGAAAACGACCGCGTCCGTGGACTCGAACTTGGTGCCGATGACTACGTCGGCAAACCATTTAGCCATCGCGAGCTCATTAGTCGCATCAAAGCGGTACTGCGCCGCCACTATCTACCCGCGCCGAGTACTCCTGGGCATATCGTGGTCGATGAACGACTCCAGATCGATTTCCAAAAGCGCGAAGTGCTCATCAACGGAGAACGCATTAATCTGCGCCCTACCGAGTATCGCCTCCTCTATCATCTCGT
The DNA here is from genome assembly GCA_964539815.1 of uncultured Klebsiella sp. GTDB lineage: Bacteria > Chloroflexota > Chloroflexia > Chloroflexales > Roseiflexaceae > UBA965. The sequence goes on along the minus strand of CAZIKU010000003.1, from coordinate 15,282 downwards.
ACAACGGGCTGGCTTCGTGTTGTCACACAACGAGTTGTTGGCAAAAGTCTGGGGGCCAGAGTACCATGACGAAACACACTACTTGCGGTTGTACGTGACGTATCTGCGCCAAAAAATCGAAGTCGACCCGGCAAATCCTGTGTACATTTTGACTGAACGTGGTGTCGGATATCGATTCAAAGCGTTTGCCGATAGTGAACACTAATCAAGGATCAGGACCATGGCACAGCATCATTCTCTCCACATCATCGACGTCAACGAAGCCGACTTTCAAGTGCAGGTCATCGAACAATCTCACCAACTCCCAGTGGTGGTCGATTTTTGGGCACCGTGGTGTGGTCCATGCCGCACGCTCGGTCCCATTCTCGAACGCCTAGCTAGCGAAGCCGATGGTGCATGGATTCTCGCCAAAATCAACGTGGACGATAATCAACGACTGTCGCAGACATATGGAGTTCAGGGTATCCCTGCGGTCAAAGCATTTCGGAATGGTAGTATGTGCGAGCAATTCACCGGCGCCATCCCCGAATCACAAATACGCACCTGGCTCAAACGCATCATCCCAGATGCAAGTGATAATTTACTCGTGACGCTCAAACACCTGGCAACCACAAATCCAGTTGCCGCGTTGCATCAACTGACGAGTTTTATCGCAGATCACCCTGACAATGCAGAAGCAACGCTGTTGTATGCGAGTTTGCTAGTGCGTACCAATGATCACCGGGCAGACGAATACCTCCGGCAAATCCCCAGCCACAGCCCGCACTATCAGGCAGCGTTAGCGTGGCGCACACTTGCAGAAGGCATTCAAAGCAGTGTTGTGGTGCACAAAGAAGCAATTGCCATTACCTATGCCGATGCAATGAAGGCAATACAACGCAACGATGATGCGGCTGCCATCGAACACTTGTTGCACATCGTTGCAACCAATCGCAAATGGGAAAATGATTTGGCACGCAAAACCGTGCTTGCATTGTTTACCGTACTTGGCGATGCGCATCCACTTGTCCCATCAGCGCGGCGGCAGTTAGCAGCCCTGCTGTTTTGAGGTCAGAGTACTGATTGGTAGAGTGCGAGTGTGTTGTCGACCATCTGTGTCACACTGAATGTGGTGCTGGCCCAAGTGGTAGCATTCTGAGCGTATTCACGCCGTACCGATGCATCCTGCCACAGTGTCGTCATGGCATCTGCAAGCGCAGCCACGTCATTGGGAGGGACCACTAAACCTGTATGTAGATGGGCATTCACGTAACTGGTACCAGTCCCGATTTCGCAGGTAATTGCGGGCAACCCGGTCGCGAGCGCTTCGAGCAACGCCAAACCAAACGCTTCTGAACGCAGATGCGATGGGAATACAAAAAATGTTGCAATTGCCTGAAGTGCACGCACATCCTCGTCCGACACCGTCCCCAAAAAATGCACGCGCTCTGCGACTCCAAGCGATGTGGCCAAATTGGCTATTTCTTCGTACTGGGGCCCAACGCCCACAAGTGCAAGTTGCAATGAGTCTGGTACATGACACATTGCGTGGATAAGTGGAATAAGGCCTTTGTAGTAACGCATTCTCCCAACCCACAAGGCACATGACTGCGGAAAACGCTGCCGCCAAAATGCGACGCGCTCGGGAATAGCCGCAGGTGGTGGTACGATACCGAGAGGAATGACAACACACTTTGCTGCATATGCCTGTAACATGGGCGATGAGGCAAGATACTGTGGACTCGTCGCGATAATGGCACGCGAATGTTGCAACGTGCGATGTAACATGGGCGTATACAGATTGAGGAGAAATTGCTGGCGCACTATGTCACTTTGATACGTCACCACATACGGTATTTGTAGCGCAAGGAGCGCTAAATCTCCGCCGGGCCACGGCATTTGCAAGTGAATGACATCCGGCTTGAGCTGACGTACAATAGGCACAAGCCCGAACGAAAACGCAGACGATGCGATATCGAAGTGACGTTTGACGCGAAATATATCTACGCCATTGCGCGTCTCGGATTCAGCGAGGTCCTGTCCATGTGGTTGGCATACGACAACGCTGACACGATGTCCACGTGCTGCGACTGCTTCAGCGAGTGTACACAGATGTGATTCGATGCCACCAATCACCGGCCAATAGTCTTTGTAGAGGTAGAGAATATGCAAAACGGTTTCACCAATGTCCAACGATGATTCCTCACCATTATACGCCCCACGCAATCAACTCAACGATTTGACAAGCAAAGAATGGACATACGCACTCAGTTCAGTGCTGAGTACCCATTATCCAGCGCGTGGCACACAAAGCATGGCCCATCACCTTCGGCGCCAACATCCTTCACCCAAACCACCTCAGCTCTTGGCCGAATTAATTCGATTTTTCACCAAACACAACGGGCGCGTACTCGATCCATTTTGTGGCACAGGGAGCAGTCTGCTTGCATGTAGCATGACCGAACGACGTGGCGTCGGATTTGATCTTTCGGCACAATATCAAGCGTTGTACTACGAAGTTGCACAGTCGCTCCAGTTACCGACACTCCCATACTACGTCGGTGATAGTAGTGACGCAGCGACATTTATGCAGAGTGATATCGCTGAGTTTGACTTTGTGATTGCAGACCCTCCCTATCTTTCCATGCTCAATAAAAAACGCACCGGACATCGTGCAAAAAAAGGCCAACGTCAGGCCACACCGTTTAGTGACAATCAGCACGATTTAGGCAATATGACGACGGATGCATTCTTTGACACTCTCATTCGTGTAATCCAAAACTGCACGGCGCTACTACGAGAACACGGGCATATGGCGATTTTCATCAAAGATATGCAGCCAGACGCGAAACATCACAATATGTTACATGCCGATGTGGTAAATGCGCTCACAGTAATTCCCAATATACGCTTTCGTGGCTATCGTATTTGGCATGATGCGAATGTGAATCTTTTTCCGTTTGGCTACCCGCATACATTCGTGGCCAATCAAACACACCAGTTCATTTTGATATACCGCAAAGAAACAGCCCTCTCACATCCGTAATGCGAGAGGGCGTTTATTCAGAGTGTGCAGAATTATTGCGGTGCCTGCCAGATGTCGAATTCTTCGGCGGCACGTAACCGACTGCCTACTGCCACGGCCGCACTCACCAACACCATGTTTTTGATGATGTACTGACCTTCTAATGTCAGAATAAACGGAAACGCGCGCCACACTAAATCAGGGGTCACCACCAAGGGCATCAATGTGCCAGCCATCTGCAAGAAGAGCAATGCAATTGTCAGACGCATCCCTCGCCCCAGCAAAAATCCAATGCCAATCACTATTTCCCATATCGCCAATACTGGCATGAAATATTCGAATGGTAAAAAACTAATACTCTCGCGAATCAGTCCATCTGCAGGACTCATACCAGGGACAAGCTTGAGCGCGCCAAACCAGATAAATACTATACCCATCGACCAGCGCAAAAGCGTCGTTGCGTTGCGTTGCATCCAGCACGTCACTGTGCGATCGACCCGAAGCAAGAAGTGTGTCATAGCAAAATCCTTTCGAGTCGTATCTCTCTCACATGCATAGAGTATCATGATTGTAATTATTAGCACAAATACTATTTTTGAATTTTTCGATAACAAATTTGTTATAATTATAAAAAAAGGAGCATGCGATGGACATCAACCAACTCCGTATCTTTGTCGAAGTTGCCAATCAATTACATGTGAGTAAGGCGGCGCAATCGTTGCATCTCGCACAACCAGCAGTCAGTCGGGCCATGCGCGAACTCGAACGCGATTGTGGGGGAGTCGCATTAGTACAGAAGGCCGGGCGTAACATCCGGCTGACAGAAGCGGGCGAGACGCTCCTTGCACATGCGCATCGCATTCTCGCAGAAGTCACCGATGCGCAAATGAGTATGCAGGCACGTCGACAAGCAACTGCAGGGCGTGTACGTATTGGCGCGCCACCAACCATCGGGCAACGGCTACTGCCACCTGCACTAGCACGGTTTCGCAGTACGCATCCCGCGGTGGAATTGCGTATCGAACAAGGTGGTACCGCTCAATTGCTGACGCATCTTGACTTGGGTGAGATCGATATTGCCGTTGTAACCATGCCAATTCCAACACGAAATCATCAGATCGAAATTTTGTTTGACGAGCCACTTGTGGTCGTCATGCAAACACAACACCCCTTGGCTTCGCGACCACAAATCGCTCTTTCTGCACTCAGTGAAGAGTCGTTTCTTTTGTATCCACCTGGCTACGAGATGCACAACGTGATTATTGCAGCATGCAAAGCCGCCGGATTTACGCCGAAAATCGCACTCGATGGTGGTGATATGGGTTTGTTGCTTGAATTAGCTGCCGCCGGACTCGGGATTGCAATCGTACCGCAACTTGCAATCCGCGGACACGAAGCCGTGGTAGCACGGCCGTTATTCGCACCATCACTCACACGCCAAATGGCACTCATCCAGCGTACAGACCGACCAAACACAGTTGCGAGTCGCTTGCTTTTTCAGTCGTTGGTCCACGACCTACGCATGAAATTGTAGCTCGGTGTGGAGTGTGTGGACGGCAGTCACCACTTCGTCGTCAGGCACCACGAACGACATGTAATGACCAAAGACCGTACGTGCCACCACCAATGGGTGAACTTGTGCCTTGCCCAGCGCGAGCCCAACCATCGGTACAAGTGCCCCACCGTGGGCAGCACTGACCACCGAGACCAGCGCAACGGGAGAAATCTGCGTGATTTGGTAGCCTTCGTTGAACGCATCTGCAAATATTTCTGCAGTATATGTGGCATCTGGTTGGCGCACCAACACCATTAGCGTACGATCGAGGTCACTTTGGTGCACCAACAATGTTTCGATGCCTGAGTGTGCAAGTCGTGTCGTTACCGCACTCGCATGTTCTTGTGTCCATGCGTCTTGGACTGTCGGCAATGTGCTCGCAGATGCGGCCACAAGCGACAAACCTCGCGTCGAAATAATAGCCGCAGATGCGTGATTGTCGATTTGTTCATCTGAGACGATTGTCCCGGCGAGTGCTGGTTGGTAAATGTTGGCAATACGCAGCGGAATGCGTCGCGAGGCGAGGGGCATCAACGTACGCACGTGCAGAATTTCGGACCCTGAAAGTGTGGCCATTTGTGCAGCTTCGGCATAGGTGAGATGGGGCAATGTCATGGCACTCGTGACGATTTTGGGGTCTGCGGTCAAAATACCATTGACGTCTGTCCACAGACACACTTCCTCGACTTCAAGTGCGGCACCAATCAGCGCCGCGGTATAGTCGCCCCCACCTCGTCCGAGGGTTGTGACCACACCTGCTTTCGTGGATCCCGTGTATCCGGTTACCACCGGTACAATACCTGCTTCCATGGTGGGTTTGAGTCGTTCACGGATACGTTGCAATGACTCATCGACAAAGGCCCGTGCTGACCCATGATGCTCGTCAGTGACAATTAACTCTGCGGCATCAATCATTTGCGCCGCCACACCATTCTGGCGCAAAATCACAGCCACGAGATGAGCTGCGAAGCGCTCTCCGAGGCTTGCAATAAGGTCGATGCCACGTGGGGAGTATTCGCCGAGTGTCGACATAGCGCGTGTATAGCGATCAAGTTGCTTGAGGAGTTCCGAAAGCTTCTGGAACAGCATTTCGCGTTCCCAATCGTCGGGGACCATCTTTTCGGCAATCTGGCGGTGACGATTCCACAATTCACGGCGTGCCACATCAGTTTCAGATTCACCGCCATGGACTGCTGCACGGGCTGCACGCAGCAATGCATCAGTGATTCCCGGCAATGCACTACAAACCACCGCCGGTGTATTGCCTGGTGTCTTGTGCAAATCGCGGACGATTTTGATTGATTCGCGCATGCGCGTCACATCTGCAAATGCTATCCCACCAAATTTGATTACACGCATCGCATACCTACTTTTCGAGCGACATTAGTGCTGTCGCAAACCAGCCTGCGCCACCACGGCGGGGATTGCCTTCGTCCATCCCACTGACATCAAATGAATGCCACGCACGCCGTCTAATGCCATGAGCTGTTGGCACAACTCTGCAGCAACGGCAATACCCTCAGCCTCGGGATCAGCGGCGGCAGTCATGCGGTCAATAATCGATTCTGGCACACGTGACCCTGGCAGATGATCCCGCAAAAACCGGGCAGACTGCGCCGATTTAATCACCATCACACCTGCCATTATTGGAGCCTGGGTATGCAGGCCGAGGGTGCGCACATCGTGGAGCCATTCGGCGAAGCGTTCAACATCGAATATGATTTGTGTTTGGACAAACTCAGCTCCGAACAACACTTTCCGTTCCAATCGAGTGGCTTTTTCAATATTCGGGTTGGCGACACTGCCAATAAAAAATTGCGGCGCTTGTGTAAGCGGTGTACCTGAAGAAAATGTCGCATTATCACGCATCGTCCGTAGTGTTTTAATCAGCTGAAAAGAGTTCAGATCAAGCACATTGCGGGCATCTGAGTGATCACCAATCTTGGGATGATCACCGGTCATGGCCAGAATGTTCGTGACACCGCAGGCAGCACCACCAAGCGCATCGGCTTGTAGTGCAATTCGATTGCGATGTTGACAGGTCATTTGCGCAATCACCTCGTAGCCATGGTTGCGCAAAAAGATTGCCGCAGTCATTGCAGACATGCGCCCGAGTCCACGCTGATTATCTGTCAAATTGAGAGCATCGACAGCTGGTGCCAACTGGTTAGCAATATTCAGTAGTGCTTGTGGATTTGCACCTTTGGGTGGCGCAATTTCACCAGTTACAACCGTCTTTCCAGATGCAAGTTGCTCATGAAGTTTACTAAAGTACACGCCGACTCCTTATTACACAGAAACGCAGGCTACCGGTTTATCCGGCAGCCTGCGTCCTTTTGCCGGATTTATTGTGCAACGCCTACCGCTTTGGTAACACCTATCATTTCCACGGCATGCGTTCCATCTCGTTCTACCCACACACCGCATTCGCTACCATCCTGGCTTTCACCCAGTGTCATCACACTACCATCGAATTTCAGCGCAGGATGATACCATTTGTAGACTTTTTCGGCTTCACCGACGACATAGTGCCCGATGAGCGAGCGTCTGAAACGATCGGCACTCGTATTGGGCAGGCTGCCATGAATGAGTTGGCCATTGAAAAAGAGGACATCACCGGCACGCATAATCACCGGCTTTACTTCCATACCTGCGGGGACGGGGACAGTCACATCAGTAAAACTCTGCGTCGTATCGGCAGCAGTCGTACACAGCACCGGTAATTTGTGGCTCCCTGGAACGACTTGCAGACAACCGTTTTCTTCGTCGCAGTCATCGAGCGCCAACCATGCCGCACAACACGTCCCTGGCTCGACACGCAAGTAGTACTGGTCTTGGTGGAGGGCTTGGCCGCGTGCACTCGGCGGTTTGAAATAAATCATCGTTTGTACCGCATATGGTTCACTACCGAGCACTGCAGTCATGATATCACGTAAGCGCGTATCCAATAAAAACTCCATGCTTGGCGTATCCCAGCGATGCATCTGCAGCATCCGCGGGTAGCGTTTGAGCGGGTCGTTTTCATCTTTAATCGCACTCACATCACCCTTTTGGCGTTTTTCTTCGTTCAAGCGCATGTAGTGGGCACGCAAAAGTTCTACTTCTGCATCACTGAACAAGCGTTTGGCGACGGTGTATCCCTCTGCGCCGAATTGTTTCGCAAGTGACTGATACATTGCAGCCCCCTTAGGCGGTAAAGAGTGGAGCCATGGACTGAAGCTTGAGGAGTTGTTCCATCGCCAAATCAGATGGCGCATGCACATAGCGGGTAGCCGCATCGAACACACGTGGCAACAGATTAACATCACCAACAGTATTCAAAAACACCCCTTTGCGACTCAATACCCAGTGCACCGCTGTATCGATTTGCGCCTGCTCTGTGAGTGGTTCGTACCATGTCGAACTGTAGCGATCTACACCCTCGGCCCACGGACGGCGTACAATCGCTTTGATCGTCTGCACGGCCACATTGCGTTCACGACAGCGATTCAACAACCGTTCGAAGTCACGGGCGTAGTCAGGATTTTGCATCAAAATATGACTGTACGGCAACAAGACACTATCAAAGTCAAAACGCTCGAGAGACTGATAATGGCGGGCAGCTACCTGCAATCCATGCCCAGTCACACCAATGTACTTGACGATGCCGGCTTTTTGCGCCTCGATACATGCGTTGAGGGCACCATCTGGTCCCATAGCGACTTCCCAATCTTGGACATCAACCAGGTTGTGCAGTTGGATTAAGTCGATGTGACTCACACCCATGCGTTGCAATGAGGTACGGATTTGGTCACGAGCGGCAGCATACGTGCGCTCGCCGGTTTTGGTAGCAAGGAAAAATTGATCGCGGCGACCGTTTGTCAACCACGGCTTGATGCGATCTTCGGAGGCACCGTAACTCGCAGCCGTGTCGATATGATTGATGCCATACTGCAGTAAGTCATCGAGTGTTTTGTCGGCAGTACGCTGATCAACATCACTCAATGCGGCTGCACCGAATATTGTCTTGGTGCTCTCATGGCCAGTGCGCCCAAATACTTGCGTGGTAATCATCACAACCCCCTTTTCCTCTTTGCTACAGTGTAGCACACACTCACCAAAAAGTCCGTACTAGCGCACGGCGTCTTCACGCATGATGCGGTCGAAACAGTCGAGTAAATAATCGGCATTATCGGCATCAAACGGCATCGGAGGACGGATTTTGACGACATTGTGGAATGGACCATCCGTCCCAGCGAGAATGCCGAAATCACGTAAGCGGTTCGAGACGTATGACGCCTCACTTTCACCAGGTTCGAGGGTCGCACGATCACGTACTAATTCTACCCCTAGAAAGAGGCCAGAACCACGAACATCACCAATCATGCGATGCTGTGGTGCAATCGCACGCAATCCGTTGAGCAGTCGATTGCCGATGGTGAGTGCATTGTGTTGAAGTGGTTCGTCCCGCAGTACGTCGAGCACGGCGAGCCCAGCAGCCATTGACACATTGTTCCCACCAAACGTGGCAAAGTACTCCATACCGTTGTCGAATGCATCGGCGATAGCACGTGTCGTGACGACTGCACCGAGTGGCTGACCATTACCGATAGGTTTGCCCATAATGACAATGTCTGGCACAACGTTATGCGCCTGAAATGCCCAGAAGTGCGTCCCGATACGACCAAACCCTACTTGTACTTCGTCGGCCATGCACACACCACCGGCCGCACGTACATGTGCATAAACATCTGCGAGATATCCAGGTGGCAACACAATCTGCCCACCAACACTTGGGAGTGTCTCGGCAATATATCCACCAAGTTTTCGGCCTTTTTGGTGAATCGATGAAATGACGTCATTTACTTGCGCGGCATATTTAACGCCAGCCGCAGGATCGTTACGTTTGAACGGTCCGCGATAGTCGTCTGGAATCCACGCAGTATGCACCCAATCTGGTGCGCCGGTTCCCCCGGGACCAGCATGCTTATATGGACTTATGTCAATCAATGTATTTGTATGACCATGGTACGCGGCTTCGAGTACGATGATATCCTGCGCCTTGGTGTATGCTTTCATCAGACGAATCGCGAGTTCGTTTGCTTCACTGGCAGAATTCACGAAGTAGCAGACTTCAAGTTCGGCAGGGAGTGTGGCGCACAAGCGACGGGCATATTCTTGCATTTGGTCATTGAGATAGCGTGTATTTGTACTTAACAGACCATATTGTGATGTCGCAGCCTGCACGACACGCGGATGACAGTGCCCGACATGCGCAACGTTGTTGTAGGCATCAATATAGATGCGTCCCGTGCTGTCATAGAGATACTGCCGCCAGCCACGCACGATTTTCAGTGGTCGTCGATACGAAATACTCAAATTCCGACCTATGCGCTGGCGACGTGCCGCAAGTGTTTCACTCAGTGGGATTTGCGGTGCAGGGAAACGATGCGCATCCATACGGAGCAAAAGATTTGGGTTGGGCGATAGTGATGCCCAAATCGGCTGCTGAGATGCGTAACCAACACCGGGGAAATCGCGCCCCATGTCGAGAAAATCGAGAATAATCTGGAAATGCACGTGCGTCGGCCACTTCCCGTTCACATCGGGAATACCAAAACTCCCAATGCGTTGGCCAGCGTCAACATGCTGCCCCACGGTCAATGTGCGCATCGACTCATCGCTGAGGTGCCCATAGACGGTGTAAAACGGCGTTCCCGCATCAGTATGATGCTCCAAAATGGTGAGATATCCATAATCGAGATGTGCAGGTAAATACTCCAACATGTATACCCGCCCTGGCAACACTGCATAGATTGGCGTCCCTGCTGGTCCCCAAAAATCCACGGCGAGATGCAATGTGCGACGTTCGCTCGTGAACGCGTCTGCGGATGCATACCGATCCGTGGTATAGATGAGTCGTGGCTCTAAGTAACCACCAACTCCGATACGGCCATCCATGTATGTCTCAATGACCTGTGCAAAACGTGGCATCGTGACATTGCGTGGGTCTGCACCGAGGAGCGTACTCCCCACACTCAAATCCAATGGCACCGTTTCGTGGTCTGCGAGTGGGCGACCGAGCAACGGTGCAGTGGGTTGTGACGCAATCCATTGCACCACTTCATCGTGCTGTGGTACCGGCACAAATCCACAGGCTGCCCGCAAACGATAGTGCATCATACGCGGATGGACGGCAGTCAGTGTATCTAGCAACTCCCAGGCAGGTGCCTCACTCACCGTCATATACGGGTCATCGGGGCGTTCACGCTTGCGAATGGCAGACACCGTGACACTGATACACAGACGGATACATATCAGATCATAGAGCAAGGCAACTTCTGCGTCATTGAGTGGATACTGCGTGTGATATTGATTGACCATCGCCATCAGTGCATCCACCGGCTGCGGGTGATTCATAATCGCATATGCACTCGCAATTGCTAATTCACTGACAACCGCGGTATGCATCATATCGCCGAAATCAAGCAACCCAGAAATGGATCGTTTCATATACCCGGGTGCGCCGACGAGCACGTTATAATCATTCGCATCACCATGAATGACACCGTATCGCACCTGACTGCCATACTGTGCAATCGACTGCGTGTACCGTGCGAGGTGCGACTGCACGGTGGAAAGTTGATGCGGATCACTGAATGCGTGCAGGTAATTCGCAATCCACCCCCCTCGCATCACATCCCATTCAAGGGTGCGATGTGCGGCCGGATGCGTAAATGTGGCGAGTGCATGCGACAACTCCCCCAACACGCGTCCCATGTCCATCACCAATGCATCGTCAACTGGATTTGCTTCAGCGTACAGCGTTCCATTGAGATATTCGAGCATCCACACAAGATGTGCATGTCCATCAATCTGTGCAATTGACCACAACGCACCATTCTGTTGTGGAATCACACGTTGAATGGGGAGTTGTGGTGCAGTGGACGCAATATGTTGTAGCGCGGCAATCTGCATTTCCACAAACGAGCTCTCACGGCTCGGATGCATAATTTTGAGGACCGATTGTCGACCATCAGATGCAGTAATCAACGCATTGGTATCATACTCGCCAGGCAAACGCTTGATTTGTGGATGGTATCCATATAACAGATGAGTAACGCTATCGATTTGTGCATCACTCAAGGGAATTGGTTGGTCTTGCGACAACATAACGCCTCTTATCCGTTCAACATCGTATCGCCTCATTATATCGTGTATCATGCCGGCAATTTTCAGATTCAGTGCAAATATGGTAGGCTATTTGCGCAGATACATTGAGGCACACACTTATGTTACACAATAATGTGTTTTGGAATGATATCCCTTGGCCGGCATGCGAAACACTGCATAACGATGAAACATGCGACGTATGCGTAATCGGACTTGGTGGATCAGGACTTCACGCAATCGAGTATTTGGTAGCGCATGGATTTGATGTTGTTGGGATTGACGCCGGTATGGTTGGTGGTGGGGCGGCAGGGAGCAACGGCGGCCTTATTTTGGCAGGTATCGCAGCTTTTCATCATGATGCAGTGACCGAACTCGGCCATCACGTCGCAACTGCCCTCTACCATGAGACGCTCGAAGAAATGGCCAATCTTGCCGTACACGAACCATCGCTGCAGCGTTTTGGCTCGCTGCGCATTGCTGCTGACGAGGACGAGTATACAGACTGCCTCGCACAATATGCCTGTATGCGCAGCGATGGACTCAGTGTTGAGTTATATGATGGCCCTGAAGGGCGAGGACTCCTTTTCCCACATGACGGCACCTTCCAGCCGCTCCAACGCGTCCGTCGTATGGCCGTCATGTCACGGCATGCCGGGGCACGACTCTACGAACGCACCGTCGCCACCAGCATCGAGACGGGTGTTGTCCATACCGTCAATGCGCGCATTCGTGCGCGACACATCTTGGTCGCAGTTGATGGAAATCTAGAACTCTTGTTCCCCCAACTCAAAACAAACGTCCGCACCACACGCCTGCAAATGATTGCCACTGCGCCTGACAATGACGTGGTAATCACGCGTCCAGTGTATTACCGATATGGCTACGATTATTGGCAACAACGACCTGACCACAGCATCGTAATAGGGGGCTGTCGCGATCACTTTGCATCCGCAGAATGGGGACATGTCGGCAATCCCACACCTCAAGTACAACAACAAATTGAGCAGACACTTCGCACGGTGGTGGGGAGTCATGCACCAGTCACTCATCGTTGGGGCGCGTGTGTAGCCTACCGCATCGATGATGTGCGGCCGATTGTCACAGCTATTATGCCTGATGTCTGGGTCTGTGGTGCATACAACGGCACAGGCAATATTGTCGGTGCCATCTGTGCGCGTCATTTAGCACGGGCAATACATACGGGCGATACCACTCATTTACGCCATTGGTACACGCACTGATACCAGCTCATGTGCGTTCACACGGAGACAAGCATGATTTCAGCACAGAGCAAACAGACAATTGGTGTACTACTGCTCTGTTTCGTAGCACTCCCAATGAGCCACATACTCGGATATTGGTATGGCGAATTACTCAATGCGTCACTCCACTATCAACCAATCACATGGCATATGTTCTGGTCACTGTATACCGAGCAAGTCCAGCAACTATATGCAGGTGTTGCTCTTTTTCCTGGCACCAATACACCATTGATCGAGGCAATTCAAACGGCGTTTGTACGAAGTGCCGGATTATTTCTCTGTGCAGCCGGAGTTGCGAGCATTGCTGGAATTTGGACTGCAAATGCCGTTGTACGTTTTCAACATACCCTGCGCATGCGCTGGTTTGCCTCTGTCATCTCAGTGACAAGTACACTACCGGCGCTCTTTTTCGCAAGTGGCGCAATTGCGGCAATGTATTATGTCATCGTGTATACCCCATACGACCTGCCAATACCACTACAGGGATTCGGCTGGGATTGGCATCTTCTCCTCCCACTCTTGGCATTGAGTATACGAGCGTGGTGTGGCGTCGTACTGTCGTGTAGTGAATCGTTACGCGAAGAACTCAGCAAACCACATATCATGGCAGTACGTGCAAAAGGCATACCCGAAGCACAAATTATTGTGCACCATGTATGGCCAGCACAGCAACGGGCAATCGGTCTCAAAATTACAGGTCAATTTCGCATCATGTTGGCTGAGCTCATCATCGTAGAGTATCTTTTTAAATGGCAGGGGATTGGTCAACTCTTTGCAGAGTGCATCATGTCCCCATCTCAGAGCAATATTGCAGCATCTGCACTCTATGCATCGAGTCCTGTGATCGCCGCCTCAATCACCGGATTCGTGCTGTTGTTCTGCATCGTTGAATGTATGCGGCAACTCTGGCGACCAAATTACGAAACACACATTTCTGCGCAGGAGTCAATATGAAGCTGCGTACGGTTTTTGCGCTGGTATACGTTGTCACGCTCGTTGTCATTGTGTGTGTTGGTGACCGAATCAGCCCACACGACCCACGCGCACGAAGCGCCGTATTCAAAGATGGCAACACAATGGTGACACCACCGTTCCCCATAGGCACACCGGGATATGTGCTTGGCAGTGATCAATATGGCCGCGATATCGTAAGCCGCCTCATCGTAGGCACCAGACCAACGATATTGGCAATTCTGGTCATCGCCTGGATTCGTCTCTGCATAGGCATCGTTGTGGGAATCATCGCGAGTACGGCAGGCACCGTCGTCCATCGATTCACAACATGGGTCATCACCCTGAGTCAATCCATCCCGGCGCTCTTGAGCGCGCTACTCGTGCTCGCCTTTACAGGAACTAATCCTAAATTATGGATGTTTGTCGTCGCGTTGAGTTGGAATGGCTGGAGTGAATGTGCACGCGAAGTCATGCACCAACTCGATTCTATGCGTTCTCGAGCGTATTTCCATGCGGCGCTCAGCACGGGTGACACGCGCTACAGCATATTCGTGAGACATGGTGGGCGCGTCATCACCGCACAACTCATACCCATGTTTGTGCGCGAGTTGAGCAATGCGCTCAGTATTCTCGCGATGGTCGGATTCCTAGGATATTTTGTGGGTGGAGCCACCTGGATTATCATTGCTGGCGATGCAATTCCCATCGGTGCACGGAGTGCAGACTATCCCGAACTCGGTTTGCTCTTGGCAACGAGTTTTGAACGAGTGCTACGGCCAGAGTATTTATTTGTGGTGGGAAGCTACATCGCACTATTAATTGTGGGCTTGCAACTCGTGCTATCAGCGACACATGCGGCGCAGCAACGCCCCTGGCTCAACGAGATACGCAGTGCAATTGAGTGGGGTATCGTGCGTCGTAGCATGGCTTGGCCAATACTGTTGTGCATGGTGCTGTTCGCAGGGGCAATCGCTATCCTTAATCCACCACCACCGACCACACTAGCCATGACAATACCTGCACCACTTATCAATCAACGAACGCATCCTTGGGGTATGTACGGTGGCGATGCAAGTCAAAGTTATCGCATTGCGTCCAGACCGACATTGAGCAATCCAATTATCCACGAAATCAATACCTCACTCCATGGCGTCCCAGTCATGAGCAACGCCGATACCGTCTCAGTCTATGCAGACGAGAATAGGCTCCTGCAGTGGCATGATTCACACCTCCAAGCTACAATTTTGCTCCCATTCGCTCCCATTGGAAACCCTGCACTTGATTTGCTGGGGAATATTGTGGTGGTATCGCAGGATGGCAAAATCATCCATGTGGACAGCACAGGCACGATTCAA
>CAZIKU010000002.1:38409-65116 GCA_964539815.1 uncultured Klebsiella sp. | reverse complement strand
ACCATGCCTCTTCCTCTTTTTATCAATTATCCTGTTCATCCTGTCCATCGATGTTCCTTCTGAATTATCTTGTTCATCGATGTTCCTTCATTGCACGGGCGAATGTTATTCGCCCCTACGAGCCATCCTGTTTGTTCCGCGCTTCTCACCATGCCTCTTCCTCTTTTTATCAATTATCCTGTTCATCCTGTTCATCGATGTTCCTTCTGCGCATCCTGTTCATCGATGTTCCTTCTGCGCATCCTGTCCATCGATGTCTTCCCCACCATGAGCAATCCCAGTCCCCCCCATATCACATGTGAAACCCACATCCACTGTACCGCTGAATCATACACAAACCGCACGCCAGTGGCCTTTGCGGGAATTTGTGCTGCGAGGAATATCCCGTTGACACTCACTGTACGCGTGGCCACCCACACCCCATCAGGTTGGCGAATTTCGGCGCGCCAAAACGGCTCATACAGGGTACTTTTGACCAGCACCGTGGGCGTATCGTGTGGTGCAACCGTGTACTCCACGCGATCCCCGTCGTCGCGTGTCAATTGCCACGGTAACGCGCGGTACCCGCGATAATCGGGGATGCGGATATCACTGACGCCAGGGAGCGCCACCGCCGCGATGCGCCAAGCAGTCCCCATGCGTGCCTGCACGCGGTAGAGCATGAGGTCGTGGTCGGTAGCCAGCACAGTCACATTTTGCGCATCAAATGGCTGGTCTGTAATCAGCACCGCAATGTTGCTCATCCAAAAGACTGTCCGTTGTGGGTCTGGTGCAATGAATTTGTTGAGTTTGCCATAGACGGTGATATCACCGCCGAGTTGGTCGATGAGCGTCGTATATGCACGCGGGTAAAAATTGTTGTACGCATGCACCGATGCCACACCAATCATGGCGTTGTAATTGGGGCTGAGCAGATGCCCCAACCGATCCGATACTATCGCATAGCGCGCCCCTTGCGGGACCTCACGTTGGAGTAGTTGCGTCAGCGTCGTGGTGCGAATGAGTGTCTCTGGCAACTGCAGACGCATCAGTGGCCATGCGGTTACTCCTACCGAGAGCAGCACACCAACGACAACCACTCCATCACGCAACCGCCGGCTCCACCACCACCACACCACCACAATCGCACATAACCCCGCCACATGCCACCATACCGGCACAATCTGATCGTACCAGGCCATGCCGACCCCCAACCCCACGCAGCCAAGCATCACCACTGCAATCCACCGCATGGTGCGCTGTATGGCCGACGTCTGCACCCGCATCAGTGCATCCGCCCCCCAGCCGACCGCATACGCGACCGGCAATACCGCACTCCACAGGGGTGTCCATGCCGACAAGCGAAATCCTGGAATTGTGTGAATCAGCCACAGAAAAAGTGCGGGGACGACGGTCAGCAGCGCCAACAAGGCACTGACCAGCAGCCAATACCAACTCGCGTGCCAACGATATCGCGCTGCCAAGACCACCAACGCCACACTCAGTAGTGGCCAACTCGCCCCATCGAATTCATAGACGTATGCTGGATCAATTGGCGTCCCCATCACCTCTGGCACCAGGCGCGACACGCCATACCGCCACGCCACCGTGAGTTGGTCGATGATTTGCACCGACTGCACAAAGAAATCGTCGTTCATCCAGAAGCGTTGTGAATCGCGGTAGCGCTGATAGACATCCCACAACACGGGGGTCGTCAAGGCAGCGCCGACCAGTGCCGCACTCGCAATCAGACCCACACGGTGCGTCAGCGCCCGCCAATCACGTGCCTGCCACAACGGGATGCTCTGGATGATTACATAGCCGGCCACCATCCAGCAACTATACACGGCGGTCTGTGGATAGCCCATCAGAATCATGCTATACCCACTAAACGCTGCAAC
The DNA here is from genome assembly GCA_964539815.1 of uncultured Klebsiella sp. GTDB lineage: Bacteria > Chloroflexota > Chloroflexia > Chloroflexales > Roseiflexaceae > UBA965. The sequence goes on along the minus strand of CAZIKU010000002.1, from coordinate 63,236 downwards.
CAGCCACCCCAGCACATCAGGGCGCTGCCACACCCGTGTACACGCGTAGATGACCCCAGCCCCCCAACAGAGCGTCGCCACGTGCATGGGGAACGAAAGCCAGTAGACGACAAACGGCGTCGCCACAGCACTCACCGCCGCAAGCCACCCTGCCCGCGCATCGATACCCCACAAGCGGCAGGCACACAACACGAAAAACCCCAATAACCACCACTGGCTTATCGCCAAATAGGTCAGGATGGTGTACGGATCATGCGCAATTTGGTAGATGACCCAGGTAAACAGATTGGCCGGCGTGTTGCCCGTCAAGTGTTTGGTAGGACGCCCCAACTCGGTGTATTCGTTGCGCGTCACAATGAAGCCACTGCGCGGTACCGTGAGTTGATTGGATATTTCGGGGAGGAATTCTTCTTCGTAGTCAGCGAGTTTGCGCTGCTCACAGGCCCGCATTTCTGCAGTCACGTACTGCCAGCCATTGATTTGGGCGTGGCATGTAGGCGCCAAAATCGCCCCGTGTATCCACATCGGCCATAGCATGGCTATGACCACCACGGTATATGCGATACCTGAGACGCGGTACGTCCACATCATGCAACACCCTTTGTATCCACTCGTTGCTCAAATTGTACCCTGATTGTGGGTACTCCTCCACACCAGCAGCACATAACCCAGCTATATCCATTCGTTCAGATGATTCTCATACAATGCCTGACGCATTCTTTTATAATCAAACATGGGTATACTCTCAACACATGCAAATCGCTGATACTTGCTTGTGATGACGCGTCCACCCTGCGCATCGCAGAGGAGTAGTGCAACAATGAAGTTTTGGGTTTTTGTTATTACTGTGGCAATAGGCGCGGCTATACTCTGGTACTTCATGGCGCCAAGTGCCGAGCAATCGGCACGTATGGTGCTATCCCCTACCGATGTGCCTCCGACTGCTGCCGCATCCGTTGATAATACAACCGGTGTCGCCAAAGGTCGCATCATCCGGTTGACTACCGCAGATATCAAGGCGCGCATGCAGGATTTTGGGAGTGCCGAATCACAAATCGCCGATATCATCCTGCAACCAGACCGCGCCACCCTTGATTTGCTCGTCGGTGGCGTCAAGGGGACATTTACCACGGGACTCGCCGTCGCCAACAACCAAATCGTCCTCGTCACACCCGCCATTGATGGACTGTTGGGCGCCGTATTGCCTGCAGAAAAAATCGGCCAACTGTTGCAGGACGAGCTCAACAAACGCCTCGTCGACCAACCCGTACTCGACGTACGCATCGTCCAAGATGCCATCGAAATCGTCGTGAATCCCTAATACCTGCGCACAGTGGGTCGCCGTGGTAGAATACAACCAGCATTCGATGTACGCCGGGCCGCTCTTGGTGTGATGCAATGTCCCGCGTACTGCAATGGTTTAGGAGCATCTGCATGGCTGCGCCCCACGATCAACTCTATCGCATCCGCCACTCGGCGGCACACGTCATGGCCCAGGCCGTGCGTGAAATCTTCCCCGATGCCCGTATTGCCATCGGGCCGCCGATTGACGACGGATTCTACTACGACTTCGACTTGCCCCGTGCCCTGACCGTTGATGACTTCGCCGATATCGAGTCACGGATGCGCCGCATCATCGCCGGCAAACACACCTTCGTCTATCGTGAAGTCTCTGCGGCCGAAGCCCGCACTATTTTTCATGATCAGCCCTATAAAATCGAACTCATTGACGGGCTCGCCAAAGGCCAAGACGACAACGGCGAAACCACCAAAGACGCTGTTGTCATCTCGACCTACCGTCAAGACACCTTCGAAGATCTCTGCCGCGGACCACATGTGGCCAATACCAGCGAAATCCCTGCCGACGGCTTCAAACTGATGAGCGTGGCCGGGGCCTACTGGCGTGGCGACGAAAAACGCCCCCAACTACAACGCATCTACGCTACCGCTTGGGCCTCCAAGGCGGATCTCGATTTGTATCTCTTCCAACTCGAAGAAGCTAAGCGTCGTGATCATCGCCGCCTTGGCCGTGAACTGGGGCTCTTTTACTTCTCCGAAGATGTCGGTCCCGGTCTGCCCCTGTTCACCCCCAAAGGTGAAATGCTGCGCTATCTGATGGAATCGTACGTGCGTGACACCCAGACGCGCTACGGCTACCAGCATGTCTGGACGGGGCATTTGGTCAAAGAAACGCTCTACCACAAATCAGGGCACTACGACAACTACCGTGACTCCATGTTCCCGCCCATGGTGGATGGCGACGTCGTCTTCCGCCTCAAGCCGATGAACTGTCCATCACACATGACTCTCTTCAAAGAGATGGGGCGCCATTCGTACCGCGAATTGCCGATGCGCTTCGCCGAATTCGCCACCCTCTACCGCTACGAAGACAGCGGCGCCTTGAGCGGGCTCACCCGCGTGCGCTCACTCACGCAGGACGACTGCCACGTCTTTTGTACGCCCGACCAAATCCAAGAAGAGTTCGGTCGCTGTCTGCAACTCATCCGCGAAGTGCTCAACGCCTACCAACTCAGCGACTACCGCGTGCGCTTGTCACTGCGTGGCAACGAAGGCAAATTCGTCAAAGACGATGACAAATGGAACCTGGCCACCACCGCCCTCAAGCAGGCCCTCGATGCCAACGGCGTCGTCTACGAGGCCGTCGAGGGTGAGGCGGCGTTTTATGGTCCCAAAGCTGACTTCATGGCCAAAGACGCCCTCGGGCGCGAGTGGCAGTTGTCCACAGTACAGGTCGACTTCATCCAGCCCGCCCGCCTGGGTGTCGAGTACGTCGGCGAAGACGGTCAGATGCATACTCCCGTGCTCATTCATCGCGCCGTGACCGGATCGACCGAGCGCTTTTTGGGCGTGATTATCGAGCACTACGCCGGTGCATTTCCCTTGTGGTTAGCACCAGTCCAGGCCGTGATTATCCCTATTTCGGACGAAAAACAGGGGGCGTACGCCAAGGAAGTCCAAGCCAAACTGGCCGCCCTGGGCATGCGTGTCGAAGTCAACATGTCGCGCGATCGCATGAACGCCAAAATCCGCGATGCCCAACTCCAAAAAATCCCCTACATGCTGATTATCGGTGACCGCGAAGCCAGTGCTGGCGCCGTCGCCGTGCGTACACGAGGTGGTGTAGACCTTGGCGCCATCTCCGTCGATGAATTCATTGCCCGTGCCCAGCACGAAATCGCCAACAAGGTATAGTTTCCCCTCACGTTGTATTTGCAATGGCGCTTCTGTGTACACAGAAGCGCCTCCGCAGGAGAGTATCACCCATGCGTCGTTTCCTCTATGGACTCATATTTGGTGTTATCGCCGGCTCGATTGTCGGAATTTGGTGGTTACGCCGTGTTGGCGCCTTCGATGACCCCAATAGCCTCGTCGGATCGCTGATGGCCGTAGCCAAAGAAGCCGCTGCCGCCAAAGAAGCCGAGTTGATGGCTCGTTTTCATCAACAGTCCAACGATAATCCTGCACCCAGTGATCGCTAGACCCACGTGTGACAGGAGAAGACAAACACCATGCTCCGAGACGCTATCCGTGTGATTCATGCTGACAAACAATGGTGGAAGGCCGTCGGCATTGCCGGTGCATGCGCCATGACGCTCATCGGCTATCCGATTGCAGCCGGACTCGCCATCGAACATCTCGACAATACGCGCAAAGGGTTCGATCGCCCGCTGCCGCCCTTCGTCGATTGGAGCACGCGTTGGCTCTACGGCTTTTTTGCCATCCTCATCGAGTTCGTCTTTTATGTGATGCCGACCATGGTTACCGTGGTCATCTTTTTTTGTGTAGGACTCAGTCAACTCGTCCGTCAACAACAAAACCAAAACGAATTCCTCCTCATCTTTGCAGGCATATTAGTGGCGTGGTGGCTAATCATGTTTATCTGCGGAGTATCACCGATTGGCCGCCTCATCTACGTCGACGATAGTGGTATCGAGCGAAGTCTGAGTAGTATGCCATTGCGTGAAGCGTTTCGGCGTGGTGCCCGCACCCACTACTGGACGGCACGCGTCCAAAGCATCCCCCTTTACATCGTGCCGCTCGTCCTGCTGTGTAGCATACCCTCGTTGTTCGATGCTGGTGGTATCATCGCCTGGGTCGTATTGCCCATCGTCATCTGGCTCTTTTGGAGTAGCATGGTCTATGCCCATCTCGTCATCATGCAGCTCTACCACCGTGCTGATTTGCGGCTCCAGGATGCACACCTGTCACGCCCCCCGTACGAGGGCGTCTGACCCGCACACCACGCAAACCGCCCCCAGCACTATGCGTGCTGGGGGCGGTCCTGTTTACCCCTAGATCGGCTGTCCCTTGAATTGACTCACATACAACTGCCGGTACAATCCGGGTTGCGCCAGCAGTTCGTGGTGCGTGCCGCGCTCTACGATTTCTCCACCATTGATGACTAATACTTGATCGGCGTCACGGATGGTGCTAAGCCGGTGCGCAATCACAAAGCTTGTCCGCCCAGCCATCAGGCGCAACAATGCGCGCTGGATACGGACTTCGGTGCGCGTATCGATGCTACTTGTCGCCTCATCGAGAATCAAAATCCGTGGGTTGGCCAGCATCACACGTGCAATTGCCAGCAGCTGCCGTTGCCCTTGACTCAGATTGCTGGCACGCTCCGATAGTTGGGTTTGGTAGCCGTGGGGTAGCTGCCGGATAAAGTAGTCGGCATCGGCGAGCTCGGCAGCACGGATGCATTCTTCGTCTGTGGCATCGAGTCGCCCAAAGCGGATGTTTTCCATTACCGTATCCGAAAACAAAAAGGTATCTTGGAGTACCAGCCCCAATTGTTGGCGCAACCAATCTTTCGGAGTATCGCGAATATCGACGCCGTCAATATGGATGCTGCCGCCATTGATTTCATAAAAACGACTCAACAGGTTGATGATGGTCGTCTTGCCTGCCCCCGTTGGCCCGACCAAGGCGAACATTTGCCCGGCCTTGGCGTGGAGTGACATCTCGCGCAAAATTGGCGTCCCGGCGTCATACGCAAACTGCACCTGCGTAAATAGCACATCACCACGGATAGCACCCGGTGGTGGCAACTGCACCACAACATCAACTTCCGACGCAATATCCATGATTTCGAAGACGCGCTCGGCACCCGCCAACGCCCCCTGAATGGCGTTGTACATGTTGGCGAGTTGCCGCAGTGGATTGATGAAGTTCTGCGCATAAATGATAAACGTAGCAATCACCCCCACCGTCACCAAATCACGCAACGCCAGCCAGCCGCCCAATGCCGCCAACACGATGATGAAAAAATTCCCCAGCACACTGGTGAGTGGCATCAACAACAAGGCATAGTTGTTGGCAGTCACCCCCGCCGTATAGACGTGTTCGTTTTGCGCAATAAACGATGCCAGCACAGATTCGTTGCGCCCAAAGGCTTTGACGACTTTCTGTCCACTAATCGCCTCTTCCATGACTGCATTCAGCTCGCCCATGCTCCGTTGCAACTCACGAAAACCACGGCGCGTATAGGTGGCCACAAACTGGGTGAACCAGAACATGATGGGCACCACAAAGAGCGACGCCAACGCCAGCCACACATCTAGTACAAACATCGCCACCAAGATACCAATCAACGACAACACGCTCGCCACCAAGGCTGTGACAGTTTGTGACACCGCTTGATTGATGGCAGCAAGATCGTTGGTCAAACGACTCATAAACTGCCCTGCCGGATTACGGGCAAAAAACTGCATCGGCAGCGTTTGTAAATGCCGAAACAAGTCTTGCCGGAGTTTTTGCAACGCCCGCTGCGATACGCTGGCCATTGTGCGCCCCGCCAAGGCTTGAAACAAGTTGTTGACCAGATACACTGCCAACATCAGCAATGCGATGCGTGGCAATTCTGCCGTGCGCATCGGTACGATGTATTGATCGATGGCAACCCCGATGAGATAGGGCGAAAGCAAGCCCAACAACGTGTAGATCACCACAAAGACGAGCACGACGATAATCCCAGCACGAAAAGGCGCTAAATATGCCACAAGGCGCATCAGTGCCTGACGCGTATCCTGGGCTTTTTCGATGCGCCCAATCGCCATAGGGTGCCGTCCCCCCATGCTGGCACGTGCCCCCGTGTGCTGTTCGCGTGGATTCGCTGATGTCATGACGTGGTCCTCTCTTCGTGTGTCTCAGCGACGTTGCTCTGGCCCGCACCATCACCAAGCTGACTCGCATAAATTTCTTGGTAAATGGCACTGTGCTGCATCAACTCACGATGCGTCCCCTGCGCCACAATGCGGCCATGATCAAGCACCACAATCATATCGGCATTGAGCACTGTGCTGATGCGTTGTGCCACAAGCAGCGTCGTGTATGCACTCCCCATGGCTGCCAGCGCCTGCTGAATCTTGGTCTCGGTTTCCACATCGACCGCACTCGTGCTATCGTCGAGTATCAAAATCCGCGGTTTGGTCAAGAGCGCCCGCGCAATCGCAATACGCTGCTTTTGGCCACCCGACAGATTCACTCCACGCTCGGCCACATGCGTGTCGTAGCCACTAGGTAACTTGAGAATAAAGTCATGCGCTTGGGCAGCCTGGGCGGCGGCTACCACTTCGTCCTCATTGGCATCCGGGGCGCCATAGCGAATGTTGTCACGGACACTCCCCGAAAACAGAATCGTCTCTTGCGGCACAATGGCAATTTGCTGCATCAACGAACTATGGTCGATATGGCGCACATCCATGCCATCGATCAACACACGGCCGTTCGTTACATCATAGAAGCGTGGCACCAAGTTGATGAGTGTACTTTTGCCGGCACCAGTCGCACCGAGTACCGCCACCGTCTGCCCGGGTTCCACCACCAACGATATTTCATCGAGCACTGGTTCTGGCAGGTGTACATTATAAAAAAAGCGCACGTTTTCAAAGACGATACGGCCTGACAGCGGGGCACTCAGCGGCGTAGCATCAGCATGTGCGCGTACTGCTGGCTCTACATCGAGCACCTCGTTGACACGGGTCGCCGATGCTACGCCACTTGCCCACGTATTGGAGAGCATCGTCATCATCACAAGTGGCGTCATCGTCGTCAGCAAGTAGTTGGTAAATGCCACAATTTGTCCGACGGTCATCTCGCCCGTGGATACGTGCCATCCCCCCCACCAAATCACAACTACCATGCCGATGTTGACGCACATGGTCAATACGGGCATCATCAAGGCCATGAATTGCATGACCGCAATCGAATTCGTGGCAAAGTCATCGTTGCTCGCCAGAAAGCGCTGCGCTTGCGCATCACCACGCACAAATGCTTTGATGAGCCGCGCACCAGCAATGTTTTCTTGTAATACTGTATTTAGTACATCGAGGCGCTGTTGCACCATGCGATAGAGCGGTTCGGTGCGCAGCACAAACAGCACCACAATCACCGACGTAATCAGCAGCAACGGCAACAACGCCAATGCCAGATTGTAGCTGGTGCTAAACATCAAGATGATGCTACCGATCATCAACATGGGTGCACGTGTACCGATGCGCAAATTAATCTGAAAGTAGCGCTGCACCGCAGCCACATCACTCGTCAAGCGCACCATCAATTGCCCGGTGCGCAGTTGGTCGAGGTTGCTAAATGAGAGCGCTTGTATTTTTTGAAAAAGTGCCAGCCGCAGGTCACGCGCCACCCCTTCGCCCACGCGGATCGATGTGAAGTTGTTGCCTACCGCAACAAGGACACTCAAGAGCGAAATCCCCACCATCAAGAGCCCGGTTTGGATGACTATGTCTTGATTCTGCTTGGCAATCCCTTCGTCGATGATGCGCTGTATCAGGCGCGGAATAGCCAAATCCAAAAAGACCAACGATGTCAGTAGTACAAATGCCGCCACTGCCGATCGCCAGTACGGCCGCACAAATCGCGCCAGTTTGATGATGTCTTGCATGGTTTGCTGTTTCTGTTGGAATTGCTTGGTGGACCGTCATTGTATGGCGCCCCTCATCCCCAATGGCGTCATTATACCCCCGTCCCCTCACGGCGTCATAGTATGGCGCCACTGCATCCCACACCGCGATTTATTTCATCAGCGCGAATTTCCCCGTCCGAATAAAGTGTTGCATACGTAGTGCCATCCGCCGCACAAATTCTGGCAAAAACGCATAGTCCGCAGGCGTCGTCAGCACCAACAAATCATTTAACAACACAATGCCCCGCCCCATCATCAGTGCTTCGAACGCATCAGCCGACACATGCAAATCGTGATTCACGCTGTGGTATCCCGCCCATAACTCATCATCTGCATACGGAATATCACGCAAATAGTAGAGAGTAATTGACAAATCCTGAATCGGTAACCCCATGCCCGCATCATCGAAATCAAAGATAGCCAATTGCCGGTCGTGCCACATCGCATTGTAGGGATGTAAATCAGCATGAATCGGCTGCACCGTCATGCGTGCATTCAGCTGTGCATACACCTGATCAACATGTCGGCGCACCTCATCGATCAACGCACGTACCGCTACCGGAATGATGTCCGATGATGCATCCGCCAAATGATCTGTGCTATTCATCAACAGGCCATTCACACGAGGAAACTCCGCCGCGCCAGTCGGGCGCCATTGCGCACTGTGGCGATGCAAATGTGCGGTCAACGCACCTAATTGGTGTATCTGCTGACGTGATGGTTTGGCACCCACAATGCGTCCGGGCAACCAATGTGCCATGGTGGCGGTCAGCGTTTTTTGCATGGCCGCACACGGCACCTCCACATACGGCAATCCATCAACCGAAAGGCAGGGGATAGGCACGCCAACATGCGGCACATCGACCAATGCGCGAATCCACTGCTGTTCGGCGAGTAATCCTGCCCGATCGCGGAGCGAATGGGTATTCATGCGCAACGCATAGGCGGCACCTGATTGATCGCTGACGGCATAGGTGGTATTAAACCCATGATTAATACAACGCAACGATACCGGCTGCACACCAAAGGCCTGACAGGCAGTCAACGCCACCGGTCGCAACACGGCGAGTTGGGCCCGGTGGCTCATACGGCTAAATGCGGTCTGTGAAGATAACACAATTCCTCTTTCTTGCGGACATATCAAACAGCGCTGCACATCCGTCTCTCGTAGGGGTGCTGTAGATGTGCCATCGCGCTCAGTAATGGCTCGGCAACGCACTGCCACTTTAGTCGTTATAATAGCAGTATCATACAGACAGTAGCAGACACGTACAAGGATACACGCATGTCAATTGCAATTATCGTCCACGGCGGTGCCTGGGCTATTCCCGATGACCAAGTCAATCCACACCGTGCCGGCTGTCGCGCTGCCCGCGACGCAGGCTGGAATGTGCTCGCACAGGGAGGCAGTGCCATGGATGCCGTCGAAGCAGCTGTGCGTATCCTCGAAGACGACCCCACATATGATGCTGGCGTCGGCTCCATCCTCAATCGTGGTGGATTCGTCGAGCTCGATGCCGCCGTCATGGAAGGCGACCAACTCTTGTACGGTTCTGTAGCTGGTGTCCGTCGTATTCGCAACCCGATTTCGCTGGCACGCCACGTCCTCAACAGTCCAGCCGGCTTGCTTGTCGCCGATGGCGCCGAACGCTTCGCCAAAGAACGTGGCATGCCACTCTGTGACCCCGAAGAACTCATCGTCGACCGTGAATTCCAGATTTATCAGCACTATGTGGCCACCTACGATACCGCACAGGATAGTGGTGCAACCCCACCCCCTGGCGAAATTGTCGCCGACATCAGTGGTGGGGGCTATCCGGCTCGCCCCGGCGATACCGTTGGTTGTGTTGCCATCGATCAGCACGGTCTGGTCGTTGCAGGTACGTCGACAGGCGGCACCAACTACAAAATGATTGGGCGCGTCGGTGATGCGCCACTGCTCGGTGGTGGCCTCTATGCCATGAACGAACTCGGCGGCTGTTCAACCACCGGCTGGGGTGAATCCATTATGCGCATCCTTTTGGCCAAAACCGCCGTCGACTACCTCGACCATGATACGCATCCGCAACAGGCCGCCGAACGCGCCATTCAGCGTTTGGCCGAACGGGGCAAGGGGCGCGGCGGGTGTATTTTGCTCGACCGCCACGGTCGGGTTGGCTGGGCATTTAATACAACACGCATGGCACACGCTTGGCGTTGTGCCGATGGCCGCGATGGTGATGGTGTTTGATTGTTGCGATTGGAGATCTGATATATGAACACATTTGACATTATCTGTTTGGTCGTCCTGCTTATTTCTGTCCTACTTGGTTTTTTCCAAGGGGCAGTACGCATGCTGGTCATCACCGTCGTTTCATATATCTGTTTGGTCCTTGCGGGGCTCTATTTCCAAACACTAGGCGACCAAATCCATTTGTCTGGCCAATTTTCTGTCTATGAAAGTTACGCCCTCGCCTTCATGGGTGTCTTTTTGGCATGTGCCATTACACTGGGCAGCATGGGCATCTACACGTTTCGTTTTTTGCGCGGCAACACCCAATCCACCATTAATCGCACCATCGGCATCATCGCATGTCTGATTACCAGTGGTGTGCTACTCGGTGTCTTCGCCCATTTGGTGGTGCTCCAAGCCACGCCCGATAATGTGGCCGGCACCAAAACACTCATCGGTGACCCCGCCTTCATCCAACTCATCAGCACATCACGCCTGGCCGGACCGTTGGGCGATAGTGCCAACGCCTTGCTCGTGCGTGTCCTTGATCCTTTTGTGTTTAGTGATATCAATCAACTCTTCAATTAATAACAACCATGAGCATACCGCACCATACCCTGACAACACTCGAATTCCATACCATCCGCACGATGCTGGCACGCCATACGAGCTTTGCCGCCTCGCGTGAGATTGCCGAACACCTCGAACCAAGTATTGATGCGCATATCATCAGCAGTGGCATCGGCCAAACCCGCGAAGCACGCTACATCCTCGACGAAATCCCCGATCTGACCATCGGTGCCGCCCGCGATGTGCGCGAAGCCGTCATCTTGGCAGAACGCGGCGGTGTCCTCGATGCCTTGATGCTACTCCAAATCAGTCACACCTTGGCCGCAATGCGCCGCTTGCGCACCGCACTGCGCCGCATCGATACCGCCCGAATTCCGTTACTCCTCGACTTTGTACAGGCACTCCCCTCCCTCGATCATACCGAGGAACGCATCGACCATGCTATCAACCACGACGGCGAAATATTAGATGGCGCAAGTGCCAAACTCGCCTCGCTCCGCAACGAAATCCGCATTACCATGGGGCGCGTCCAAGAGCGCCTGCAACACATCGTGTCATCGGGACAGTACGCCGATGCCCTGCAAGAAGCCATCGTAACCGTACGCAATGGTCGCTATGTGGTGCCCGTCAAGGCCAGCCACAAACGCGTCGTCAAAGGCTTGGTCCACGACCAATCAGGCAAAGGGATCACCCTCTACATCGAGCCGCTGGTCGTCGTCGAACTCAACAACAAACTGCGCGAACTACAACTCGACGAAGCCGATGAAATCGCCCGTATCCTCGCCGAATTGTCTGATTTGGTGGGCAACGACGGGGCTGCGATTCGCGCCGGCGTATCTGCGCTGGCCGTGCTCGATTTTTCCTTTGCCAAAGCCCGTTTTGCTGGTCACCTGCGTGCAGTCGAGCCCATCATGATTGATGTGATGCGTGGCGCTGACCCCGAAATCAAGCTCATCAAAGCCCGCCATCCCCTCATCGACCCCACCGTGGTTGTCCCCGTCGATGTCACGATGCCACACCATACCCGGGTCCTCCTCATCACTGGGCCCAACACGGGTGGCAAAACCGTTTCGCTCAAAACCACTGGTCTGCTGGCATTGATGGCGCAGTCTGGTCTGTTTATTCCCGCTGCCGATGGCTCCACGTTGCCCATTTTTGGGCGCATCTTTGCAGATATCGGCGACGAACAAAGCATCGAACAGAGTCTGTCGACATTTTCATCACACATGACCAACATCATCGGCATCCTGCGCACACTCGACCACGTGCACGAGCCCGAAGTGTCACAGGTGCGCCCCGTGGGCGTGGCTGATTGGCAACCACTCGCCCCTATCTTCGCCGACGAACTCCCCGCGCTGATCTTGTTTGATGAGCTCGGTGCTGGCACCGACCCCGTCGAAGGCTCTGCACTCGCCCGCGCCATCATCGACCACATCTTGCAACGTGGCGTATTTGCCATTGCAACCACGCATTATGCCGAACTCAAAGCCTACGCCTACAGCACTCCTGGCGTGCAAAATGCCTCCGTCGAATTCAATACCGAGACGCTGTCACCCACCTATCGCCTGCTCATCGGTGTGCCGGGGCGCTCAAACGCCCTCGCCATTGCGACCCGCTTGGGACTCGACCAGCGCATCATTGCAATCGCTCGTGAATCACTCCCCAACCAAGAAGCCCATGTCGATACATTGCTTGCGGCCATCCAAAAGGAACGCCACGAAACAGCCCAGGCACTCCAACAGGCCGAACAAGCTCGTCGCGATGCTGATGCCATGCGGCAACAACTCGAAGTCGAACAAGCCGCCTTCGAACAACAACTCGCCGTCGAACATCAAAAGGCCCAACAACTCATCGAAGCCGAAGTCAAAGCAGTACGTGCCGAACTCCGCCGTCTGCGCGACGATGTTCATCAGGTCACCGTTTCCAAAAAATGGATGGAAGAAGCCCAACAACGTGCCGTCGATGTCGAACGCCAAGCACTGACGAATCTGGCCAAACACCCCCAGCGCAAACAGTCCCAACCGGCACTGCAACCGCCGCCACAACCTACTGCCCGTCAAATGCAGGTCGGCGATGCAGTCTTCGTGCCTTCTGTCAATCTCACCGGCGACATCATTAGCATCGACGAGGTCAACGAATCCGCTGTCGTACAAATCGGTGGTTTCCGCATGACTGTGCCACTTGCCGATTTGCGCCCCGGCCCCCAAAAAGCGACGCCAGCGGTGGCACCACGGGCCGTATCAATCCCCGCTACACCCGATGTCTCGCTCGAGCTCGATGTGCGTGGAATGCGCGCCAGCGACGCCTGTGAACGCGTCGATCGCTACATCGACGACGCCTATCGTGCCGGATTACCGTTTGTACGGGTCATCCATGGCAAAGGACTTGGTGCACTCCGCCAAGCCCTGCGCGACCAACTCAAAACCACCGCCCATGTCAAATCATTTGAAGGTGGTGGGGCCAGTGGTGGTGAGGGAGTAACTGTTGTACACTTAAAGGGGCATTAGGGAGTTGGGAGGTAGCGTGTGTCTCAAGATTACGTGAATTTATTGCTGATTGTTGCATTGATTCTGCCATTCGTGGGTGCCATCGGCATTCGCGTATTGTCAAAAATGCTCGCTCCGCGTATCACTATCATCGTCGCCGCAGTCACCGCCGTGGTGATTGTCAGTGCCGTACTGAGTTTGGCGAGTGTCACCATCAACAGCATTCGGTTTGCAAATTTGACCTTGTTGTTGCCTGTGGCTCCATCGATCGACCGTTCCAGTGATTATGCTGATACCATCATGGATGAAGAGTTACTGGTTGAAAACACCACGCCTACCATCGTGCCCGATGTCACTGAAACTCCCATTCCAACCCTCGAACCAACTCTCGTCATCTCAGATACCGCCACGCTCACCGACACATTGGTCTTGACCGATACCACGATTCTGACCGATACCACGATTCTGACTGATACCACGATTCTGACTGATACCACGATTCTGACTGATACCACCGTGCTCGAAACACCCACACCAGAACCGACCGTTGCCCCCACCGCTGCAGCTGCTACGGGACGTACCTACGTGGTGCAGTCTGGTGATAGCTTGCTCTCCATCGCCATTCAGTTCAACGTCTCAGTCAAGCAAATCTTGAATGCCAATCCCCAGATGACCAATCCCGATAATCTTGCCATCGGCCAGGAGCTCAAAATCCCATGACCGTACCCATCACCATCTCATACACCATGAGCATTCGTGACACACTTGCCGTCGCACAACTCTACCAAGCAACCACACGCAAACACCGCCTCTATCAGGCGATTGCGCTAGTACTCGCTGGTATCGCTGTCTGGCAAGGCGTCACGCTCGGCTTTAGCACCAATCAACTCTTGCTCATCCTGATTGCCATCCTCCTTGCCATTGATCCCATTCCACTCTTGCTGATGACGATGAGTTCATTCAATAATCCACGCACAAATGTCAAATTGGTCATCGACGAACACGGCATCCATCGCGATGTTGCTGATCGTACAATCACTAGTTCATGGGCACAGTTTACACACACTATCGAAAACAGCCAGTACATCGTGCTCGTCCTCGGATCATGGAATTATCTTGCAATTCCCCGCCGCGCCCTCAAAAAAGATGACTTGGCCACACAATTCACCCACGCCATCGCCACACACCTCAAGGTTTCACGCTGATGCAACGCTGGGGATTGATTGTGTTGTCGCTCGTCACACTGGTCGTGGTGATTGCCGCCACCCAACAGGTAATGCGCGTCATTAACCGCGCACCAACCACGAGTACCCAACACACATCCACGGCAGTATCCCTGCCGACAGCAACGGTCTCCCCTACACCAGCGGCCACACCATCGGTCACCGTCGTACCAGCCACTGCGACTACAGTAGCAAGCACGCCGACTCCAACACTTGCTGCCACTGCAACGCCCTTCCCTTCCCCCCAAGGTTTTGTGGCCTATCGCCTCAAAGAAGGCGACACCTTGCCCGCCATTGCACAAGCTGCCGGCAGTACCCCCGCATTTATCTACGCGTACAATCGATTTAGTGGCGATCCTGCTCCCCTACGACCACTGATTATCCCGCAAATCGATGCCAGCCAGAGCACGCTCGTCAGCCAAGCCATTCTGGTACAACGCGGCGCCAACCGCCCCGCAGTGGCACTCACATTCGACGCCGGAGCGAGTAGTACGCCGACTACCGCAATCCTCGATGCGTTAGCAACACGCAATCTGCATGTCACCTTCTTTCTCACCGGTACCTGGATTCGCAATAACCCGGATTTGACACGCCGGATTGTCGCCGATGGGCACGAAATTGCCAACCACTCCACCACACACCCCGACTTCACGACCATCGATGATGCGCAAATCCAACAAGAGCTCTCCGATATGACCACAGCCCTCAAAGAAGCTACCAACACGGAGCCTGCACCGTTTTTCCGCCCACCATATGGCGCCTACAACGAACACGTACTCCGTACCGTCATTGCCAACGGCTACCTGCCGATTTTTTGGACACTTGATAGCCTCGATTCAGTGGGTGAACCCAAAACCCCCGAGTTTTTGCTTGATCGCCTCACCAACACCCTTAGCCCCGCACAAATCAACGGTGCGATTTTGCTCGTCCACTGTGGTAGTCAAGCTACCGCCGATGCCCTCCCTGCCATCCTCGATGAATTTGCCCGCCGTGGCATCATTGTCACTACACTCTCACAAGTCTTGTGACCTTCCATAGCGCATTCCACCACCTCGTCATGTATAATGCCTTTATATATGTCTAGAGTAGGTGACACATGCCCGAATCATTCCAACGATCATCCGAAATGGCCAAGGCGTATGAGCCACAACAGGTCGAAGAACGGCTCTACGAATGGTGGGAACAAAACGGCTTCTTCCAACCGCACGAACGCACCGATAAAACTCCTTTTGTGTTGTCCATGCCCCCACCCAACGTAACGGGCGAACTCCACATGGGGCATGCCATGTTCGTCACACTCGAAGACGTTATCATCCGTTGGCAACGCATGTGCGGCCACCCTACGTTGTGGGTGCCTGGCACCGACCACGCCGGCATCGCTACCCAACTCCAGGTCGAACGCATGCTGGCCCGTGAAGGAACCAGCCGCGTCGCTGTTGGTCGCGATGAATTCTTGCGCCGTACTTGGGAATGGAAAGAAGAGTTCGGTGGCAAAATCACCCAACAACTCCGCCGCCTCGGTGCATCGTGTGATTGGTCACGCGAACACTTTACACTTGACCCAGATTTATCCCGTGCAGTACGCTTTGCGTTTAAAAAATTGTATGATGATGGCTTGATTTATCGTGGCACTCGTCTGGTGAATTGGTCGCCCAATCTGCAAACTGCCGTTTCGGATCTCGAAGTCGAATACGAAGAGCGCGATGTCAATATGTGGCATATTCGCTATCCCGTGCCGGCCGACGCATGGACCCCGGGCAGTTGGGGGAGTGGCACATGGGCAGCCGGTGCCACGAGTTATATCACTGTAGCGACCACACGTCCTGAAACATTGATGGGTGACGTGGCCGTGGCCGTCAATCCCGACGACGAGCGCTACAAGCATTTAATCGGCAAGTACGCCGTCCTCCCTGCCGTGAATCGCCGCATTCCCATCGTCGCTGACGAACATGCTGACCCCACCTTTGGCACCGGAGCCGTCAAGATCACCCCCGCCCACGACCACAACGACTATGCTGTCGCACAACGCCAACAGCTGCCCATGGTCAACATCATGAATCGTGATGCCACACTCAACGATCAGGCTGGTCCGTATACGGGTCTCGAGCGCTTCGCTGCCCGCAAACAAGTACTAGCCGACCTCGAGCGTGAAGGCTTGCTGGTAGCCACACTCCCCCATCGCATGTCGGTAGGCATAAGTCAGCGTGGCGGCGAAGTCATCGAACCCCTCCTCAGCGAGCAGTGGTTTGTCAAAATGCAACCGCTCGCCGACCTGGCACTCGCCGCCGTGCGCAACGGTACGACGCGCATTGTCCCAGACAACTTCGAACGCGTCTACTACAACTGGCTAGAAAACATCCAGGACTGGTGTATCAGCCGGCAACTCTGGTGGGGCCACCGCATTCCCGTGTGGTATACCAGCGACGGCCAAATGATTGTGCCCGGCCCCGATGATCCCGAACCAAGCGGCCCTGGCATCACCCAAGACCCCGATGTACTCGACACCTGGTTCTCGAGCGGATTGTGGCCGTTTTCCACCTTGGGCTGGCCGGATCAGACCGCCGACCTCAAGCGCTTTTATCCCACCAGCGTGATGGAAACAGGCTACGATATCCTCTTTTTCTGGGTGGCGCGCATGATGATGCTCGGCTGCTATCTCACTGGCCAGGCTCCGTTTCATACCATCTACTTGCATGGCCTAGTCCGTGACAAAGATGGCCGCAAAATGAGCAAAACCTACGGCAACGTCATCAATCCACTCGACATCATGGCACAGTACGGGACTGATGCCCTGCGCTTTACACTGGCGACGAGCAGTACCCCCGGACAAGACCTCAACCTCAATCCCGAGCGCATCGAGTCGGGGCGCAACTTTGCCAACAAACTCTGGAACGTGACCCGCTTCGTGCTTGGCCGCTTCGGCGACTGGAAGCCCGATGCATCGGCTATCGTCACCGGTCACTGCCTGCTCAACTACCCATATACGGTGGCCGATCGTTGGATTATGTCTCGTTATCAGCGTTTGGTCAGCGATGTTGACCGTCTGATGAAAAGTTACAACTACGGTGAGGCCGCCCGCCAAACCCAAGAGTTTGTCTGGAGTGAATTTGCCGACTGGTACGTCGAAATCGCCAAAGCCCAGCTCGAAGGCGATGATCGCCGCCAACTCTTGACCCGCGAAGTGCTCTACACCGTCCTCGAAGGGTCGTTGCGCCTACTCCATCCCTTCATGCCGTTTGTCACCGAAGAAGCCTGGCAATATTTGACCGGTCGCATGATACACGACACCGCCGCCGATTCGATTATGCTGGCCGGGTACCCACAACCCGATGCCACACTCTACGACGATCGCGCCGAGCGCAGCATGCAACTCGTACGCGATATCATCGTGGGCATTCGCAACATTCGCGCCGAGTACAAAGTGGAACCTGCTAAATTTGTGGCTGCCACAATCGTGTCGCCACACAGCGACTTGCTCACCGAACAACGCACACTACTCTGTCGCTTGGCTCGCCTCAACAACGAAGAGCTCCAGCTTGTGCCCACCTTGGCCGTTCGCTCCAAAGCAGCCGCTACCGTCGTCATCGGCGACATCGAGATTTTTGTGCCACTCGCTGGATTGATTGACCTCGCCGCTGAACGCCAACGCCTCAGCAAAGAACTCGCCAGCACAGAAGCCGATGCGGATCGCCGGCGCACACGGCTCAGCGATGAGACATTCACAGGCAAGGCGCCGGCTGCCGTCGTGCAACGCGAACGCGATAGTTTGGCGGCCGTGGAAGCACAGCTCATCCGGCTCAGACAACGGTTGGCTGATTATTCGGAATAACGGTATGCACGACATACGGTATTCCGTGGAGATTGTATGAAACCAACGCGAATTTTTATCACAGGCGGCGCCGGTTTCCTCGGCATCAACTTGGTGCGGTATTTACTCCAGCGCAACCACCAGGTCGTCACGTACGATATTGCACCATTTGATTACCCGGAACGTGACAAAATCACCGAGGTCATCGGTGATATCCGCGACAAGGCGGCTTTGGAGGCTGCCATGGCCGGATGCGACTTGGTCGTACATACTGCGGCTGCACTCCCACTCTATTCACCGAGCGACATTCGTACCACCGATCTCGATGGCACCCGCAACGTCCTCGAGGCAGCCCAAAAACGCGGCATTTCGCGGGTCATCCACATTTCGTCGACGGCAGTCTATGGCATTCCCGATCATCACCCCCTCTACGAAAACGATCCCCTCGTTGGCGTCGGTCCCTACGGCGAAGCAAAAGTCGCCGCCGAACGCATCGGCGAACAGTTTCGTAGCCACGGCATGGTTGTACCCATCTTGCGCCCCAAATCGTTTGTCGGTCCCGAACGTCTCGGTGTCTTTGCCCTGTTGTACGATTGGGCCAAAGACGGCCACGGCTTCCCGATGATTGGCAGTGGCAAAAATCGCTACCAGTTCTTGGACGTCGAAGACCTCTGCCAAGCCATTTATCTGTGTGCTACACTCGACGATGCCGTCGTCAACGACACATTTAATGTGGGTGCCAAAGAATTCACCACTATGCGTGAAGACTACCAGGCCGTACTCGATGTGGCCGGCTTCGGCAAAAAAATCGTCCCACTCCCTGCAGCACCTGTCATCTGGACGCTCCGCTTTTTGGAGTTACTCAAACTCTCGCCGCTGTATAAATGGGTCTACGAAACCGCCGTCACGGATTCGTTCGTTTCCATTGAAAAGGCTGAACGTATCCTCGGATACAAACCTCAATTCTCCAACAAAGATGCACTCATTCGCAACTATCGTTGGTATGTGGCCAACCTCGCCAAATTCTCTAACGCAAGTGGCGTGTCGCATCGCGTCCCATGGAAACAAGGAATTCTCGGTATCGCCAAGTTTTTCTTTTAATCGATATCCCGCCGTAGTCACATCGGTGACCACGGCGGGATTGTGCCGCATACCTACTCACACAGCCGTTTTTGTGCCTACGAAACGTTGATTATGCGCTTGTCACCGCGTACCATCATCATCTTGCTGATTTGTGGCATCATCACATCGGGCATCATTGCCACGGTTGCGGTGTACTATGCACGCACACCGCTCCCTGCCGGTCGCGTCGATCCAATGCGCCTCAACCTCAGTGAATTTCGGCAACTTGGGCTGTTTCGTACAAGTGAAAATCAGTACATCTTGCGCCTAGTTGCCAAAGAATGGTTTTTCGACATCGGCCAAACACGCAACGCACCAGCCAGCGTGACCATCCCTGTTGGCAGTCGCGTCACCATCGTCGCAACGAGCATGGATGTCATCCACGGCCTGCAAATCCACACAAACCCCGTGCTCGTGATTCAACCTGGAATTATTTCACAACAAACAATCACGTTTACCAACACTGGCACATACCCGTTTGTCTGCACCTACTATTGTGGTCCCAACCACGATGCGATGCGGGCCACAATTATCGTTGCCCCCGCCCCCTAAGCATCCACAATGATACACACATCGAGTGTGCGCGGACCATGCACCCCCTCGACACGATTCAGCTCGATGTCCGATGTGGCCGATGGCCCCGACACCAACGTATACGGTTGATGCGGGGTACGGAAAGATTGCTGGAGTGTGGCAAATGCTTCAGGCACCGTATGCACAATCTGACTTGCATATATCACACAGAGATGATAATCGGGAAGCAACGTCAGCATCCGGCGCCCTTGTGCCACCCCACCATCCAAGACAATCGTACCCGTCTGGGCAATTCCAAGCGCAGCCCCAGTAATCACCCCATCACTGGCAGCAATTTCTGTGCGTGATAACTGGTGATCCTGCACATACTGTACCCCTGCAGGTAACCACGCCTGTAGTACATCCGCTGGCACAACGATCGTACGACACTGCCGCAATTGTAGCCGCCCGGCAATGACTGTTGCCAAATCAGCACGCGTACACTGCCCTACCCAGGCTTTGTATTCTTCCACACGATGGGCAAACTGCGCAACAAGTGTCAGGGCATCTACTGCCACACCAGTTGCAGGTATCACCTGCGTGCTATCCACGACAGTCGCTGGATTACCCTGATTAATCGCATCCCGGATGCGGGCCAACATGGCATCACGACTCTTGGTCATGGTGTTTCCTCTCTCGCCACCAGGCGCGAAATGACTGCGGAGCCATCGCCGGGAAGTCACGCATTTTGGTCCAACTCGCGAGTGGTCCTGGCCCGTGCTCGATGTATCCTTCATTGACGAAAAAGTGCTGGGCGATTTGACCACTACGCTGCGCCAATTCATAGAGCGTCGGATTGGCAAAAACAGCTGCGACTGCCTTCATCCCAATGTTTTCGGGATCTACGATACTAGTCACGTGTGACTGCTTTTCTGCAACAACTTTACCACGCAGATGCACCAATACCTCTGGGATGTTGATACGCACTGGACAGACATCGTAACAGGCACCACACAACGATGATGCGTATGGCAACGACGATGTGTGTGCCGTCCCCACCAACTGCGGCGTGAGAATTGCACCAATGGGACCAGGATACACCGAACCATAGGCATGCCCTCCCGTCCGTTCATACACCGGACAAATGTTGATGCACGCACTACAGCGAATACAGTGCAACGTCTGGCGCCCTACTGCATCTGCCAACACATCACTTCGCCCATTATCGAGCAAGATGAGATGGAATTCACGCGGACCATCCCCCTCGTGCACGCCCGTCCATATCGTCGTATACGGATTCATGCGTTCACCCGTCGATGACCGTGGCAACAACTGCATGAATACACCCAAGTCTTGCCAACGCGGCAAGATCTTTTCGATGCCCATCACACTAATCAACACATCAGGCATCGTCAGACACATCCGCCCGTTCCCCTCCGACTCGACCACACAGACGCTACCTGTTTCTGCAATGGCAAAATTTGCACCACTTGTCGCAACCTTCACCGTCATGAACTTTTCGCGAAGATAACGCCGAGCTGCTGCCGCTAACTGCTGAGGCTCATCGGTTAAATCGGGCAGATTCATTGCCTTTTTAAATAAACTGCGAATCTCGGCACGATTTTTGTGGATCGCTGGTACGAGAATATGCGACGACTTTTCGTTGGCAAGCTGAATAATCAACTCCGCCAAGTCTGTTTCGATGGCCGTGATACCTGCTTCATGCAAGGCTTCGTTCAAGCGAATCTCATCTGTGGTCAATGATTTAACTTTGATTATCTCGCGTGACCCAGTCGCCTGTATCAACTGTGTCACTATTTGATTCGCTTCATGCGCATCCCGTGCCCAGTGCACCTGACCACCCGCACGTTGCACGGCTGCTTCGAGCTGCACGAGATAGGTATCCAGATTGCGCATCACATCCGACTTGATACGCTCACCTGCTTCACGCAGTTCCTCCCAATTTGGCATTTCATCAACCACTGCTGCCCGTTTGGCACGAATCGTCTGTGTCGCCTTGCCCATGTTGCGGCGCAACTGAGTATCCTGTAGTGCCTGTTTGGCGCCTACTTCAAAGCTCGGTGCGAGTTCAATAATGACTGAATCTGGTTTCGGCATATGCTCATCACTCCTGTGCTACCAGTATCTCGGCCAGATGCGCCACCTTCACTCCACTACGCTGGCGGTGTAATGCGCCACCAATGTGCATCAAGCAAGAATTGTCTGCTGCCACACACACCTCGGCTCGTGTGTCCAAAATGTGTCGCACTTTGTCACCGAGCATGGCCATCGATGTGTCTGCATTTTTGACGGCAAATGTACCACCAAAACCACAACATTCACTCGAGCGATTCAAGGATACATAGTCGATCCCACGTACCGCTTTCAACAACTGCTCTGGCGCATCACCGACTCGAATGCCACGCAACGAGTGACACGTGGGATGATAGGTGACACGATGTGGGTAGTATGCCCCCACATCGACCGTCTGCAACCGATTCACCAGCAACTCCGAAAACTCGTACACACGCGGCGATAGTGCAGCAACCGCCTCTGCCAGAACATGATCGTGGTGGACTTCCGCCGCAAATCGGTACATGTCACGCACCATCCCCGTGCACGACGCAGACGGCGATACCACCACATCGTATCGCGAAAACGTATCGACAAATCGTCGTATCAATGGCATTGCTTCGGCCTGGTATCCCGTATTGAAGTGCATCTGCCCACAACAGGTCTGCTCTGCAGGGAATACAACCTCGTGCCCGAGTCGCTCCAAAATTTCTACAACTGCTTTCCCTGTGTTTGGAAAGATTGTATCGTTGAAACAAGTGATGAATAACGCGATCTTCATGCGGCCCTCTCGATGCATGTGTATACCTCTATTCTACACGAACATCACGCATTTGACCGGTATCGGTTCACTGTTCGCTGTGTTTCACGTGAAACAGATACAGCAGATCCCAGACTGAAATACACAGTTACTCGTGCATTCGTCGTCTTTCTGATTCATGATGAATCATTAACTTCATACTGCTCTGCAGTAATCTTCGGCTGACGTTATTGATGCCCCTTCTCTGTTTATATGACACGTTGGTGACGGCCAGACATACAGCATCTTTCTGCGCGCTGGCTGATCAATCAACATACGATGAAGTACTGAATTGTTTCTCAATGTTTCACGTGAAACATATCAACCCTTACACACAAAAACAGACCAATGTTTCACGTGAAACAATTTCCTGATACCACCTGTTTTGAACATAATCACATATCCTTCACTATGTTTCACGTGAAACATCGATACTTCTCGCATAATTACTCGTGCTGGTTGTAGTTACTGTTCGTATCACATTCTTTTCAATTGTTTCACGTGAAACACACACTGTCATGAAATAGATGGAAACAGACGATAGAATATGTAGTACAATCACGTATAGAAATGGAATTACGGGTTATACATTCCTAGCCGACACTATCTCGCGTACCTTTTTGAGATACTATTTCGGTGTTACTATCAGATGGCAACCTATTGTTGATGGCATAGGAGCAACATTTTGACAGTTCTCAATCAACCACTGACTGCACCGCGCGCTGGGATCATCATTGCCTGTATGAATCAAAAAGGTGGGGTCGGTAAAACGACCACTGCAGTCAATTTGTGTGGAGAATTTGCGCGTCACAATCTGAAGGCACTATTGATTGACTGTGATGCCCAGGGGAACGCGGCCACAAGTTTGGGTATATCCAAGCGCAACTTGGAATACACCACCTACGAGCTCATCATGGGCACGCATCCTGCTCAGCTCACCGTACAGCCTACACGACGAGCAAACTTCGACATTGTGCCTGCCAGTGAGCGTTTATCTGGAGTACAGGTCGAATTAGTTGATGTCGAAAATCGCGAGTATCGCTTAGCCACTGCACTTGAGCAGATCCGCCCATACTACGATATCATCATGCTTGATTGTCCACCCGCATTAGGGTTTGTCTCTGTCAATGCCTTGGCCGCAGCTAACACGGTGTGTATCCCATTGCAGTGTGAGTTTCTCGCACTCGAAGGATTAGCGCAGCTCAAGAACATCATCGACCGCGTGCACAGCCATCTCAATCCACGACTTTCAATACTCGGTGTAGTAATGACAATGTATGATGGGCGTACCAACCTAGCACAACAAGTGGTCGATGAGGTACGCAAGTTTTTCCCAGTACATATTTGTCAATATCCAATACCACGTAGTGTCCGTGCCAGTGAAGCTCCCAGTTATGGGCAATTGTTGTACGAATACGATCCTGAAGGGCGGGCTACAGCCGCCTATACCCGTGTAGCCGAGGAGTTACTGCAGCGATTGAATCTAGCTGGAGGCAAGCGATGACCAATAAACGACGCGGTGGTTTAGGCAGTGGGCTTGACGCATTACTCCCCAGTTCGCCGACAAGCACAAGTGCAACCGGGAGTGGATCAGTGATGGAGGTTCCGATTGGTGACGTGCGTCCCAACCGGTATCAGCCACGCAAAACTTTTGATGAGGCAGCCATCGTTGATTTGGTTGCATCCATTCAAGAGCATGGTATCGTACAGCCACTCATTGTGACGCGCATGAATGGTGGTGGCTACGAGCTCATCGCTGGCGAGCGCCGCTTGCGCGCAGCCACACAGGCTGGGTTGAGTGTGGTACCCGTCGTCGTACGCGAAAGCACGCCGCAAGAGATGCTCGAAATTGCGATTATTGAGAACGTGCAACGTGCTGATTTGAATCCCATCGAAGAGGCATTAGCATATCAATCGCTCAAGAATGAGTTTAATTTGAGTGACGATCAAATAGCCAAGCGCATGGGCAAGGCGAGTCGTGTCCAAATCACGAACACTCGTCGCTTGCTTCGCCTTATCGATAGTGCACAGGCAGCATTACGGGCAGGGCAAATCAGTGCTGGTCATGGTCGGGCA
>CAZIKU010000002.1:0-38309 GCA_964539815.1 uncultured Klebsiella sp. | reverse complement strand
AAAGACGTCCAACTCACATTCGTATTTCACAGCACGGAGAAACTCCAAGAGTTTCTCGACATGTTCAATTAGTCCTGTGATTCCAGCGGTCTTTCTCTGATGATAGGGCGAGGTTGGTCATGCTCATAGAACTCACAATTTCAAACTTTGCAATCATCGAACAGGTATCGCTCCAGTTCCGTGCAGGGATGACGGTACTGAGTGGCGAGACTGGTGCGGGTAAATCAATCATCATCGACGCACTCGGCATACTGCGTGGTGACAAATTTGATGTGTCGTTTATCCGGACGAATTGCGAACGCGCCCGCATCGAAGGAATATTCCAGGTACAGCGCAACACGGCGCTACACCAATTACTCGAAGAACACGGGCTACGCGACGACGATGATGATGTTGATCAGATAATAATTTTTCGTGAAATCTCGCGCGAGACTGGTCGGACAAGCGCACGCATCAATGGCCGTGCTGTCAGCACAGCCATCCTGCGTGAGGTTGGTATGGCACTTGTCGATATCCAGGGTCAACACGAGAGTATGTCACTCTTTAATACTAAAACGCATCTCGACATGCTCGATCGCTACGGCCAACTCTGGGATATGCGCCAACAACTCAATATGAGTTTTAATGAGCTGAAGTCTGTCAAACAAGAGATTCAGTCGTTGCGTGTTTCGGCCCAACAGCGCAATACGCGCATAGCCGAACTCATCCAGTTGCGTGATGACATGCGCGCAGCTGCCCCGCAAATTGGAGAAGAAGCGCGCCTCACCCAGGAACGTACTCGCATTCATAATGGAGCACGTATTTCTGAATTGCTTGCGAATGCCTACCACCTACTCACCAATGACGAGATGCGCAATCGTTCGCTCAACGAAGCAACCGTCATCTTGACCCAAACGCTACATGATCTGGCAAAAGTTGATCCAGGGGCTGAGTCGCTCCATAGCCAAAGTATGGATTTGCTTTACTTACTAGAAGAATTGACCAGCGCCGTACGCACGTATCGTGATCGTATCGACTTCGATCCTCAGCATATCGAAGCAATCGAAGATCGTATCACCGTGTTGCGCAACCTCCAGCGCAAGTATCGCACACCGGTGGATGATTTGATTGGTCAGGTCGAATCCGTGGATGCAGAAATTGAACGACTCGAACACAGTGCTGAACATATTGAAGCACTGCAACAAAAAGAACAACAACTCAGGAAATCTGTGGGCGCACTTGCACAACAACTATCTGAAAAACGACGCGTTGCCGCACACGCGTTGCAAGAAGCAGTCGAACAATCGACCCGTGAACTCGCCATGCCGCACGTGCGCTTTTTTGCACAACAACAGATGGTACCTAGCGATGATGGTGTATTCGTGGTCAACGAAGATGGTCAAACAGTCAGCGTTGCCTGTGATCGTACCGGCATCGACAAAGTAGAATTTGTGATTGCCCCGAATCCCGGTGAAGAGCCCAAGCCTCTAGCCAAAACCGCATCCGGTGGTGAAGGTTCGCGCCTCTTTTTGGCATTGAAATCCGTACTTGCACAAGCCGATACTGTCGAAACAATGGTCTTTGACGAGGTTGACACGGGTGTCGGTGGCCGTGCAGGATCGGTGGTTGGTGAAAAGCTGTGGCAAATCAGTCGTCACCACCAGGTGTTATGTATATCGCATCTCGCGCAAGTTGCCACATTCGGCGACACGCACTATGCCATCACCAAGCAAGTATCCAATACGCGCACGTCAACGCAGGTCGTCCAACTCTCAAACCAAGAGCGTGTCGACGAAGTTGCTGCAATGCTCGATGGCCAGCCCATCAGCGAACAAAGTCGTAGCGTTGCCCGCGATATGCTCAACCGTGCCTATCAGCACAAAAAAGCGCGTGTTGACCAAGCAGTTTCTTCCTAGTTTCCACGGTAGGTGAGGGAAAAACGTGCGTCTACTAAATATGTGTGCATGGGAGGTTTCGTTGTGTCTCAAAATTCACCGCTTGTGATGTGGTGTCGCCGGCTCCTCGAGTTTGCCTGGTTGCTGACAATTGTCTTGATTCCTTCATACTTCAATCTACTGTCATCACGACACTTCGAACCTGACAAGTCCGTGGTATTCCGTGCCATTGTCACCATCATGTTGGCTTGTGCTGCAATCATTTGGGTGAATGGGAGTGGCGACGCACAACAAGCCCAAACCAAATCCACGTGGTGGCAGCGTATGCGTGCATTCCCACTCGGCATTGCCATCATTGCATATGTCAGTGTGTTTGTTCTTGCAACTGCAACATCCATCGTACCTGGGTTGTCGTGGTGGGGATCGTACCAACGCATGCAGGGCACCTACACAAATCTATCATATGTAGCGTTCGCCGCGTTGTTAATACAATTTTTGACCACCCGTGAACAACTGATGCGACTCGTTGCTGCCATCATCATGTCGGCCATTGTGCCAGCAGCATACGGTATCGTACAGCACTTCGAGCTTGACCCGCTACCCTGGAAGGGCGATGTAATCACCCGCGTGGCATCAACTATGGGGAATTCTATTTTCATCGCGGCTTACCTAATTTTGGTATTACCTATTGCATTCGCATTTATTGTTATCAATATTCGTGCAGCCAGGTCGTCACATACATCGCCAGCAACATTTGCATGGCAATGGGTCGTTGGATATGCACTCGCCATAATCGGTGGTGTCATCCTCGTCTTTGCAGCCATGCAATTCGGTGGTGTAGTACGTGCAGTTGATACACGTTTTTGGTGGGTCTACCCGTTTTCAATCATTTGTGCGTTTGCCGCGTTTGCACTTCCCATGTGGCCGGCACACAAACATTCCATCCCCAAGTATTTGTTGGCGGTGCCCGCCATTATGACTGTTGTCTATGCCTTGTCGGTCTTGCTCATGTCCAATGTTGGCGCAGACGTGCAAATTGTTGTACCAGCGACGGATCGCTTTGGTGCAAACTGGAATTTATGGCTAATTGCTGGAGTCATCTTGCAGCTGACTGCTGCAGGTGTATTGTTTGTCGCTCCGACAAATGCCGATGATGCACCGGTGATTACATGGGTAAGCGTAATTGCAACTGCAGCACTTGCGCTCTTGAGCGTAGTTACAATATTTTTCACACAGAGTCGTGGTCCGTGGATTGGTGGCGCCGTCGGGTTGTTCGTGTTTATCACATTGCTACTCATCGATATCGTACAGCACTCGCCACGGTATGCCTCACTGGCCAAACGACTCATCATCATCGAGTTGAGTGTGTTCATTGCCACCGTTGCGTTTTTGTTGGTATTCAACTTCACCAAGTTGCCAGCACTCGAACCACTACGCAATGCACCATATATCGGCCGCATGGGAAAGTTGTTTGATGTAAGTCCAGGGACGACTGGTGATGTCCGTATGAAGATTTGGTTTGGTGATGATCACGCCGGCGGTACGGTTGCCCTCATTCTCTCCAATCCAATCCGCACCATCATTGGCTGGGGACCAGAGAGTATGTTTGTGGCATACACACCTTTCTACCCCCCATCACTTGCAAATGTAGAATCACGCAGCGCTTCCCCCGATCGCTCGCACCAAGCCTTACTTGACGAGCTGGTCAACAAGGGGATACTCGGCCTGGTGAGTTACTTGGCAGTAATAATCAGCGCGTTATTGTTGGCACAACAAATTCGGCGCCGCACACAGACCACCACAGAAATTCGCGTATTGACAATCGCTACATTCAGCATAGTGATTGCACATAATGTCGAAGGGCTCACCGGTATTCCCATTGTGGCAACACTGTTGTGTTTGTGGGTGGCGGTTGCGATGATCGTCGTCATGAATCGCCTGACACTCCCGACGGAAAATACGGTGGTTTCAGTCTCGGATCCAACAACGTCACCCGAGACACTAGCACCACAGTCGATTTCTGCGCGACGCCGCAAAAGTGGATCATCACGAAGTTCTGCAACCACGCGTCGGAGTACTACACAATCAGATTCCTTCGGTGTCTATGCAATGAGCGCAGTCATCGCTGTCGTCAGTCTATTCATCAGTTGGGCGTGGAATCTCGATAATGCACTGGCCGACATGCGCTTCCAGCAAGGACAAAACTATACCGACAGTGCTAACGCATCAGGCAACATCGACCAGCAGATTATTGGCATGTCGTACTATATCGATGCAATCGGGATGGAACCAGATCAGGATATCTACTACCTCAACTTGGGGCGTGGTTTACTCAAATTTGCAGACATCCGTCGCAGGCAAGCACAACTCGATACTCGCAGCGAGCAAACAACATCATTGCCGCTGTTGCTCCAACAAACAACTCCTGTAGAATTACAGTCGTTTCTTTTACAGCGCTCTTCAATGGAAATCTTGCGCTATGCCGAAGCAGTCCTGCGCAAAGCGCATACTGTCAATCCATACAACAAAGATCACTTCGCAAATATGGCGCGCTTGTACGTGTTTTGGTATTCTCGCATGGAGTCTAATCCTGAAATACTCAAGTCTGCCTTGCAATGGTTTCGGGATGGAATGGTGGTTGCTCCTCAGGATGTGACGATTATCAACGAATACATCGAAGGGCTTTTGACATACGCCAATGCCGTCCAGGCTAGTGATCCAACACTTGCTAAGTCTTCCATTGACGAAGCGGAACAGATGCTCAAACGTTCTCAAGCGCTCGATCAACGCTACCGAGATACCATTCTTCGCCAAGCAAATGTCTTGCGCGCCAAGGGAGACTATGCAGCCGCTGTTGATATATATGTATCACTGGTAATGCAATCACCACGAATACTCGACCAACAAATTACATCAATTGTCGAGCAACTTCGACCGTATCCCGAATTACTGTTCAAACTGCGTGACGCCTACAATGAGACCTTGGATAGTCAAGGTAAAGATACGCTGACGATTTCGATAATCGGTTTGATGTCGTCACGGCTTAACGATAACGAAAACGCTATCAAGGCATTCAAGCGACTCACCGAGTTACAACCAGACAGTCTTGAGGCACAACAGAACTATACGCTTGTTCTTAGTGATGCGCTCCAGTATGCCGATGCAACAACCCAAGCCGAGAGACTCCAGGCTTTGGCTATCACCAAGGGAATCACGGACACGAATCTCTATCCGTATACACAACTAATCGAGTTTCTCCGTTCGCGCATCCCGTAGCACTGACAAAACACACACGCCCCGCATGCACTAGTGCATGCGGGGCGTGTACCGTTCGTATTATTTGACGTGGGCCTTCAATGTGCTGCTAGCGCTGAAGCCTGGTGTCTTGGTGGCTGGGATCTTGATTTTCTTCTTGGTCTGCGGATTCACGCCCTCACGAGCCTGACGCTTGCGCACTTCGAAGGTACCAAACCCAGTCAGAGTAACCTTGTTACCTGCCTGCAACTCATCGGCAATCACTGCCAACGCGGCGTCAATGACTTCCTTGGTGTCTTTTTGAGACATGTTGGCCTTTGTTGCAACTGCCTTCACGAAATCTGTCTTCTGCATTTCATCCCTCTCATACACTAACAAGAACCCCCACTTTTTTTATACCGCACATCAGTCATCTTGTCAACACTTTCAAGGGATAAATTACGGTATTCTTGCATTTTGATGAAATCCATGTAAACTGAGTCGTTTACAAGTATAGAATTTGCACTATTTTTTATCATTTACTCAAAAATACCAAAAAAACATCATTTCAAATCGTATGCGCATCATGTGTTCTTGGGGTATCAATCACCGAATCAATCTATCATTTGTTAATTACACTATATCAATACCCCAATACGTATTCTGTATTGGGGTATTGATCAAAAATTACCAAAATATGCCGCTACCGACTATTGGCCATCGATGTAAATCGCCTTCTCTTGCGAGAAAAACTCAATAGCACCTTTGCCCATTTCACGGAACATGCCAGATCCACTTTGTTTAAATCCACCAAATGGTGCTTGAATAGACACCCCTGCAGTTGGTTGATTTACCTTCAACATTCCAGCCTCAGCGCGTTCTGCAAAGCGAATTGCATTGCGGATATTGTTTGACACTAGCGACGCCGACAAACCATATGGAATATCGTTGGCGATGGCAAATGCCTCGTCGAGATCACTTGCTTCGATAATCCCAATCACTGGACCAAAGACTTCTTCTTGGGCGATGCGCATCTCGGGCCGGACATTGCCAATAACCGTCGGTTTAACAAAGTAGCCATTGCCTTCACCTGCCGTGCCCCCTGTGAGTACGGTTGCTCCTTCTGCACTGGCGACTTCAATGTAGGACAAATCAGTATCACGCTGGCTAGCACTCACCGCCGGACCCATCTGTACACCTTCTGCAAGACCAGGCCCAACAACAATGGCTTGGGCAGCGTGTGTCAAGCGTTTGCTAAACTCAGCAACAATCGATCGCTCAACAATTACGCGACTCGTGGCTGTACACGCCTGGCCCGTCAAGCCAAAGCCACCACGAACGACAATCGAGACCGCCTTGTCGAGATCTGCATCAGCAGCCACAATCACCGGATTCTTGCCACCCATTTCCAGATGCGTGCGTGTCAGCTGTGGTGCCGTCTTTTGGTAGAGACTGTGTCCAATTGCATATGAACCAGTGAATGACACGGCTTTGATACGTTTGTCCGTACACAGGACATCCCCAATAGCACCACCACTCCCCGTCACACAGTTGACAACACCAGCCGGCATACCTGCTTCGTGCAGAGCCGCCATCAACCGCAATGCCATCAGCGGTGTCGCCGAGGCTGGTTTGAGTACAACCGCATTCCCCATCACCAACGCTGGTGCCATCTTCCATACCGGAATCGACAATGGAAAGTTCCACGGGGTAACAATCGCCACCACACCGAGTGGCACACGCACACTGTAAAGCAGGGTATTGGGTGTATCGGCTGGTAATACATCGCCTCCTACCCGCCATGCCTCACCCGCAAAATAGCGAAATACTTCGACGGCGCGTACTACTTCCATGCGCGCCTCGGTTCGTGTTTTGCCTTCTTCACGGGTCAACTCCGCCGCCCATTCATCAATTCGGGTCTCGATGAGATTAGCGACCTTGTGGAGAATGCGACCACGTTCTGGTGCTGGCCGAGATGCCCATGCCGGTTGAGCAGCTGCAGCCGCTCCTATGGCTTGTAACACATCCTCGCGCCCTGAGGCTGGCGCATAGCCAACCACATCATCGATCTGAGCCGGATTGCGAATCTCAAGGTAGTTGTGGGTGCTAGGAGCCACCCACTCACCACCGATAAAGTTCTGTTGCTTCTGCATGCGGTACTCGCTTCTATCGTTCTGAGCATTGTGTTTCACATGAAACACAATGCTGCTATGCTGGCGGTCGATAATCTGGATTGTCCCATACGATTAATGTCGCATCATTCCCGAGTTCGGCATCGTGCAAATAGTCGTGAATGACACCACGCACGGTATATCCATTGCGTAACTGTGGCGTCAACGTTGGATCTTTGAGTTCCCCTGCGGCAACTTTAGTGGCATATTCCAACAACGACATCTGCGCTTTGTAGAATCGATAGCCAGGTACCATGCCACCACCGACCATGCCACGTAGGTTGAGTTTTTTGATTAATGCTTTACGCGCATCATACAACGCCGACGCAATTCCACGATTTCGGTACTGCGGGTGAGTACTCATGTCTGCCCCATACAGCCACTCACCATTTGGATTATGACAAGTAAAATACCCACCAGCAATCATTTCGTCAAAAGAATGCTGTGCTTGTGTAAAGTCAATGTTATGGCGCAGCGTGGAACTCATGGCCACGATAACATCATCAACAAGCGCCACATGTTGACCTTCGGGAAAGATTGCAAGATGGCTTTCGATGTGTTCTCGGCGCAACAAATGCGATGGGTCGAGTGTTGGGTAGCAGAGGCGTTGCAATTCTTCGAGTGCTGACGCATGCGCGATTTGTGTTTGTTGGATACGAAGCATGATACGAATACGCCTTACAATGCACGAATCGCTGATTCGAGAACGTCAAGTCCTTCTTGCAGTTGTTCGTCGCTAATCACGAGCGGCATCAACAGACGAATACAGTTGGTGTAGAGACCAGCGCGCATGGTAATGACACCATGTTGTAAACAATACGCACTGACTTTCGCCACTGCATCCGTATCGGGTTCTCGGGTCGTACGGTCTTTGACGAATTCGATGGCGATCATACTACCGAGTCCACGCACATCACCAATTCGCGAAAACTCGCGTTGCCAGGCTTCGCCGCGGCTACGGATTTGGGCACCGATATGTGCAGAGCGCTGGAGTAGGTCGCCGTCTTGGAATTGATTCATGACTTCCAGGGCAGCCACACATGCCAACGGATTGCCGCCATAGGTACCACCGATACCACCAATGTGTACGCTATCCATCAGGTGCGCACGACCGGTCACTGCCGCCAGAGGCATCCCCGCTGCAATGGACTTGGCAGAGACGATGATATCTGGTTCGACACCCATTTGCTCCATGGCAAAGAGGGTGCCGGTACGGCCAAAGCCGCACTGGACTTCGTCGGCGATCAAGATGATACCGTATTTGTCACAGAGTGCACGCAGGCGTTGCATGTATGTTTTGGGCACCGGGATAAAGCCACCTTCGCCTTGGACGGGCTCGATGATGATTGCAGCCACGGCATTGGCATCGATGTGCGTCAACAGCATGCGTTCAAGCTGGTCAGTACAAGCACCACTACAGGCATGATTACACATGCGGCACTGGTATTCGTACGGATATGGAGCACGATAGACCTCGGGGACAAACGGTCCCAAATTCTTTTTGAACGCCGTTTTGGATGTCAACGACAGGGTCAACAAGGTGCGACCATGATAGCCACCTTCGAATGCAATAATTGCTTGGCGACCAGTGGCAACCTTGGCAATTTTGATGGCATTTTCTACGGCTTCGGCACCACTATTGGCCAGAATCGTTTTACACGGACCCGAAATGGGCACTGCATCGTTGAGGCGTTCACAGAGTTCGACGTATGATTCATAGGTACCGACGAGTGCTGAGAAGTGGATGAGTTTTTTGGATTGTTCGGTGATGGCATCGACCACCCCAGGCATCGTATGACCCGCATTGAGCACACCGATACCACCCACAAAGTCAATAAAGGTATTGCCATCGACATCGGTGACTGTTGCACCGTGTGCGTGTTCGATGGCGATGGGATGTGCTTTGTACAACCCACTAGGGACAGCCGCTTCGCGGCGTGCCACAATTTCCTGTGATTTTGGACCGGGGATAGCCGTCTTGAGGTGAATGCTCTTCGCCATTGTGAGCCTCTCTTTGTTAGGTAGAACTACTCTGTTTGCGTGCCACCAAGCTGTTCTGCATATTGTAACCGATAGAGTCGCGCATAGTATCCATTGAGTGCCAATAATTCGTCATGCGATCCATCTTCGACAAGTTTGCCGCGATGGAGTACCAGAATACGATCCACATAGCGGATCGTAGAAAGGCGATGTGCGATGACCAACGAGGTGCGGTTTTTGAGCAGGCGTTGCACAGCCACTTGCATGACTTGTTCCGTCTCCGTATCGACGCTACTCGTCGCTTCGTCGAGAATGAGCATTACCTCTGGATTAAACGCCATTGCACGTGCAAACGCCAGCAGTTGTCGTTGTCCGACAGAGAGATTCGACCCGCGCTCACGCACTTCGTAGTCGTACGTACCGGGCAATTTGTCGATAAACGTGGCAGCGCCAGAGATTTCAGCAGCCCAGCGCACTCGTTCATCCGTAATTGTCTGATCATGCAGACGAATATTGTCGCGTATCGTCCCACTGAAACAGGTGGGATCCTGGGGTACAGCGCCAACGTGACGCCGCAACGTGTGTTGCGTAACGGTACGAATATCGACGCCATCGAGTGTTATCGAACCCTGCTGAATTTCGTAGAAACGCGCCATAAGCCCGACAAGCGATGTTTTACCAGCACCGGTGGCACCCACAACGGCCACCGACTGACCAGCAGGAATTGTAAAGGATATACCTTTGAGCACCGGCTCATCTGGGTTGTACCCGAATACCACATTATCGAAGACGATGCGGCCAGACACCGGTGTAGGTAACTCCTGCGGATGCTCGGGGTCTTTGATGCCTTCCGGCGTATCGAGGACGCGGAATACGCGTTCAGACGACGCCATCGCACTCTGCAAGGTGTTGTAGCGATCAGCAAGTTGACGAATTGGTTGAAAGGCTTGATCGGTGTATTGGATGAAGGCCACCAACAATCCAATAGTCACATAATCGGCCAACACCAAGCGTCCACCCAGTGTGAGTAGCACTGCTGTTGCCGTCACCGATGTGATGTAAATCGTGGGGAAGAACACAGCAAACGTATTGTTTGAGCGGAATTGCGATTGCAGATACTCACGGCTGATTTCGGCGAAATAGTTGCGGCTCTGCACTTCTCGGCGGAAGAGCTGCGTCACCAGCACGCCGGTAATTTGTTCGTTGAGGTAGGCGTTAATTCGTGCGAGCCGTTGGCGCATCACACGGTAGGTAGAGCGCATGATGCGTTGGAAGATGATGGTCGAAATAATCACAATGGGGAACATCAGAAACGCCACAAGTGCCAAACGCCAATTCAGTATCAACATGGTGATTATAATGAACAGTAACCGTACCAAATCACCGAGCAACGCCACGGTACCTTGAGTGATAAAGTCGTTGAGTGCATCGACATCGTTGGTAATACGCGTGAGCAAGCGTCCAACTGGATTATGGTCGAAAAAGCTCAGACTCATGCGTTGGATGTGGCGAAAAATAGCCATACGAATGTCAATGATGACCCGTTGACTCATCGACTGCATCATGTAGGTCTGCAAATACCGAAAAGCAAACGACAACACTAATGTGCCGACATAGAGGTAGAAAATCGGCCATACTCCTGCCACATTCTTTTGCGCAATAGGACCATCAATGGCCGTACGAATCAAATATGGAGGAATCAACTCGACAAGTGCGCTACCGATCATCAAAACAATCGAGAGCGTCAATTCCCACTTATACGGCCATACAAACCCGAGCAGGCGCCGTACGAGGCGACCATCATATGCTTTCCCGAGTATTTCATCATCGTAGAACGTCATACACTTCCCCGTGTGTTAGGCATTATCGACTTCGTCAGCGAGCATTTCACGTTGATACATGGCGGTATAAAGCCCCCCAAGGGCGAGGAGTTCTGTATGCGATCCCATTTCAGCGATCTGACCATCACGCAACAGAATAATCTTATCGGCATCACGTACTGTAGCGATGCGTTGCGCGATGATGATAGCAGTACGTCCCTTGCGAAAGGTGCGTAACCCTTCGAGAATCTGGGCGGCAGTGTGTGTATCGACGCTCGACAACGCATCATCGAGCACGAGGACAGATGGATTGCGCAAGACGGCACGAGCGATAGCAGTTCGTTGTTTTTGACCACCAGAAAGCGTGACACCACGCTCGCCGACGAGGGTATCAATTCCAGCCGGTAATTGCACGATGTCATTGCTTAGGCGCGAAATTAACAGTGCTTGATCGACCTCTTCTGCCGTCGCATCTGGTCGACCAAACATGACATTTTCGCGGACAGGGATACTGAACAAAAACGTATCTTGGGGGACATACCCGATACCGCTACGGAGTGATGCCAACGCCATGGTTCGAATATCGATTCCATCAACGAAGACCGTTCCTTCGCTGGGATCTTGGACGCGTGCAAGGAGGTTGACCAGTGTTGTTTTGCCGCCACCCGTGGCACCCACAATGGCTACCGTTTGCCCCTCGCTGACATCAAATGAAATATTGCGCAGAATCCAGCGTTGATCGTTGCCTGAACCAACGGACACACCAACGTTTTGGAATGTAACGGCACCCGATACGTTGTGCTGGATACCGCCATGCGTATCGTCATCACGGATAAGTGGCACACGTTGCAATACTTCACCGATGCGCCCTGCTGCGGACACTGCTTGCTGATAGAGGTCAACCGTCCACCCAAGGGCGACCACCGGCCATCCCAAGGCTGCCAGATAGCTATTAAAGAGCACCAAGTCACCGATGGTAAGTTGTCCGTCAGCGACTCTTTGACCACCAATCAACAATACGAGTGAGCCGATAATCCCCAACACGAGGCTAATTACAGGCCACAGCACGCCACTCAACAGCACGTAGCGCACATTCTGGGCACGAAAGCGCTCATTGACGCGCAGGAACTCATCTGTCTCTGCTTCTTCTTGTGTATAGGCTTTGATGGTACGGATACCAGAGAAGTTTTCTTGGGCGCGGGTTGACACTTCGCCGAAGAGGTCTTGCACCTTGCGAAAGATTGCCCGCATGCGGGCGCCAACCACAATAAACAGCACCGTCACGACCGGCAACAACCCGAGCACAATCAGCGACAGTGTAAGATCGGTATAAATCATCAATGCCGATGAAAAAATAATCATCAACACGGCACCGAATTGCTGCACACCAGGGCCAAAAAACTGGCGAATAGCAGATAAATCGTTAGTCACACGGGTCATCAGGTCACCGGTATGGTGTTCACCATAAAACCGTTGATCAAGGTTGAGGAGTTTGTGAAAAAGTGCTTCGCGGACATCACCCTCGACTTGATGCGCAGTACCGAGGACAAGCACACGGGTCAGGAAACTCAACAGGAATACGACAAGTGCGATACCGAGCATTTTGAGTGCGGCATCGATTAAATCGTTCCAGATGATACCTTTGCTATTGATTTCGTTGACAATTTCACGAATAACTTGTGGTACCAACACGGTGAATACGATTTGCACCGTATTACAAAGCAATCCAAGCAGGTAGCGCCAACGATACTTCGCAACATACGGCCAAAGTGCCTGTAATTGATTCATGAGAACCCTTTGTCCACATTCCATCAATGGTGACTCATGGGAAGTATACCACTCAACACCGCACCCCGCCTGCATTTCGCGGCGTTTCTGGTCACGTTTGCGCTCGTCGAGTGTGAGCAAGCGTTTGCGCAAGCGGAAGGCCTTGGGGGTGACTTCGAGCAACTCGTCATCACCGAGGTATTCGACGGCATCGTCGAGGCTCATAATGCGTGGGGTTTCGAGGCGCAAGGAATCATCGGCACCCGAAGAGCGCATGTTGGTCAAGTGTTTCTTTTTACAACAGTTCACTTCGAGGTCGCGTTCACGGATGTGTTGGCCGATAATCATACCTTCGTAGACATCGATACCAGCGCCAATAAAGAGCTGGCCACGCTCTTGCGCACCATGCAGACCAAAGGTTGTGGTCTGGCCAGACTCTGATGCGACCAGTGAGCCCAGCGCGCGGGTACTGATTTCGCCGGCGAGTGGCTGATACTCGAGGAAGAGCGAATTGAGCTGACCTTCACCGCGTGACGCCGTCATGAATTGCTGGCGGAAACCGAGCAAACCACGCGTCGGCACATGGAACGTCATATTAATGGTGCCATCATCGCGATAATTCATGTCGCGCATCAGACCACGGCGCTGACCGAGCAATTCGATGACGGTACCTTGATATTGTTCAGAGACTTCGATTTCGACTTGTTCGACGGGTTCCATGCGTTGACCATCGACCATACGGAAGATGACTTCTGGGCGTGACACCTGGAATTCAAAGCCTTCGCGACGCATGTTTTCGATCAAGATGGTCAGGTGCAACTCACCACGACCACTGACCACAAACGCATCGGGAACATCCGTATCCTCGACGCGCAGCGCCACATCGCGTTCACGCTCGAAGTAGAGGCGATCGCGCAACTTGCGTGACGTGACGTGCGTGCCTTCGCGTCCCGAAAATGGGCTAGTGTTGACACCGAATGTCATACGCACCGTTGGTTCTTCGACGGCGATAATCGGCAGTTGTTCGGGATTATTGACATCGGCAATTGTTTCGCCGATCATGCCATCACTAATACCTGCGACGGCGATGATTTCGCCAGCATGGGCTTCTTCGACTTCACGGCGGTCAAGTCCGTTGTATGTGAAGAGTTGTACGATTTTGCATGGTGACTGCGTGCCATCATGGGCAATACGGACGGCTGCTTGTCCTTTGCGCAATGTACCACGGCGCAGGCGCCCCATCATGATTTTGCCACGATAGTCGTCATAAAAGGTGTTGGTGACCAGCAACTGCGCCGATGCATCGTTGTCGACGTCGGGGCAGGGAATCGTGCTAATAATCGCGTCAAAGAGTGGCTCGAGCGTTTCTTTGAGGTCTTCGTGGTCTGTGCCAGAAATCCCGTTGATGGCACTGGCAAAGATGACGGGGAATTCGGCTTGTTCGTCACTAGCACCCAACTCAACAAAGAGATCGAATGTTTCGTTGACGACCCAATTGGGGCGTGCGTTGGGTCGGTCGATTTTGTTGACGACCACAATGGCCTTATGGCCTGCTTGGAGCGCCTTGCGCAACACGAAGCGTGTCTGCGGCATAGGACCGTCCACTGCATCGACGAGCAACAACACACCATCGACCATATTCATGACACGTTCGACTTCGCCACCGAAGTCTGCGTGGCCTGGGGTATCGACGATATTAATTTTGGTGCCCTTGTACATGACCGCGGTGTTTTTGGCCATAATGGTAATCCCGCGCTCACGCTCGAGATCGTTGGAATCCATTACGCGCTCATTGACCTGTTGATTTTCTCGAAAGGTACGTGACTGGCGTAACAAGCCGTCAACCAATGTTGTTTTCCCATGGTCAACGTGCGCAATAATCGCAATATTGCGCAAATCAGTTCGCTTCATGACAACTCCATGTGTGGCATACAAACGCCTCGACCACCGAGGTCGGGGCGCATCATTGCTGCATTTAACTGTATATAGTGTACCACGTTCACTCGATTTATGCCGATGCGAGATTCATCCACATCATCCACGAGTTATCAACAATACGCACGCTGATGAGACTGTGTTATGCACAATCATGCGTTTACGCTGTATGAATATCATAAATTCACACAATAATAGAAGAAAAAGTAGCACATAATAGGTGCTGTGGATAGTGTTGATATTGTTATTTTAGCGCATTCTACTCATGAATTAATCGTGTATAACTAGTGCATCACTCTCCACAGGTCGTACACGTGTTTTGGCGTACGTGCAAAACCATCAACACAATGTACACCATCGTGCACGCACTTTCCACACACTTATCCACAAAATCGGTGGATAAGCATATTGTGGATAAACTGTCATCCACGGCATATCCACCAATCTCCACGCACTCTCCACGAGTTATCCACCACAATGTGGACAAAAAAGCACACAAAAACGGCGGCTATCAAGCCGCCGTTTGATCGATGGAGTTATTCTTCGTCTTTGTCGGGTGATTTGTTGGGGTTATCGAGTGAATTGATGAAATCACGGAAGATAGACAATGAATCATCCGAAGGAGCAGGATCGGGTGATGGCTGTTCGGCAGCTGGTTCGGGAGCTGATGATTCGCCGGGTGAACGAAAGACAGGTGGTTCGCTTTGTTCTTCGGAATCAAAGGGAACGCTGGCCTGATCAAAGACATGCGGTGCCACATAGATTGGCACATCAACGCGCACTGCCAATGCGATTGCATCACTCGAGCGCGAGTCGAGTTCGAGTGATCCGGCAGCAGTGGTGATGATAATGCGAGCGATAAATGTGCTCTCGTGGATGTCGCTGATAATGACCTGCGTCACGACGCCACCCATGGCGGTGATGGTGGTGTTGAGCAGGTCGTGGGTCATGGGCCGACTCGGTACGTGGTTCTGCAACACGGAAGAGATTGATTCGGCTTCGAACTGACCAATCCAGATGGGTAGATAGCGACGGCTATCTGATTCACGCAACACGACGACGCGATTTTGTGTGAGCAAACTAACACGCACACTATCGACAGATACTCGTATCATTGCGCCCCCTTTCAGTGTATTTCAAAACAACATACACCTATTATAATACATGTGATGTATGTGAATAAAAGCAATTTTGGACACGGTTGACACTGCGTTGCCGAAAGCGTATGATGAGCGGTGTTGTAGTGGTATCTGATGCGGTTTCAATGATTATATCGAAGTCTTCGTCCCCCACAATTCTCGCGTTATTCCGTTGGTTGCGCCGTAGCGAAGGCACGGTGCGCCGATTTATCGTGTCGATATTGGTGGTGTTGCCTGTCAGTGATGCCACCAAACAACGCTGGACGACGCGTATCCAACGCAAAAGTGATGATACGCAGTGGGATTCATTACAGGCTGCTCGTGCTGGATTACTCGGCGATGCGACGCCCAACCATGACAATCAAACGAGTCATGATTCGTTGCCCTATATCGTCGATGTATTATTCCAACCACGGATTGCGAGTCATGCAGTCAGCATCATGCTGGTGTGGATTATTTTGGTATTTGGGAATGCGATTCTTGAAAAGGGTGGCTTGATGGCCATTGATCGTGAACGCACCGCCAAAAAAACCGCCGTCGATATCAGCCCACCCATCGATGCCCCGTTGCCAGAAGTGATGAGTGCATCTGAGATTACGGTGCCTCAGATGGTATCTCCGCTGCCTAGTTTGGCGCCACCATACGTTTACTACCATCGTATTCAACCGCAAGACACGCTTGGCAAAATAGCTGGGGAATATGGAATTGATCCGCGTGTGCTCTTTTGGGCGAATGGGCTACAGAACGGGCGGGTATTCATTGTGGGAAGTACGTTGCGTATTCCGCGGTTGCCGGGGGTATTACACACGATTGAAGAAAACGAAACAATCGACTCTATTGCGACCATATTCAGCGTTGATCCAGCAGCGATTACGCTCTTTCGTCCCAACCGGGTACACACCAACGAGGATTTACGTGTCGGGCGGGAAATTTTTATCCCAAATGTGATACCGTCCTACCCACAAACCATCGTCAACAAGTATGGGAGCGACGCAGGCGTAGCCACGATGGAAGCCATCGAAACGGTGACGGTGCTCGAAGACGAAACCAACATGCGCGATGGACCTGGTCGGGCATTCGACAAAATCGGTGTTTTGCGCAGTGGTCAACGGTTAATTCCGTTGGCACGCTATGGTGGTTGGGTCAAACTCGAGGTCGCCCCCAACGAAATTGGCTGGGTCAAAGGTCGCTTGCTCGGAATGTCTGATGGATTGGTCGATGGATTGCCGATTGCAACCAATGTGCCCTGGCCGCCGCCACGCTGGACATGGCCAGCATCAGGTCGTCTGACATCGCCATTTGGCTGGCGATCAGTGCCTATGTACATGTTTCATAATGGAATTGACATTGCTAATGATGCTGGTACGCCAATTTATGCAGCACGGTACGGACGGGTGTATGAGGCTGGGTGGTGTCGTGGATTTGGCTATTGTGTGCGTATTGACCATGGTGGTGGCGTTGTGTCAATTTATGGTCATCTGCTCAAAAAACCATACGTTAATGTCGGCGAAATAGTAGATTTAGGCGATTTAATTGGCCTCATGGGGAGCACGTACGATGCTGCGGGTGGTGGATACTCCACAGGGGTGCACCTCCATCTTACGGTTCAGGTCAATGGAAAAAATGTTGATCCAATGAAGTATCTACCGTAGTGACAGGGTCAACTGTGCGCGACACAACTAGCCGACAGATTGCCGTGGCCGCCATGCTCATTGCGGTAGGCAATATTACGAGCCGTCTCATCGGAGTCATCCGAGAGGCGGTTTTTGCGGCCACGTTTGGACGTGGTGCCGAACTCGCAGCCTTTACTGCGGCATCGACCATCCCGATCATGGTCTACGACCTGTTGGTGAGCGGGGCCATCAGTGCAGCGCTGGTGCCCGTGTTTAGTCGAATTGCTCATCAAGAGAGTGTGTGCGACGAACTCTTGTCGCGATTGTTGAGCCTGATGGTGGTGGTGGTGAGTGTCATCGTGTTGCCTGTGGTGTTGTTTGCGCCCGCAGTGGTGCACCTCATCGCTGGTGGATTCGATGCTGACCTGCAGAACCTCACCACAACCATGATTCGTTGGATGATGCTGGCTGTGCCATGCATGATTCTATCGGGGGTGATGACCGCTGTCCTGCAGGCACGGCAACAATTCGTGTTGCCTGCGTTTGTTACTAGTGTATTCAACGTCGGGATTATTGTCGGTTCTATCATCCTGGCACCGATAATCGGGCCCGTTGCCCTTGCAGTTGGCATGGTCGTTGGGGCGTTGCTGCAGGTGGGGCTACAGTGGTTTGGCTTCCGCCAAAGTACGATACGCTGGCGTACTGATTGGAACGATGAATCCATACGCGAAATAATCACGCTGTATGCACCGGTTGCTGTTGGTATGGGTTTTTCGGCAATAGGTACGCTCATTGATCGCCGCTATGCGAGTGAATTCGGTGAAAGTGTCATGCCCACCATGCGCTATGCAACCACGTTAATTCAATTCCCACTTGGATTGGTGGCTGCCGCAGTGTCGACAGCCATTTTGCCGGCACTTTCACGATTGCACGATGACACAAATCGTGACGCATTCCGCACCACCGTTGGCAAGGCATTGACGGTGGTGATTGCACTCATTGTGCCGGCAACGGTTATTTTGTGGTTGGTGCGAGAGCCGTTGACGGCACTTATTTTGCAACGTAACGCATTTAATCAAAATGATACGATTGCTGTTGCAACGACACTCACGTACTATTTGCCCGGGTTACCTGCCGCTGCTATTGATCAAATCCTGCTGTTTGCGTACTATGCACGGGGACGCACAATTGCACCGAATCTCGTGCAAGGTGGGGCAATCATCGCCTATGTCATCGCCGTCAACGTCGTCATGCCATGGCTCGGACAAAGTGCCGAGACATTGGCGTTTGCGAATTCGGTACAGTGGATTGCGCACATGGTGTTGATGGTATGGTTGAGTCATCGGTTGTTCGATTTACGGGGGTTGGGTATGGCTGTCACCATGGCACAGTGTGTGATGGCTGCAGCGGTGACATGGTGTAGCGTGGCCGCACTGTTGGTCATCGTGCCACCGATGTCACCATTGGTGTCGTTGTTTGTGGTGGCACCAGTCACGGGGGGCGTCTATGTATTGGTGGCCTGGTTGCTCAGGATTACGCCGGTGTTGTATGCGGTCATGCTGTTGAGGAATCGGGTGCACGCGGTGTTGCGGCGTATGCGCGTATTGCCGCAGTGAGAATGTGTTTGTG
This sequence comes from uncultured Klebsiella sp., assembly GCA_964539815.1. Taxonomy (GTDB): domain Bacteria; phylum Chloroflexota; class Chloroflexia; order Chloroflexales; family Roseiflexaceae; genus UBA965. The sequence goes on along the minus strand of CAZIKU010000002.1, from coordinate 19,147 downwards.
TTGTGCGTAGCCAATCAAATCAACGGCATCAGCAGGTATCACCCATTGATATGCGCTGATGCCTTCTTCGTGTTGTAGCGTAACCGTGTGCTGTGTCGTTGTCATTACGAAAAAATCAACGCGTTTTTGCACCGATTGACCATGTTTGTTGACGACCATGTACGAAATACTATCGATGAATGCCCCCAACACACCACGAATGCCTGTTTCTTCGTAGACTTCGCGTACCGCAGCGGTTGCAGCGTCTTCCCCGGCTTCGAGATGACCTTTGGGGAATGTCCATTTGCCGTATTGGTCGAGAATGAGTAGCACGTGGGGGAGATTGTCACGGAGCGTGAAAATCACACATCCAGCGGCATGTGGTGCACTGAGGCGATCCATGATTAGGGTCTCCGTACAAGATTGTTCAGCCAATCTTCCATGGCAAGCACAAACTGCGCAAGCGGCGTCTGCTGTGTCCACGAGCTGATGGTGGCCAAGTTTCCACTCGCCAAAAGCATGCCCATGACAATTAACAACGCACCACTGGCCATGCTGGTGGAGTGCAGATGGAGTTCTTTGCCAGCGAGTGTGATGGTAAACGCCCGGCCTTTGATGAGCTGCCAAAAGCGTGAGCCATTACCTAGCCGCCCAAAAAACGACGAAATGACAATTAATGGAGAGCCTAATCCCAGCGCATAGACGAAGGCAAGCAAGGCGCCCTGGGCAACGGCAATCCCCTGAGTGGCAAGCAGTGTCAAAAGTGCACCGAGGATAGGACCGACGCAGGCCGACCAGCCGAGGGAAAATGTCGCGCCGTAGAGAAATGACCCCAATACGCCACTGGCCGGTCGATTAAGCATTTGAATGCCAGAAAACCCGATGCCAAAGAAGCTCATGATGCCAAAGCCGATGATGAGGATACCCCCAATCGACGTCAGCAACGTAAGATAGCTAAACAAAAATCGACTGAGTGCGGTGGCACTCGCACCAAACAAGACCATGGTGGTCGCAAGGCCACAAAAGAACGCAATCGACATCAGTGTGACTTGTTCGCGTTTGGCTTGAAACGTAAACGCGAAGTATGCAGGCAGAATGGGCAATGTACACGGTGACAAGAAACTCAACAAGCCTGCGAGAAAAGTGATTGGAATCAAGACGGCGATGCCGTTTTGTGTTGAGCTGATGAGTGATTGATTGGGTGAAGTTACAATCATTGCCAGCACGGCGATGACAATAACTGCGGCAACACCAATCACAATGGCGCGCAAGGAGCGATTCATAGGCGGACTACCTTCTTGTGTATCAGCGCTGTTGCAGATGCGCAAGCATGCGTTGCGCGGTGGCGAATCCGTGGGCTATGGCAAGTTGTACACGGCCGAGGCCGACCAAACTATCCCCTGTGAAGTATACCCCATGTGATTGCTCATATGTGCCTAATGTGGCACTGTCTGCACCCCGATCGGGCAACGCATAACGCCACCCTTGCCGATCGATCCACAGCGGTGCGGGAAGTGATGTGTTGAGCAGTGATTGCAGTTGCGGGAGGATGTGTGTAGCAACCGTGTCTGCGGCATCATCCCACCATGCGCGGCTCGACGCCGGCGCGCACTGCACGGTAATCAGGGTTTGCCCGGCTGGCACGCGGGATGGGTGTTTGTCGTGCTCAAAGGCCACCCAGGCCAAGTCGTGTTTGCGATCGGTATTCACCAAGGCATGGTACGGCAAATCAATGGTGCCGGGGAATGCCATTGTGATACTGAGACATGGGCGATACTGGGCCTGCGCCAAGGCTGTACACAGCGTAGTACGCATGTCTTCTGGGAAATTACTCGCAGCAATGATGTCGTGTGTTTGCGGTGCTGGGGGGGTAAACAAAATGGCATCACCACTGGCGATAGGTGTGCCAGTGTCCTCGACACACGTGACCATTTTGTTGTGCTAGGTGACATAGTGCACGCGTGTTTCACGCGTGAGCGTGAGCGATGCGGGCATCAGGAGTTTGGCGAGTTGATTGATGCCGTCGCGGTAGCCGAATTTGGGCAGGGAGTTTTGTGCCGGGTCACCAGCAGAGAGGGTGTTGTGTTGATCGAATGACCAGACGGGTTTGGTGATGTCGACGAGTTGTTCGTGGGGGAGTATGTGGGTAAAAAAGTGCGCCTGTGCATCATCATTTGGGCGAAAAAACTGCGCACCGTGGTCAAAAATAGCACCATCGCGGCGGCGCGTTGCGACACGACCACCAATGCCACGGCTTTTTTCAATACAGTGCAAATCGATGTCTGGCGCATTCTGATTGAGCGAATACGCTGCTGCCAACCCACTAATCCCGGCGCCCACGATGATAATCTTCATCATATCCCTCTTGCATAATTTCAAGTCACCTATTACAATGATAAAATACAAGTTAAGGACTTCAATCAATATCACCTAGTTTAACCAATATGTTGCAATCTCGATAGGATGTTCCTATCTCTGATTAACGTGGAGTTTGCGTATGGCACCTTTGCTAGATGTCCGCAACCTTGAAACGCAGTTTAAGACGCAAGACGGTATCGTCAAAGCGGTCAACAACGTGTCGTTTTATGTGAACCGCGGGGAGACGTTGGGAATCGTCGGCGAGTCGGGTTCGGGCAAAAGTGTAACGTCGTTGTCAATTATGCGCCTCATACCCAGCCCACCAGGGCGGATCAGCGGAGGGGAAGTCATCTTTGATGGTCAAGACCTCCTCAAAATCAGCGAAGACGAGATGCGCGAATTGCGTGGCAATCGTATTGCCATGATTTTCCAAGATCCAATGACATCGTTGAATCCCGTGTTGACGGTTGGTCAGCAGATTACCGAGTCGTTGGTATTGCACTTGAAACTTTCCACCAAAGAAGCGTACGATCGCGCCATCGAATTGTTGAACCACGTTGGTATTCCGAGTGCGGCCAAGCGAATCAACGAATACCCGCACCAATTCTCGGGTGGGATGCGTCAGCGCGTCATGATTGCCATGGCACTTGCGTGTAACCCCGAGTTGTTGATTGCAGACGAGCCAACCACCGCGTTGGATGTGACGATTCAAGCACAAATTCTCGAGCTCATCAAGCGCTTGCAAGTTGAATTGGGTATGGCCGTAATTATCATCACACACGACTTGGGTGTGGTTGCTGGTATGTCGGATCGTGTGATGGTGATGTATGCCGGGCGTGTCGTCGAAGAAGGCAGCACCAAAGACATCTTCCATAATCCACGCATGCCGTACACCATCGGTTTGCTCAAGTCTATCCCACGGCTCGACAATACGACGGGTCAACGCTTAGAGCCGATTCGCGGGTTACCACCCGATCTTATCGCTTTGCCACAGGTATGTGCATTCTATCCACGCTGTGATTTCTTTAAGTCGGGTGCATGTGACACACAAGTTCCGCCATTGCGGTCTGTGGGTGAGAATCACAATGCGGCGTGTCTATTTGATGTAACGATCGACACAGAGGCCACGGTAGCAACGGCGCAGTAATCGTGGACTCAATAGAGAGAAACCTGACGGAGGAGTAGCATGACAGCGGGTAATTCACGAAGCAATATTATCGAAGTCACCGACCTCAAGATGTACTTCCCTGTAACAAAGGGAATTATCCTACGTCGCAAGGTTGGTGATGTCAAAGCCGTTGATGGGTTGACGTTCAGCATCCGCGAGGGCGAAACACTTGGCCTTGTGGGTGAATCAGGGTGTGGCAAATCGACTACAGGTCGTGCGCTCATCCAGCTGTACAAACCGACGGGCGGTTCAGTGGTCTTCCGCGGTACGGATTTGACCAAACTCCCAGCCGAAGAGATGCGCAAGACACGCCGTCGCGTGCAGATGATTTTCCAGGACCCCTACGCGTCACTCAACCCGCGTATGACCGTCGGCGATATCATCGCCGAACCCATCATGGTGCACAAGTTGCGTCAGGGCAAGCAAGCAGTGCGCGAGCGCGTGCAGGAATTGCTGTCACTCGTCGGCTTGAATCCTTACTTCATCAACCGCTACCCACATGAATTCTCGGGTGGGCAACGCCAACGCATCGGTATCGCCCGTGCCTTGGCTGTTGAGCCGGAGTTTGTGGTCTGTGACGAGCCAGTATCTGCATTGGACGTGTCGATTCAAGCACAAATCTTGAATTTGCTCGAAGATTTGCAGGACAAGCTCGGTTTGACGTACCTCTTCATTGCGCACGGGTTGGCAGCAGTGAAACACATCAGCGACCGTGTGGCGGTGATGTACTTGGGCAAAATGGTCGAAATCGCGTCAGGCAATGACCTGTACAAGACGCCGACCCACCCGTACACACAAGCGTTGCTGTCGGCCGTACCAATTCCTGATCCGAGTGTCGAACGCACGCGCAAACGCATGATTCTCGTCGGCGACGTGCCAAGTCCACTCAATCCACCGAGTGGCTGTCGATTCCACACCCGCTGTCCGATTGCCATCGACAAATGTAAAGTGGATGAGCCACAGTTTGAAGATATCGGCAATGGTCACCAAGTTGCATGCTGGCGCTCAAAAGAGTCCATTGCCTTGATGCAAAAGTAACTGGACACAGATTGATGGGGGAGCCAACTGGCTCCCCCGTTTTTTTGTATACAACAGCCGAATAGCGATAGTGATGAGCGAACTATGTATAATACAAACGGTAACCATCATCGAGGAGCTATTCATGGTAGATGAGACCTTACAATCAATCCGTGCACTGGTTGGTGTGGCAGGTGTGAAATATACGCCGACAGGGCATGGAGTCATTGTGCAGTGTCGCGGTGATGCTGATATGCGGTCATTGCGTACCATCGCAGACACCGCAGGTCTTTCATTGGTGGTCGAGCATGTGGATGCCGAAGTAACCCCCGAAGAAGCCGAAATCGCCGATTTACCACGAATGATTCAATTTACTGTTACGTGTCTTGTTACCACCATTTTGGGCTGGGTTCTCGAAGATCGGCAGAGCATTCCGTGGTACATTCCGGCAGTAAGCTATGTCGTTGCGTACGCTGTTGGTGGGTATTTTAGTGCGTTGGCATCAATTGAGTCACTCAAAAACCGCGAATTTGATGTCAATACCCTCATGATTGTTGCGGCCTTAGGATCTGCCGCAATGGGTGAGCCGCGTGAGGGCGCCTTGTTGATGTTCTTGTTTTCGCTATCTGGCACGCTCGAAACATATGCGATGGGGCGCACGCATGCCTCTATCCGTTCGTTGATTGCCATGACACCACGCGAGGCTGAGCTACTCATCAACGGCGAAACGCGTCAAATATCTGTAGAAGCAGTGGTCCCTGGTGATGTGGTACTAGTGCGTCCTGGTGGGCAAATTCCCACTGATGGCGTGATTCGCGCAGGAGAATCGACCATCAACGAGGCCTCCATTACTGGTGAATCAATGCCTGTAGAAAAGCGTGTCGGCCAAAAAGTCTTTGCAGGGACGCTCAATGGTCAAGGGGCTCTCGAAGTAACGGTCACGGCTGATGCGTCACAGTCGACACTCGCGCGTATTGTGTCGGTGGTGCGTGAAGCGCGCGAACAAAAAGCCAATAGTCAAGACTTCACCGATCGTGTGATTGGTGTCTACTACGCATATGCAGTGGTGATTGTCACGTTACTCTCGATTGTTGTTGCCCGGCTCTTGCTTGTCGAAGAGTGGCATCAGACGCTCTATCGTTCCATGACATTGATGGTCGTGATGTCGCCGTGTGCGCTTGTGATTTCTATTCCAGCGTCGTTGCTTTCGGCGCTCGCACGGGCAGCCCGTGATGGAGTGTTGTTCAAGGGGGGACGTCAGCTCGAGGCAGCAGCCACCATTACAGTCGTCGCCTTCGACAAAACCGGGACACTGACTACCGGTCGTCCAGGTGTAGTAGCCGTTATTCCTGTTGGTGGACCAGGGCGTATGCCGACGGATATTGGGGTTGTCAGTGAGTCCAATTCACCCGATGATGACCAGCTCGGCCACATGACGCAAGACCAGATCCGTCTACTCGCTGCGGCTGCGGCTGTCGAACAAGCATCAGAGCACCCGTTGGCACGTGCGGTAGTACAGAGCACGCGTGAGCGTGGTATTCTTATTCCAGAGGCCACTGAATTTAAAGCTATGATTGCGGCGGGTGCCACAGCCGTAGTGAATGGGCAACGCTTGCGCGTCGGCAAGCCGACGCTGTTTCGTATGACGACTCCAGATGTGCTCATTGAGATTCAAGCACAACAACGCAATGGCAACACGGTGATTGCTGTTGGTTCCGAAGACGAAATCTGGGGATTGATTGCAGTCTCTGATACGATGCGGCCAGAAGCAAAGCAGGCACTTCACGATTTACGCGGAGCAGGGTTCCGTTTGGCATTATTGACCGGCGATAACGAACACGTTGCACGGGCACTTGCCAAAGAACTCGGTCTTGATGATGTACGTGCAGAGCTACTCCCACAAGACAAGGTTGATGCAGTGCAAGACCTGCAACGCCGATATGGCCCCGTGGCAATGATTGGTGATGGCATCAATGATGCACCAGCACTCGCAACTGCCGCATTGGGTGTGGCGATGGGGAGTGGTGGCACAGATGTCGCTCATGATAGTGCTGATGTAGTCTTGATGAAAGATGACCTCAGTAAATTGACGAACGCGTTGGTATTGGCACGCAATGCGCGTCGTGTAGTCCTACAAAACTTGGTATTCGCAATAGCAGTGATTGCGACGCTCGTAGTATTCACATTACAGGGCAGTATGTTGCTGACGTATGGGGTGATTGGTCACGAAGGCAGCACGTTGCTTGTGGTGGCAAATGGCTTGCGTATGTTGTTACCGGTGCGGCGCTGACACGTGTGCAGTAGCGGCTTGAAGTTTGTGTAGAGGGGGACGTATGTCGATTAAAGCTGATCGTTGGATTCGCAAAATGGCCGTAGAGCACGGCATGATTGAGCCATTTGTCGATCGCCAGAAGCGCGATGGCATCATTTCGTACGGGTTGTCGTCATATGGGTATGACATGCGTGTCTCCGACGAATTCAAGATTTTTAGCACCAGTCCATATAATACGGTGGTCGACCCCAAGGCAATTGACGAGCGTATTTTCCAGCACTTCAAGGGCGATGTGTGTATTATTCCACCCAATAGTTATGCGTTGTGCCACTCGCTCGAATATTTTCGTATTCCTGCAGATGTGTTGGTATTGGTGATTGGGAAGTCCACCTATGCACGGGCTGGCATCATCGTCAATGTGACACCGGGTGAGCCAGGATGGGAAGGGCAGTGGACGATTGAAATAAGTAATTCGACACCACTACCAGCCAAAATCTATGCAAACGAGGGAATTGCGCAGTGCTTGTTTTTCCAGGGCGATGAACTGTGTGAGACGTCGTATCGCGACAAATCAGGCAAGTATCAAGGGCAACGTGGGATTGTATTACCGCGGGTAGAGGGGCTAAAGTAGCCATACATTGCCGTAATGTGTGATTTCGCATATAATGGTAAAGTAATTGCGTATATTGGATATACACGTATCAACGCATGTATATGGCAATTTGAGGACTAATTGTCATGAGTGAACTTGGTGATCGCCTCCGTGCGGCCCGAGAGTCGCAGGGGATAAGCCTTGCGCAAGCAGCAACCGAAACCCGAATTCTCCAGCGATATCTCGTAGCGCTCGAAGAGGGCGACTACAAATATCTGCCTGGTGATGTCTACGCACGTGGGTTCATACGCAACTATGCTGACTACCTCAAAATCCCCGTCGAAGAACTCATCCAACTCTATCGCTACGAACGCGGTCGCACCGAACCAATTGTGATTCGTCCGGCGGTGGTAGCACCACGCATTCGTGGTGCGGTGTTGCCCAATATTTTTGGTGTCTTTTTCGTGGTGCTCACGATTGCTGGTCTGGGCTATTTGGTGTTGCGTGGCGTGGAATTTCTCAATAGTACGCCACAACCCACAGAAGTCGTTGTCGATGCTACGGCGACGATTGCGGTCGTTGCACCCACAGCGATTCCCGAGGATCCGACAGCTGCGCCTGCCACAGATGCTGCTACGGCCACTGCGGTACCGGCACCGGCACCAGCAGCTGCCACGGCGACCCCGGCTGCGGTATCACCGACACCCGAGGCACCCATCGTCTTGGAAGTCAAGGTCGATGCCGGCAAGAATCCTGGCTCGTGGTTGCATGTCAAAGTCGATAATAAATCCGTGTTTCAACGCATTCTCAAACCCGGTGATTCATTGCGCTACACCGCACAACGCAATGTCTGGATTCGTGCCGGCAATGCGTATGTTGTCTCGGTTGTGGTCAACGGTGTCGAACAGCGCCTGAGTACGACTCCCGGTGATGTGGTGTCGTTTTCGTGGCCACCACCCTAAGCGTTTGCGACATGCACGATACGCCACTGCGGCTGTAGGAAATGCGTGAGGACGCGGGGGTTTGCCCCCGCGTTGTTGTACACAAGGAGGAAACGATGGCAAGTGAAAGTAGTTTTGATGTCGTCTCCGAGTTTGATCGGCAAGAAATGGTCAATGCGGTCGACCAGACCCGGCGTGAAGTTCAGACGCGCTACGACCTCAAAGACAGCGATACGGTGATTGAATTGACCGACAAAGAAATCGTGATTACCACAGAATCCGAGATGCACTTGACAGCGGTGCGCGATATTCTGCAGAGCAAAGCGATGCGGCGTAATTTATCGCTCAAGATATTCAAGCTCAACCCGCCGCAACAAGTGTCTGGGGGACGCACCAAACAAGTTGTGACACTCCAACAGGGTCTTTCGGATGAAGTCGCCAAAAAAATCCAGAAAATCATCAAAGACCAATTCCCCAAGGCCCAAGGACGCATCCAAGGCGAAGCCATACGCGTGGCAAGCAAGAGCCGTGACGAATTGCAGTCCATTATTGCGGTGCTCAAGCAGCGCGCTGATGACTTCACTGTGCCATTGCAATTCACCAATTATCGATAATCACTACTAGGAAGACGTATTCGCGATGAAGGTACATGTAATTACGCTCGGTTGCCCCAAAAACGCAGTAGATAGCGAAGGCATGACGGGAATCCTGGAAACACAAGGTCATGTGCTGGTCGGTGCAGCCAATCAAGCGGATGTGGTCATTGTCAACACATGTAGCTTTATTGCATCTGCACGCGACGAAACACTGCATGTACTCCAAGAGCTGGCATCGCAGAAACACGCCGGCCAAAAACTCATTGCTGCTGGGTGTATGGCCGAAAGCCACGGCGATGTGGTGCGCGCTGTCAGTGGTGTCGATGCGGTGCTGGGTACGCGCGAATGGATGAAAATCGGCGATGTGGTTGGGGCGACACCTGCGCCCAAATCTGCAGCACCATCACTCATGATTGATTTGGCTCCTGTTGATCCGACGGCAGTGGACCTCAAAGTCCCCGGTGAATACGCCGACTGGCGTACTGCAGCCATTAACCGCACCAAAGGCGGTCCATCCGCATATGTCAAAATTTCCGATGGCTGTAATTTGCGTTGTGCGTTTTGTACGATTCCGTCGTTCAAAGGGGATATGCGCTCCAAGCGCCCAGAGGCGATTGTGCGCGAAGTCCAGCAGTTGATGGCCAAAGGCGTGCAAGAAGTCGTGCTGGTCGCACAACACCTCACCGACTATGGGCGCGATCTAGGCATGAAAGACGGCTTGTCATTGTTGCTCGATGACTTGAGCGCCGTCGTACCGAGTGACCGCTGGATTCGCTTGATGTATGCCTACCCACATGGGATTACGCCACGCTTGATTGAAACAATGGCACGTCATCCGCAGGTTTGCAAATACCTTGATATGCCTTTGCAACACGCACATACTGACACACTGCGCCGCATGCGCCGCCCACCGGATATTGAACGCACCAAAAACATCATCCGCGATTTGCGTGCCGCCATGCCGGACATTGCCATTCGATCTACGTTCATCGTCGGCTTCCCTGGTGAAACGCGTGAAGAATTCGATGCCTTGTACGATTTCTTGGCCGAGATGACACTCGACCGCGTCGGGGTCTTTCAATATAGCGACGAGCCAGGGACGCATGCGACGACACTTGCTGGTAAAGTCCCGCAAAAGCAAATCGAACGACGCTGGCACAAAGTCATGCAACTGCAACAAGAGATTTCGCATGCCCGTAATCGCCTCTGGCGCGGACGCACGATTCCCATGCTCGTCGAAGGCACGGGCAGTGATGATGCCGGTAAACCGATTTTGGTGGGACGATCGTTTCGGGATGCCCCAGAAGTCGATGGGCAAGTCTTTGCCTGGGGAAAAGGGGCAGTGGGGAGCATGGTCAACGTCAAAGTTACGACAACCACAGACTACGATTTGTGGGGGAATGTAGTCTAAATAGCAACACGCCGCAGGCACATGCCTGCGGCGTGTCATTGATAGTACTAGGCGGAATGGCTTTCGAGTGCGGTACGCAAACGTTTGAGTTCACTCGGGTTGTTGCGGACCAAAAAATCAATCATATAGTCGATGGCAGTGTCGCTGTAGTCGGTCAACAATCCATCAAGCACTTGCTGCACGACCATAGTGACGAAGTCTTCTTCGCTGAGGGTGGGATCGTAAATGTATGCCAGACCGTCGCGTTGACGATTGAGCACACCTTTGTCTGCCAAGCGACTCATGGTGGTCATCACGGTGGTATATGCGATTTCGCGGTTCTGCGATAATGCCCGGTGGACTTTTTTGACGGTGCTGCATTTGTCATGCCAGATAACTTGCATGATTTCGGTCTCTAGTGGTCCGAGGACTTTAACCAAGCCATCCTTGGCAGGGCTAAAGCGGAAGCGCAGATTCGGCGCCATAATGGACTCCTCGATTCGGTAATAGCTTTACTACAGCCAGTGTACTACCATATGACGCAAACGACAATTCACTTGTATGACGAACAAATTACAAGAATCTGATATGACAGTAGAAAACGAGGTTGATGCCATGCAATCAGATATTCGTGCCATGATACGCGCAGAAATGCAGGCTGTTTTCCCACCACATATCGTTGAGGTGGCGCCGTTTTATCACATGCAAGAATATCACCTGGGCTGGCGAAATCAATCCTTTGCCCCAGATTTTGCAGATCCCGGTAAACTCTTGCGGCCGGTACTGACGTTGATGAGTAGCCAGATGTTTGGTGGGGATGTGGAGCAAACAATGCCGTTAGCGGCAGGGATCCAGCTGGTGCACGATTTTTCACTCATCCATGACGATATCCAAGACGATAGCGATCTACGTCGTGGTCGTACTACCGTATGGAAATTGTGGGGTATGGCACAGGGGATCAATGCTGGTGATGGTATGTTTGTATTGGCGCATATGGCCATTCAGCGCCTCCAGGATGTGGGGTTGCCTGCCGAACGGGTGCTGCATATCATGCGCCGTTTTGATCGCATTATTCTGTCGATTTGTGAAGGTCAATACCTCGACATGAGCTTCGAGGGGAATCCACACATCGCAGAATCGGCATATTTGGCCATGATCGAGCGCAAAACAGCAGTGCTCGTGGCTGCCTGCTGCGAGCTCGGTGCTGTTGCTGCCGGTGCTCCTGCACATGACGCCCAACACATGTATGACTTTGGTATCCATCTCGGTCTGTCATTTCAAATGCAAGACGACATCTTGGGGATTTGGGGCGATGCCAAAGAAACAGGCAAACCAGATGCTGCCGACTTGCTGCGCCGGAAATTGAGCCTCCCCGTCATTTATACGTTGGCGCGTGAGGCTGCCGATGGCCCGCTCCATACCCTGTATCGGCAACCTGTAGGGCAGGATCACGGAATTGCACAAGCCATTGCATCGATGAACACCCATGGGGCACATGCAGCCGTAGCTGCCATGGCGCAACGCCATTACGAATTGGCATGTGCGGCGTTGGCAGCAGTGACTGCCCCCAATCCGGATAAACAAGCGGAAATTCACGCATTAGCAGATGGATTACTCGGTCGCCGGGTATGAGGAGAATATATGCGTATCGTAATGATTAGTGCAGAGTATCCGCCAATGGTCGGCGGAATCGGCGATTATACGCGGCGACTGAATGGCATGTTGACGCAACTCGGACACGAAGTTGCAGTGATTACTGGTCCGCAGGGACAGGCGTTTCGTGATGCTGCCCGCATTTATCCAGTGCGTATTCCTATGTGGAACAAGAGCGCTATCCCGATTATTAAGCAAACAATTAGCGCACTTCAGCCAGAAATCGTGCACATTCAGTATCAGACGGGCGCATACCAGATGAAGGTCGCCATCAACACGTTGCCGAGCGCGCTCAAACGAGAGCGCCAACGTGGACTGCGTGTCGTTACGACTGCACATGACCTGATGCAGCCCTATCTTTTCCCCAAAGCAGGCTTTCTGCGTGAATGGTATACCAAACGCATCATCAGAGACGCTGATGGTGCCGTTATGACCAACGCCGCCGACTTTACCAGGGTAACTCAGGATGACCGTGGTGCATGGAACCCCAATACCGTCTTTATTCCAATAGGTGCCAATATCTCACCTGTGCCACCCGCCAATTACGAACGTCCGTTGTGGCGCAGTCGCTTTAATTTGCAACAGGGCGATATGCTACTGGCATACTTTGGACTGCTCACCCATACCAAAGGACTCGAAAACATCCTTGACGCAATGGTGCAGCTCCCCGCTAACTTCCGCCTCGTCTTGGTCGGTGGTGCCGGCGAAAGCGACGCAGATCAGGCATATGCGCACATGATTCGTCAACGCATCGAACAAAGCGATTTGCGCGATCGCGTCATTGTCATCGGCCATGCAGAGCCTAGTGACGTATCGGCGTATCTGATGGCTGCCGATGCCATCGTCTTGCCGTTTAGCGACGGCTACTCGTATCGTCGTGGCAGTCTGATTACCGCACTTGCACATGGTACACCCGTGATTACCACGCAAGCGCCGGTGGGCATCGCCCAAGACCCATTGCCCGAGCTCGAAGATGGCAAGCATGCGCTGTTGATTGCCCCCAACAATACGGCCCAACTAGTGAGTGCCATCATGCATCTGCATCGTGACATCGAGTTGAGTTATTGGATGGGACGCAATGCCAAGGCGTTGACGGACATCTTTAGCTGGGAACACATCGTCACGCAACACCTTGAGTTGTATGAGGCGTTGCGTTCGTCGCCACAATAACCGACCACCCAATGTATGGCCGTTCGTCGTTGAGGTAGAATGTCCGGCTTTCGTCAGCACGCTGGCAAAAGCTGTCGTATTCGGGGTCGTTGCGGTATTGCTGTTTCCATTGCGCTGCTGCGCGCCATTGTTGTGCGTAGTAGTGATCCCATTCATCGACGTTGGCCGTAATTAACTCGAGTGCATCACCATCACCACGCACCAATTCGACGAGTTGGGCTAGCGTCGGTAGGTCCTGCCACCGTGCAGATTGGTGTACTGTGTCGTAGCGATAAATGTCACCGATAGCAATGATTCCGCCGGGTTTGACGACCCGGCGCAGTGTTGCTAGACACGTGGCGGTGTCGCCGAGTGCAAACGATGCACCAATGCACACAGCTACATCGTACTGGTGGTCGGCAAGAGTGACGTGCCGTGCATCGGATTCGATAATGTTGATGCGATCTGCGCTCCCAGCCAGCTGAATCGACGAGCGGGCTGCTTCACAAAACCACGGGTTAATTTCGATACCGGTGCCGTGAATTCCATGCCGTTCAGCCATGCGCCGCAACAGCCACCCTTTGCCACAGCCAATGTCGAGCACGTTGCTCTGGCTAGTAAGTTGCAGGGTGTCGATGAGACGATCCATTTTTTGTGGCGATGTCGGATTCTGGATGGTGTGCATGGCTTCTACGATGGCGTAATACCGACGAAAATCCAACGAATACCTCCTATGTACTGGATCGGGTACGCATCGTTGCGATGATGCGTGCCCACTGTGTGTCGACAAACATGAGTGTGTCTGCAAGCGAATCGTCGTTGTGGATGACGACGTCTGCCGCAGTAATTTTCGCTGATTGGGGGGCCTGTGCATCGATGCGCGTCACTGCATCAGCCCGACTCAAATTGCGCGTCTGCATCAACCGCGCGATTTGCGTGTCGCGGTTACAGGTGACAACCCATACTTCATCGCAGAGGGCTGGCCAGCCATTCTCGATGAGTTTGATGGCATCGATGACCACCACGTGCGGATTTGCGGCACTCCCTGCGGGAATCTGTGCCAGCCAGGCCAACACATGTGCACGCACTGCAGGATGCACGATGGCTTCGAGCTGACGGAGTAACGCCACATCCCGAAAGACGATATCGCCCAGCGCTTTGCGATTGAGTTGCCCATCGGGATGCAGAATATGTGTGCCAAAGGCGGCCACAATTTGGGCCAGCACAGGGTGTCCTGGTTGCTGGAGTTGGCGGGTAACGCCGTCTGCATCAATGACAAAGGCGCCGTGCTGCGCCAGATGCGCAAGCACCGTGCTTTTGCCACAGGCAATATTCCCGGTTAGACCGATGACAAACTTAAAATTGTTCGACATATTCTTGTTTGATGAGGCGCTGTTCGGCGATGCCTAGATGCGCGAGCATTTCGCCAATCAAGCGCACCTTGTGTTCGGCATCACGACTACTCCAGGTACGACTCTTGATTTCGAGATATGGTCCAGGATGTGGTGCATTCGTCAGGGTGTCGATGTTGATGGCAAATTCGGTGTCTTTGTAGGAAACATGGCTGCGCTGGCGTTCTTTGGTGATTGTGACGACCTGTTGTGGTTGAAAATATTCCCGGTAGAACCGTTCACTATGATTGGCTGGAGCCGTATAACGCGCCCGACTAATCTGCACGGCCGCTGTGTGTTCGATGCGTGACGCCTTTTCGGTCAGGGTCAGCGTGTAGTATGGTGGATTAATTCCTGCATCCGTATGGCGCACATCTTCGCGGAAGCGGATACGCCCGTAATTTGCATCATTCCAGAGGAAGTACGTATCGTACTGGGTGCGTTGATTGCCACGCAAGTAGGTGAATGGTGGTGTGTGTAATGCTGCTAATACTGCCGTTACCTGGTCAGCGCTGAGTTGCGCTTTGACTTGTACCTCAAAAATTTCAGTGGCCGCTACCGTACCAATTGCCAACACTTTGTCGATGAGGTGTACTTCACGGTTTGCCAAAAACACATCAATTTCGTTGGCAATACGTCGTGCTGCCGCCTTGATGGCCTCTTCTTCGAGGGTCAGCAGCTGTTTGTCACGCATCAAGAGACGCCCTGCTACCAGTACATCGCGGACATCGCTGGCGCGGCTGGTGTAGACCAGATGGTTGTAAATGGATTCATTGGCGTAGGTGTAGTGTGGTGTGGCGTGGAGCCCAGCCAAACTCACCACCACGATGTCGGCTTGTTTGCCAACTTCCAATGACCCAATCTGTTGCTCTTGGTGGATGGCACGTGCGCCCGAAGATGTGGCCAATGCAAAGGCCTGTTTGGCGGGCATGGCAGTGGGGTCACCACTCAATCCTTTGGGGAGCAGTGCTGCCAGATGAATTTCGCTGAACATGTCTTGATCGTCGTTGGATGCTGGTCCATCGGTACCGAGCCCAGTGCGGACACCGGCAGCCAAAAACTGCGTGTAGGGAGCGACGCCACTTGCCAATTTGAGATTGGATGTCGGGCATGGTGCCACTCCCACGCCACGGGTCGCCAAGAGGGCGATATCGTCGGTAGTGGCGTGTACACAATGGGCAGCGATACAGGGTACATCAAAGGCCCCGACGCGGTTTGCGTACCCGATGGGCGTATCGTGGCGCTGATCGCGTGATTCTACGACTTCACGGGCGGTTTCGGACAAATGGGTGACCAGTGGGACACCGTATGTGCGGCACAACTGCACCGCCTGTTGATAAATTTCGTCCGTACACGTATAAGGGGCATGTGGTGCAATAGTTGGTGTGATGCGTGGGTGGGTATGCCAGGTATCGATGAATGTGCGGGCGCGTTCGAGCCCCACGTCAAATGATGCCGCATCTGGTGAGGGCAGGCGCATCACCGATTGGCCACACACGGCGCGCATGCCGGCTTCGTCACAGGCCTTGGCGACTTCTTCTTCGTAGAAGTACATGTCGACAAAAGTCGTGGTACCACCCCGAATCATTTCGGCACACGAGAGCAATGTGCCCGTACGCACAAAGTCTGGGGTGACGAACTTTCCTTCTACGGGGAACATGTAGCCAAACAACCAGACATCGAGTTGCAGGTCGGCAGCCACACCACGCAACAGACTCATGGGGACATGGGCATGTGCATTAATCAGTCCCGGGATAATCGCACAGCCGTGGCAATCGATGGTCTGGTTGGCGTGATACTGTGCCATGAGCTCAGCGGTTGGTCCGACTGCCACAATCTGGTCGGCATGTACAGCAACGGCACCATCATTCACGATGGTGCCGTGTGTATCCATGGTCACGACGGTTGCATGGCAGAGGAGGATATCAATGTGATGCATAACATGACTCCTTAGTGCGCAGGTGGTGCCCACCGTTTGTTGCACTGTACGCAGTAGTAATCTGTCTCGTAGGCGGTTTTTTGTGTGTGCCATAGACTAAACTGTTGTGTGTACAGTCTATCCATACGGGCTTGACGCCACACAAAAAACGAAAACATGGCCGTCATCATCACAATAAATGCGGCGATACCACTGAATACGCCGGTCTCCCCAAGGCGCATTCCTTGGGCGGGGAAGTTGGTGCCATTGGTGAATTCCGCAATACCACCAACGATTACACTCACGAAAGTGGAGATGGCAAAGCTCAATGCCAATGTGACGCATCCGAGACCACCACTGGAGCGGCGGGCTGGAATGGGTGCGAGTGCCAATGTAGTGCGTGTTTGCTCGCTGAGTTGGGTATCGTGGGCCGCACTGGCAACAGGGACTCCTGGTTGATTACACTGTGGGCAAGCAACGGTCATGTCATACCTCCCATTGCGTGGAGCGTTTGGTCGCTGCCGCTTCGATTTCGCGTTTCCGATCTGTAAATCCATCCCGACCGAGGAGTGCATAGGTCGCGATTTTCCCTGCTTCAACACCGGGCTGATCGAAGGTGTTGATGTTGAGGAGCGCGCCGGCTATGGCCGTCTGCATTTCAAACAGCATAAACAACTGCCCGAGTGTGAATGCATTAATGGCTGGCAAATGATGGGTGATATTGGGGCGGCCGGCATCACTGAGTGCAATTGCCGTGGCCTGTTGTTCTGCGCTGATTAACTGATTAAATGTATGTCCACCCAGGTACGAGACACCCTCAAGCTGTGGATATGCGGTGGGAATTGACAGGGTTGTTGCGTATTCGTCGACAGCAATGAAGTTGACTAGCTTGTCGTAGGGGCCCTCGACGTAGAGTTGCACTTGCGAATGCTGGTCGGTTGCGCCAAGTGCCTTGATTGGTGTGGTACCCACATTGACCACATCCCCCTGCAAATTGACCCGTTTGCCCAGGCTTTCGGCCCAGAGTTGGGCAAACCAATCAGCCACATGACGTAGGCGATGCGCGTACGGCATCATCACGACCATGTTTTGGCCACGGGCTGCACACATCAAGTTGATAATCGCTGCCAATGCGGCTGGATTTTGCATGATGTCTGGATTGCTTGCGCGCTCATAGCCATATGCGGCGCCAGCCAACAAGGCTCGTATATCGATGCCGGTGACCGCCGCAGACAACAGTCCTACTGTGGTCAACACGGAGAAGCGCCCACCGACATTGGGGGGCAAATCGAGCATCGGCCAGCCCTCTTGGTTACCGATTTGGCGCAAAAATCCCCCCGTAGGATCTGTGGTCAAAATGAGGTGTTGTGCGAGTGCCGCATCGCCGAGGGTTTTTTGCAGATGGGCGCGGACAGATAGGAACGATGCCATCGTTTCGGCGGTGGTACCACTTTTGCTGATGACGTTGTAGACGGTACTGGCGGGATCTAGCGTCTCGAGTAGACCCGCATTGAGGTCTGGGTCTGAATTGTCAATCACAAAGAGTCGGGGTGCCACACGTTTGCTCCGCGGCAAATCATTGTAGAAGGGATGATTCAAGGCAGAATGGACGGCAATATTACCGAGCGCCGACCCGCCGATTCCGAGTACCACGAAGTTTTCAACGTGACGGATGCGTTCTGCATGCGCAATAATCGCGCTGATGTCTTGGTTGGGCAAATCGGGCCAGCCGAGTTGGGCACGGTTTGCGGCAATATCGGCGATTGCTGCAGTGGCACCCGGGATATAGTCGGCGATGTGGCGTGGGTCAATACCATGCTGCCCAACAACCGTGTGTAGGGCATTGTTGACATCGAGGCGAATGCGCATTTGTGCGCGCCACGCGGAGTTGTGGTAATCCATATGTTGCATCCTTAGATATCTCGTGTTGACGGCGCTACTGCGGTCAACTGCGTATACGTGGCTTCGTCGATATAGGTACCGCCCGTGATAGTTCGGTTCTGCTCACGGCGCGCAGTATCGAACTGAATTTCGGCATGTATGGGACGAAAGCATTTGGCATCGATGATATCTTTGCGCCATACATAGCCAATCTCACGCTCGCGCTCATCGAATTCAATTGCTGCGTCGTTGTAGATGTCGAGGCGCACGCGCACCGGGGATTGGCACCGCGCACATTGCACGTAGACGTATTGGTAGCGACTACTTTCGCGTGGGGATGCACCACCAAAGAGATTTTTCCACCATGACATGTGATACCCTCTCACCACCCAAATATTCTGCAAAGTATAGCATATCTTTTTTAAATACTGATAATCGAATCAATACCTATGCCAATCGAGGCAACGCGTTGCTGGTTTGGCGGTGCATTGATACGCCCGTGATGAGAATTATGAATTGGGAATAATGAATTATGCACGGAGTAGGGGCGTCATTTTGATGGCGCCCCGAAGGTCATTTCGAACCGTGATATATGGCGCACGCAGAGGGCGCAGAGACGCAGAGGTGGTTGTGGGCATGCACAAGGTGCATCGAATTGATGGGGGCTCATAGGGGCGTCATTTTGATGGCGCCCCGAAGGTCATTTCGAACCGCGATATATGGCGCACGCAGAGGGCGCAGAGACGCAGAGGTGGTTGTGGGCATGCACATGGTGCATCCAATTGACGGGGCTCGTAGGGGCGAATGATATTCGCCCGTGCGAGCGATGCCCGAGCGATGCC
>CAZIKU010000001.1:5189-73112 GCA_964539815.1 uncultured Klebsiella sp. | reverse complement strand
CTTCAACACGCTGATTAAGAGTCAGCTGCTCTACCAATTGAGCTAGCAGCGCAAGCAACGAGGTGTATAATACCATTACAGATAACTTTTTGCAAATAACACTGCTAGAGACAAATTTGGCAGGAACCGGGAGGAGTGCAATGATCAACGTCGACCCGAATCACACGCAATCCGCATATGGTGGAAGTGGCTGGCAACCGCGAACACATTCGCTCCGTGGCGAACTCGGTGGAATCTGGGGTGCATGTGGAATCGACAGCGAATACCAGCGATTAACACATGTGCTCCTGCATCGACCAGGTGCCGAACTGTTGGCATCTGCCAATCCTGATGCAGTGAATATGCTCGAACCACTCGATTTAGCCCGCGCACAAGCACAACATGATGCACTCGCTGATGTGTATCGATCCCATGGCATTATCGTCACATATGCTGATCCCGCAACACAACCAACACCAAATCAAATGTTCATGGCTGATGTATTCGTAATGACGCCAGAAGGTGCAATTATTGCGCGACCAGCATCGCAAGTACGTGCTGGCGAAGAACGTGTTGCAGCACGACGACTGAGCGATATTGGTGTGCCAATATTGCGGAGTATCAACAATCGCGGCACGTTTGAAGGTGCTGACTTGATGTGGCTTGACCCACAAACTGCATTAGTTGGACGAGGGCTGCGCACAAACGACGAGGGTGCCACACAGATAGAACAATTACTAACCGGTATGGGCATCCGCATGATAAAAGTTGATCTACCATTCGGCTCGATGCACTTAATGGGTATGCTACGAATTGTAGACCGTGATCTGGCGATAGCGTGGCCAAGTCGTTTTGTTCATCGTGGTGTCGACGCATTACGTGAACGTGGGTATCATGTTGCCATGTTACCCGAAAACGATGAAGTGCGGCGTGGTGCTGCATTCAATTTCGTGACAATTGCACCACGAAAAATTGTCATGGCCGCTGGTAATCCACGGACACAGGCTTGGTTTGAACACCATGGAATCACGTGTATCACATCCCCAGTCGACGAACTCGCAAAGGCTGCGGGTGCGATTGGGTGCCTGACAGGCATCGTTGCACGCGAGATGTAATTGAGGCATTTATGAATCTTGCACCGACACTTTTCTCGATACGTGGCATTGCCATCAAAGCACATGTCACATTTCTCTTGTTAATCGGCTATGACCTTTGGATTTGGCGCAACAATGGCATTGATGGCATGATATTCGGCGTCCTATTGACTCTGATGCTGTTTGTATGCGTCACATTACACGAATTAGGGCATGCACTTGCAGCCAAAAGTGTTGGTCTCGATGTGAATGAAATCCTTTTACTTCCAATTGGCGGGGTCGCATTCCTTGATGGAATGCCCAAACGCTCCTGGCATGATGTATGGATTGCCGCCGCAGGCCCACTCGCAAATATCATCATTTTGGCACTGTTGAGCCTATTCGTCGATTTCAACACCATCGACTACGGAATTAATGCATTCATGATTCCAAATGCAACGACCGTTCCATCGTTGCAACTTGCAGTGATGGCATTGTTTGCGTCCAACATGATGTTGGTAATATTCAATCTACTCCCTGCATTGCCTCTTGATGGTGGACGCATTATCCGCGCACTGCTCATCATGATTGTTGGAGAGCGCCGCGGAAGTGTCTATACTGCATATGTAGGGCATGCGATTGCACTTGTGATGGCATATATCGGGATCATGAGCGGAGATATCATGTTGCCGTTTATTGCATATATTATTTTCAGAAGCGGTGAACACGATCGCAATACCACACGCGCGCGCACGCTACTTGACACCAAAAGAGTCGATATGGCGTATAATCGCAATGCAATTGTACTCGCACCAAATGCACGAATCAGCACGGTTGTTGACCATATTTTGACATCGTATCAACCCGATTTTGCGGTCTTACAAGGAAACATACTTCTTGGGATCGTCACAAGAGACGACGTCTTGACTGCACTCGAACAAAGCACTCAAGACGAGTATGTTACAGCAATCATGCAACGGGAAGTCACAAAAGTCGCCCATACGGCCACACTTGACGAAGTGCGCATAAAGCTACAATCTCAGGATTCTGATGTGGCTGCTGTTTTTCGCAATGAAGAATATTTAGGACTTGTCAGTATCGCCGACATCGAAGAAGCAATGCTCGTCATTGAATCAGTGCAAAACCATCATTTTTTGCGTGCCACTACACTGTCATAAGCCAAAGTATCGTCCTAGCGAGCAAGCAACAGGGAATTTATGCACATCATTGATCTAAATCCAAACGATATTTATGTTGCCGACACGGGTATTCGTGAAGAAATCGGCGATGTCACTGGATTAGCAACCACAATTGCAGACCAGGGGATGCTACAACCACTTGGGGTCATGCTCAGGCCATCTGGTAGCTACCAATTGGTGTATGGGCATCGACGTCGTAGTGCGGCAATCAGCTTGGGTCTCTCAAGTGTCCCATGCCTCGTGCTTGCCGATGACGATCGGCATCTTATCCGTCAACTCACAGAAAATCTGCAACGACGGGACCTCAACGACCTCGAACAAGCACGTGCGTTTGCACGGCTTCGCCAACAATTCCAGTTACGTCAACCCGATAGCGATGAGGGGACACTCGACGACCTTGTGGCACAAACAGTCGGTCTTTCGGCACGCTCGGTGCGTCGGTATCTTGGGTTGCTCGATCTCGAAGAGAGCATCCAGGCATATTTACGCAGCGGTCAACTCACCGTCACACAGGCGCAACACCTGAGGCGTATCACCAATCCGCAAAACCGCATTGAACTCGCACGTGCAGCAGTCGATGAAGGCATGTCTGCTGTAGAATTAAGTCGTCTGGCGAGTTTTTTTGCAGCGAACCCCGATCAATCGTTAGATAGTGCGGTTCATGCGCTTCAACAACCGCAAACAAATGGCAGTATCCAGCAACGCACTACCACAGAAGCTCCAATAGACGACGAAAATGACACAGCCTGGCATGCGTCACGTGCACAGCCAAAATCAGCACCCCACGATGATTTTTCGCAAGACACAGCCGCAATTAATTCTCATAACCGATTACGACCACTTCGATTCAAGCATCTGACACAAATCAATGACGAAACTGAACGCATGTTGCAGTTTTTTACCCATGGTCAACTGCAAGAGCTCGTCGACAAAGACGACGCAGCCCCACAAACCGTCCAAGCGATAGTTTCAAATTTGCGGCACATGATTACCTATCTGACAAACATTGCACGTGCCGAACAATGGCCAATTGACAGTGATTAAGGAACATTCATGCCAGTACGCAAAAACGGGATTCGCCGAAGTTCAATACTTACATTCAGACGACGGTTGATTATTTTTCGGCAGTTGTTTCGTGAAGATAGCACCGCCAATCAGCTCATTTCTATCGTCAACCAGCAACTGAATCACGACGGATATCCAGATAATCCAGATAGCGCATTAAAACATGATCTCGATGCACTCAAGCGCGAGTACAACTGTAAAATACGCATGGATCGGCGTACCGGCATGTATCAACTCCACAATGTAGGAGATTTCGCACTCCTCGACTTGACTCAAGAAAGTCGCGATGCGCTACATTTTCTAGAAACAAACTATAGCGATGATTCGGTGTTGTCAGCATTTGTCAACATCCAAAATCTGCTCCGTCAGATAAAAATGTTGGTACCCGACTATGGCAAAAGTTCGGCAGCAATGCCATACTTGATGCGCAATCCAGGAAAACAAGTTACGTCATTGGACAAGCGCACGCTTAATACGGTCAAAAAGGCTATTGAGAATGGCCAACAGCTTGAATTCGAATATGTGAGCAATTTTGAAATTAGTGGTTCACGACGCCATATCGTCGCGCCATACAATATCTTTTTTCGAGATGGACATGGGTATTTGGATGCAGTGGTGATATCGACCAATCCACCGGGAAACGTACCACCAAATGCCACCGCAGAATTCCGAATTGATCGAATTGTGCTACGGTCAGCCAAAATGCTCCCAACGCGCAATCCTGCAGTCCGTCCAGCGCAACGCATATACCAGATTATGTATCATCTCCCCCCAGAAGTTGCACGGCGACGCGATTTGGCAGTGTTCTTTCAAAACCAACAGACGACATACCACGACGATGGGAGTGCAACGGTTACCGCCGACGTGCATAATCTATGGACGACTCGGCAAATTTTGTTGCGGTATGGCGGCGCATGTCAGGTGGTGGAGCCACCAGAACTTGTACAACTCTTCCAAGAAACTGCCCGAGAATTAGTCAAAAAATATCTAGAGTGATAGCGCGAAAATACACACGCATTCCTCATACATGCCACGGCACAGTGACGCAATACCGTGTATAATTGATAAGTTATCACACTAGGAGGAATGCGTGACACAGACATTTGAGGATCTCGGTCTGAGCAGCGGGTTGCTCGAGACGTTGCAGTCGCTCGGATACGTAACCCCGACACCGGTCCAAGCCGCCTCAATCCAACACATGCTTGCAGGCGACGACGTTATCGCCCAAGCACAGACAGGCACAGGTAAAACTGCTGCCTATGCGTTGCCAATCATTGAAAACATTGACATCAGCGTTCGCCACACACAAGCACTTGTGCTCGCACCGACACGCGAGCTTGCGGTTCAGGTTGCTGCATCGTTCAAAAACTATGCCAAGCATCGAAACCTCAATACTGTGGCCATCTATGGTGGGCAACCGATAGAACGTCAGTTCCGGTTTTTAGCAACAGGGGCGCACGTCGTTGTTGCAACACCAGGGCGCTTGATTGACCATATAAATCGTGGCACTATTTCACTCGGGAATGTGAAATGCATTGTACTCGACGAAGCCGACGAAATGTTGGCAATGGGCTTCATTGAAGACGTCGAGCAGATTTTGGCTAAGATTCCACAGCCGCATCAGACCGCAATGTATTCGGCAACAATGCCAGAGCCAATTCTCAATCTTTCCAAGCGCTACATGAACAACCCTGCGCGTGTGTCCATTGCAGCCACACAGCGCACCGCCGAACTCGTCGAACAGCGTGTGTACGAAGCACATCATAGCGAACGACTCGAAGTCTTGTCTCGCCTCCTTCAATACGAAGAGCCAGGCGCAGCCATGATTTTTTGTCGCACGCGCAATGATGTCGACCAACTCGGTGAAAAGCTCACTTCACGTGGCTTTAACTGTGACACACTCCATGGCGAATTGTCACAAACACAGCGTGACCGCGTCATGCAACGCTTTCGCACCGCACAAAGCACGATTCTCGTGGCCACCGATGTAGCAGCGCGTGGATTGGATGTCGACCACGTGACGCATGTTATCAACTACGAAATCCCCCCAGACCCAGAGGTGTATGTGCATCGCATTGGGCGTACCGGGCGTGCCGGCCGTAGTGGGATTGCCATTTCAATCATCACACCACGCGATCGGTTTACACTCAAACAAATCCAACGTGCCACAAATGCCACGATCACGACCCATCCAATTCCAGTGCTCAGCGACCTCAACAAGCGCCAGCGCATGCGGTTGGCCAAACAGGTCGCAGATACGGTTACCTCAAAAGACTTGCGCAACGAAAAAGCCCTCCTCGCACAGTTGCTCGAACATTTCGACAGCGACACGATTGCGGCAGCCACGTTGCACATCGCATTTGGACACTTGCTCAATGAACCAGCCCAGGATCCACTTGCCAAGTCAATGGCAAGCGCACCTGCCTCGCGGTCATTTGAGCAACGGCCATATTCGGGTGGTGCTGCCCCATCGCGCCCACCAATGCGCGACAGCGTACGCTTGTTCATCGACATTGGTCGGGACCAAGGGGTACGACCTGGCGACATTGTTGGCGCTATTGCCAATGAAGCCAAAATTCCAGGCCGATTGATTGGCAGCATCGAATTGCATGATGCGTTTTCGTATGTGAGTGTGCCACAACGTGATGCACGCCGGGTCATCGATGTGCTCAACCACTCCACGATTCGCGGTAAACGAATCCGTGCAAACCTCGCCACAACTCGTAAGTAACCCACAGATAAAGCACTTCACGCGACATTGTCGTGTGAAGTGCTTTTTTGATGCCCAAAAATCTGATAGGATAGTCATATTCACCAATTCCGAGGAGATGATATGCAACCACTACGCCTGATTGCACTACGCACCGAATATCTAGAAGAACCACGAGGAATTGCGACTGCAACGCCTCGGCTTAGCTGGCGATTCACCGGTGATGGCAATAATCGCCGACAAACTGCATATCAAATCCACGTAGCCACATCACCACAAGCACTCAAATTAGGCAAATCATTGCTCTGGGATAGTGGCAAAGTAGCCAGTGAATTAGTCCCATCTGTACGCTATAAAGGCACGCCACTTTCAAATGGACAAACCGCATATTGGACAGTGCGCGTATGGGATGAATCTGATCAACCCTCTGCCTGGAGTAAAGCAACATTTTGGCAACATGGTATTGACGCAGCCGCATGGGAACAAGCAAGTTGGATTGCATTTCCAACGGCCAAAGACGATGGACAACTCAGTCAACCAGTCGCGTTTGTACGCCATCAGTTTGCAGTCGATAGCGCAATATCATCTGCGACCCTTTATGCGACTGCGCTAGGATTGTATGAAATTCGTCTCAATGGCACCATGGTAGGTGATCGTGTACTAACACCAGGATGGACCGACTACAATCATCGGGCCATGTATCAAGCGTATGATGTGAAAGCACTTCTGACGACTGGTACTAATGCAATTGCTGGCATGATCGGCGATGGCTGGTATTGTGGTTATCTCGGTTTCGAAGGAAACTTTTCGCGCTATGGCGACTTCCCGGCCCTGCGTTGTCGACTCGATATCACGTACGAAGACGGTAGCACAGAGACAGTGACTACTTCACCCGCATGGAAAGGCACCAACGCACATATCCGCGCTGCTGACTTTTATATGGGAGCCACCATCGACTACACCAAAGAAATTCCAGGATGGGATCTTGTTGGGTACAACGATAGCACATGGAATTCAGTCAAGGTCATCACCTATCATGGTGTGATGAGCCCCGATACATCTCCACCGCTGCGCATCGTAGAAAAATTACCCGTCACTCGGATTACACAGCCGAGTTCGCGTGTCTACATTGTCGATTTCGGACAAATATATGCTGGCAACATACGCCTCCTTTGCAAAGCAGCCAAAGGGCGCAAAATAGTCATGCGCTATGGCGAAATCCTCAATCCCGATGGATCACTCCATACCATCAATCTGCGTGGAGCCAAACAAACAGATACATTCATCATGGATGGGAAAGAACGTTGGCTCGATGCGCCATTTACATACAAGGGATTCCGGTACGTCGAAATCACCGGTTTGGACAATGCACCCAAAGCCACAGACATCGAAGGGTGTGTCATGCAAGTCGACGCCCCCTTCACCGCAGATGTCAAATGTAGTGACCCGTTACTCAATCAGTTATGGAAAAACATCCGCTGGGGTCAGCGTGGCAATTTCTTGAGTGTACCTACCGACTGTCCACAACGCGATGAACGCCTCGGATGGACAGGCGATATGCAAATATATGTGCGTACTGGTATCTATCAGATGGACTGTGCCGCATATCTCACCAAATGGATGCGTGATGTGCGCGATGGTCAACATGAATCGGGAGCATTCCCAGATGTCGCACCTCGTATCGTCGTCCAAGCAGAAGGCGCACCAGGTTGGGGTGATTGCGGCGTAGTCGTGCCTTGGACGTTGTGGCGCATGTACGGTGATGTCGAGTTCATCAATGAAAACTACGATGCGATGGAACGCTGGATGGATTTTTTACAACACACCAACCCAAATCTACGCCGCATGCAACGCCGTGGCAACGATTATGGGGATTGGGTTGCCATGGATTCACACACCGCTCGTGATTTAATTGGTACTGCGTACTGGGCACACGATGCAACGTTGATGGCTGAAATGGCAACAGCCACCGGACGACTCGACGATGCACTCAAGTACTACAAGCTCGCAAACGACATCCGCACTGCATTCTGCACTGCACACGTATCTCCAGAAGGCGCGGTCGTTGGCGATATCACACAACTCCAGCCACACCTCGTCCACCTCAATATGCAACTCAACGGTGAAACACAGACCAACTATGCACTCGCCATCAATCTTGATCTCATTCCTGCAGACACTGTGGCATATGCAACAGATCGCCTCGTGCGCGATATCGTTCGCCGTGGCGATCATCTCTCCACTGGATTTATTGGAACGATGCATTTGCTCCCTGCACTAACAAAAGGCGGAGCACTTACAACCGCATATCGACTCTTGCGTCAGCAGACATTTCCATCATGGCTTTATCCGGTCACCCAAGGGGCAACCACCATGTGGGAACGTTGGGATTCAATCCATCACGAATTTGGCTTGCAAACACCCACCATGAATTCATTTAATCACTTCGCATACGGGTGCGTAGGTGATTGGATGATGCGCACCATGGTTGGTATTTGTGACCATCCCGATACACCCGGATTCCGCATCGCCCGTATCGCCCCCAAACCAGGCGGTGGGTTATCATATGCACGGGGTAGCTATACGTCACAGTTTGGCACGTATAAATCGGGCTGGAAACTCAGCGGGAATTTGTTACAGCTCACCGTTTCTATTCCGGCAGGCTGCCAAGCAGAAGTACACATTCCGTGTGATACCATCAAGTCGTTGCGGATCGATGGACGTACGCTCAAGAATGCCAGCATCACCGATGGTGTAGTAGTAGTGACACTCGGATCAGGCGACTACGAAATCACGAGTAACTGGAAAGACACGAACAAAGTCTCACCACTTATGCACTGATTGGATTGACAGGATACTGTACGCGGCAGTCAGCGCACGCTGACTGCCGCGTTTTGCTTATTTCTTGGCTGGCAGTAATTCGATAATCACCTGTGTACACAAATCACATAGCTTTATCATTGATGGGAGATTTACCCACTCTTGGCATTGATGATAATTCCCACCAGTGCATCCCACCAGAATTGTCGGGATATGCGCGAGTTCGGCGAAAAGATTTGCATCGCTCACCCCAGTCGAATAGACATATTCGGCAGTTTTTCCATGCACAGATGTGAACGCACGCTGTGTTGCCTGCACAAGTGGATGATCGCTACTGATTTCGAACGGTGGGTAGTATGGTGGCGGAGTCGTCAATTCAATGCGTGCCGGGGAATTAAGTGACTGTGCAGCTGCGTGCATTTGCGCGAGCACGGTCTCATTGTTCTCACCAGGGACAATTTGGCGCGAAATCAACACTTCTGCGCGTTCTGGGATTGTCACCACATACTGTGCACTACCACTCAGAAACGAAAGAATTGACTGTGATGCAGGGATACGCGGATGGTCACCAAGTGGTAACGCATCGACACCAACGACAAATCGCGCAGCTTCGCTGGCCGCATTAATCCCTTGCCATGGCATGAATCCATGCGCCGCTTTCCCGATAACATCGGCCTTGATTAGGATTTTGCCGGTGGCACCAAGCTCAATATTGGGCAACGATTCTGTCACGATACAGTAGTCAGCCCGTATTCCTTGCTCTATCAGTGTATTTGCACCGAGTGAATATGCTTCTTCATCGACAACCACGCTACAAATCAATGTCCCTGACCACATTTCACGATGTCGGGCAAATTCACGCGTCACGAGCATGTTGGCAACCACACCGCACTTCATGTCGCATGCGCCAAGGCCATACATGATGTCGCCGTCGATTTTGCCTTGCCACGGATCACATTCCCAGCCTTCGGCTGCCAATACCGTATCCGTGTGCCCGTTGAGCATGAATGTGGGACCAGCGCCGTTCTCGATACGCACGACGATGTTTGGCGCCTGCGTCGTTGGCCACACTTCAGCGATTATCCCTTGTTCATTAAACCAATCACGAATTGCGTACTGCACATCATGTTCTGCACCAGGGTAGCTTTTGATGGCAACAAGCGCACGCAGCAACTCTGTTGCTTCGTGTAAATCATACTGAAACATTCCCAACCTCCTCATCAGTGCCGACGAATAAATTCTTTGACGAGCGCAGTAAAGGCATCTGGTGCTTCACGCCGAATACAATGACCAACATTGCGGATATGCGCGACTTCGATATGTTTCGATGCCACCCGTGCCTGTGCCACCGACTCAGCTGGCGCAATCGATCCTTTTTGTTCATCTGAACAAATGAGAAGCGTCGGCACAACAACCTGCGCAAACAACGTTTGCCACGGCTGCGAGCGGTCTCGATGTGATACTGGTACACCAAATTCGTGCTTTGATTGTACCCACGCTTCGAGTTCTTCGGCGCGCCATGTGGGATTTTCACGGATACAGCGGATGAGTAATTCAGGCGCTGGCGTGTGTTTCATCTCGCTAATCCACTTTTCAAAGCGATCGATATTCGCTTTGCGTTCGGCATCGCTCAATGGCTCTGCGGGCACACCCCACATGGGTGGATCTTCGAGAATGACGGCGCGTAACAACTCAGGATACATGGTAGCAGCATGGAGAGACATATCTGCCCCCATAGAATGCCCAATTAACAATGGCTTATGCAAGTTGAGTTGCTCGATGAGTGCTTTAGTATCTGCTGCTCTGTCGATACCACCATTATGTGAATCGGTGCGATCCGATTGGCCATGATTGCGGGCATCGAGCAAAACCACATCGTACGCTGCCACAAAATTCCGCTCTGCCCATGCTTTCCAACAATTGCCGTTGTCTGAAAAACCATGAGCCATAATAAATGGCACACCATTGCCCGCACGCTGATAGCGAATCTTTACACCGCCTGAATCCACAAAACCAGATTGCCATGTCACCATGTTGCTGCCTTTCATATAGACATTCTACGAACAAAATCCATGGTAAGCGCTCGATAGGCATCAGGCGCTTCGCGGCGAATACAATGACCAACCTTGCGGATGTGGGCAATTTCCACGAACTGCGACAACATGCGTGCTTCCGCAGCAGACTCTGCGGTGACGAGCCCACCGCGAGATTCGTCTGCACTAATGAGCAATGTCGGCACTGCGAGGTCCTGCATACGCTGTTGCCATGGCACCATGTTGCGTTCGTCCTCCCAGTGCAGTCGCGGCGCAAGTTGTAGCTTTGCCGCCGCCCACGCATTGAGTTCCTCTGCTCGCCATGTCGGATTCTCAGCGATACACCGCATCACCAGTGCATCATGCGTCATTGACTGCATGCTATCTACCCATTTCCACACATTCGCACGTGCAGATTCACGCAATGATTCGGTGACATAGATCAATGGACGAAAGCGTGGATCCTCAAGGATGACTGCATGCAACAGCTCTGGGTACGTACACGCAGCAATGAATGCGACCATTGCCCCCATGGAATGCCCAATCAAGATGGGTTTGACGAGCTGAAGTTGTGCAATGACGACCCGTAAATCAGCCACTTGATCAACATGCGCCACGGTAGTACAGGATTTATCAGACTCGCCATGACCACGTGCATCGAGCAAAATCACGTCATAGTGCGGTACAAGCTGTGCAGCGAACGGTTTCCAGCAATCGCCATTATCCGTCATTCCATGCAAGAAAATCATCGGTCTACCACTCCCAGCACGCTGGTATCGCAGTTTGACATCACCAGTATCTACAAATGCGGAAGTCCAGGTTGTCACGGTACTCCACCTTTCGTTACAGACGAATCATTGGCTGTGGTAACCCATGGGGCAAGGAGTGCATGCAAATCACTTGGCAATATCGTTGGGCGCATCGTTGCGCGAAACACCACGATGTGGGTCGTCGTCGCTTCAACCAATATCCGTTCACTGTCACTCAACATGACCGTGTACTGAAAACCAATTTGACGACTTTTGAGTGTCACGACGCACGTTTGTACGGTAATTTCTTCGTCAAAGTGTGCAGGCCAGCGATAGCGCACGCTCAGATCGGAAAGTACCACCAGCAATCCTCGCGCCTCAATCTCGCCGTATGGGCATCCTGCAGCACGTAGTAAATTGACACGACCAACTTCTAGCCACGGGACATAGGCGGCATGATGCACAACCCCCATGGCATCGGTTTCGGCATAGCGAACACGGAGATACGAACAATGCATCATTTGATTGTCTGCCACATTGGCCCCATCGACGTTAATTCCACGGTGAGCATACCATCGCTCACGAGCGCAGCCAAATATGCGGAAATTCCAGAGGCAAATACTGCATACTGTGCAAGTGCGGTCGATGGTTTACCCATCTGTTGTTGCACTGCGGTCACAATCGACTGAAGTGACTGTGGTATCCGACACACATCACAAATCATCGTTTTACTCTGTGCAATCACCAAACGGTTATGCGCAATAGTTGGCAAGAGGTCTTCGCGAGTTGCCAACACCCCGTGACCAGGAATCCACGTTTGCGCAGCTAGCGCAGTTACGACATCGAATGAATTAATTTGCGCATTAACATCATGCGCATACGGCATCCCGTACTTTTCAATAACAGCATCACCAAAGTAACTGTCAGCAGCAAAACAGACGCCGTCGACGAGTACTGCGATTTGTGCCAGTGAATGACCTGGTACTGCAATCACACCAAATTCAGTGTGACCGATTGTCAGCACATCAGATTGAATACGATGATGCACGGGTGCAGATGTGGCCATCACGAATCGATTGCGCAACGCAGGAATCGGTGATGCGCCATATGACAAATAGCTCGGTTCGAGGTATGTATCTTCGATGAATGGTGCTTCACGCAGTGGAGCGTAGACTTCTAGATGGGCAATATTGCGCACTAGGTAATCATTACCGCCAATATGATCGGCATGATGATGCGTTGAAATAACTGCCACTAACTCAAGATTGGCGGCTTCACATGCCCGGCGCAATAAACGCCCCGATTCTTTATCGATGCCCGTATCAATTGCCACGGCCTCGCCAGAACCAACCACGACTACGCCAAGATTATTTGTGCCAGGTACATAGGCAGTACGTGCTGTCACATATTGGAGTTCAACTGTTGCCATACATCCACCGTATCTGTATATCTGGAATGGCGGTAACCTGAAATGAATCGTCGTCGTGTTCAGGAATAAGCGCAGCAAGCAGATACAAACTGTGCATAAGTCCGGCAATGTCGATCCCAGTACATGGTGACGCCTGGGAAAGAAGTGCCCGCGCCTTGGGAATCAGCAATCGTGGTGATTTGTAGAAGCCGAGATGTAGTTGTAGCACGATATTCGCGAGCTGAACGAGCGCCTTGTGTTCGGGGTGACGTGTTTGTAGCCATACTGCCTCAAATAGCAACAACGCATCGCGCCAACGTTGTTGATTAAAGAGGCGTACCGCGGACAATATACGCATATCAGGCTTTGTCATCTGGTGGGGTGTTGCTTTTGAATTCATCTGCACGTCGTTGAACCTCTACGCGGATTTGCATGGCTTCACTCCGCAGTGCAGCCCGCACCAAAAAGAATCCTGCAAGTGCGATACATGCAAACGCCCCAAGTGCGATATATGTCTGGTATGCGGAAACATCTATGCCAAACATTCGCAACGCTGCATTTGCCGACAAAATAGCAGTACTTGCTGCCGCAGCGCGCATAGCACGCATGCGATTCGTTTGGCCAACCGATTGCGCACGTTGAGCCATCAATAAAAAGACTGCCATCGCTACCAACGCGACGAGCGTTTGCCCCATTGGAGTTTGCATATCCCCCCCCTTTCACATATCCAAGCCCATTATAATAGCAAACACATAATCGACTCACACTAATCGAAATCCTCGGTATTGCAATGCTTCTGCGATGTGTAGCTGCAACACGTCACTGGCACCAGCTAGATCAGCAATTGTCCGTGCCACACGCAAGATTCGGAAGTACGAACGTGCAGATAAGCCGAGTCTGGCTATCGCTGTTTCAAGCAAGGCTTGCCCGTGTGCGTCTGGTGACGCATGACTTCGCAACTCAGCGACAGTCAAGTCTGCATTATGCTTTTTTTGCCCACGTGAGTGTGCGAATTGACGCGCAGTCAACACGCGTGCCAGAATCTGCGCTGATGATTCGCCATAGGCAATAGTAATGAGCTGGTGTGATTCGATGCGTGGCACATCTAAATGCATATCGATTCTATCCAAAATAGGACCACTCACCCGGCGCTGATAGCGCTCCAAAGCATGTGGAGTACAAGTGCATGCACGCTCTCGATCACCGTACCAGCCGCATGGACATGGATTTCGTGCAGCCACCAACAGAAAGTTCGCAGGTAACTCTAGCGACCCATGCGCACGACTTATTGTTATGCTGCGATCTTCGAGAGGCTGACGCAGGGATTCGAGTTTTTGGCCAAATTCGGGAAATTCATCAAGAAAGAGCAGGCCATGATGTGCAAGTGTCACCATGCCGGGACGAATCCGACTTGCACCACCACCTATTAATCCAGCAAGTGACGTTGTGTGATGTGGAGCACAAAATGGAATTTGATGTGAAAGATGAATATCACGTCGTAATGTACCGGCCACACTTTGAATTTTGGCAACAGTCATTGATTCACTATCTGTCAGGGGTGGCATGATGCTCCACAATGCGCGTGCCATCATTGTTTTACCAGATCCAGGTGCACCCGTGAGTAGAATATTATGTCGCCCTGCCGCTACTATTTCCATGGCGCGGCGCGCATGCTGATTGCCCCGTACATCAGCAAAATCGATTTGTTCGACCGACGCTACTCGCTCTGTTGCATGGAGCACAAGTTCGTGTGGGCGACCGCCATTGATCACACGGGCAACATCACGTATGGATGCACATGGGACGACGGTAATATCCGAGACGAGCATTGCTTCTCGTGCGTCGATCTGTGGTACCACCACGTGGGTCATCCCTGCATCTTTGGCGGCAATCACCATCGGCAATACGCCATCAACATGACGCAAACTGCCATCAAATCCGACTTCACCGAGAAAGGCCGTTGTCGCACTCGGCAACGGAATTTGATAGGTGGCTGCCAAAATCGCCAACGCAATCGGCAAATCATATGCTGGACCAGCCTTGCGCAAATCCGCCGGAGCCAGACTCACAGCAACACGGCGCATCGGAAATTCGTACTCGGAGTTTCGAATGGCTGCACGGACCCGTTCACGACTTTCTTGGACCGCAGTATCAGTCAGACCAACGACAGCAAAAAACGGCAGTCCACCGGATATATCGACCTCAACCATTACGGTGACGCCATCCAAACCACGAAGCGCACAACTCATGATACGAGCAAGCATACCTACCTCCTTTGTTGTGAGGTATACCGCTCTTGTAATGCAAAAAGGTACGAAAAAACCACCTGTCACAGATTTGTGACAGGTGGTTCTATCTTCGTGGCGTTATTCTTCGGGCAATTCGTCGTAATATGCTGACAAGCCGCTCACGATGCTTTGCACCAAGAGTGGAGTGGATGATTCACTCATTAATGTCATGTAGGTATTTTGAGCCAACAAAATAGCTCCCACCTTATCATCTTCATCAATCAGCATGGGCAAAAAGCGTTGTGCTTGTTCTGCTAATGCACGACGGATACGCGCAGATGCCACAGTGCCTACTGCAGCACGGATGTATTGTGAGAACGTGGGATCAGCTTCGTCTTCGACGATTGGTGGTTCACCATTCGCATCAATGACATCGGCGATAATCCAGCCATCCAACGCAATTGCACGGAATCGTTCATGGCGAAAGAGTGCCAAACTCATTTCGTTGTAGGCATCAACTGTTGGAATGGCATCTTTTACCGTTTCGCGGTAGCGGCGGGCGGCTTCCATCGCATCACGCATGGCGGAGAGTTCTTCTTTGCTCGGAGCATTCTCGAGCCACGTACCAACACAGCGGGTATACGCAGCATGCACGTATGCTGTAGAACGACGTGGTGGACGAACAGGTGCAGTCATAGCGTACCTCATCTAACAAATCTATGTGTAGTGTATCTGACAGTACACAAACACGCAACAAATCACGATGCATGCCCCCAATCGGAGTTTTGCCACTCGGCGATTACTCGCCCATACACAGCCGCTGTCGACGCAGCAATCGTCTGCCAACCATAGGTAATACGCGTATCTTCGTACGCAAGTTGGATGCGCTCATTCGTTTGCACTGACTCACTCAAGGTCGTAGTCAATCCTGCGACTAATGCATCTACATCATCTGGCGATACGAGCACTCCCGTACGATTCGACTGAACCACTTCTCGTAACCCACCCGTATTACTGACGACCACCGGACAACGCAACGCCATAGCTTCTAATGCGACTATTCCAAACGGTTCATAGAGTGACGGAAATACTGCTATATCGGCAGCTGCATACAGTTTATTGCGATCGTCATCGCTAATAAAGCCAGCAAATGTCACTGCACTCAATACATCATGTTTGCGTGCGAGCCAGAGCAGTTCATCACGATATCCTCCGACGCCAGCCAAAACGAGTCGCGTATGGGCAAATACATGTCGTAGGCGCGCGAGTGCCGCAATCAACACATGCCAGCCTTTTTCATGAACCAGTCGGCCAACAGCAAAAAGCAACGGAGCATCGAACGGCTGATAGCGCATACGATAGTGCAACCGGTCTTGTGCGCAGGCAAACGGGTTCGCCGGAATGACCACTCCATTTGGAACCATATCAATTTTGTCGTGTGGCAAGTCAAAGTCATTGACGAGCTGTGAAACCATGTATTGTGAGCAGACAATCACCCGCCAGGCCTCATACGTGAGTCGCCACTCAATTGCATCAATTGCACGTGATTCAGGGGAAGAAATATCACCGCGTCGACGTCCACGTTCGCTTGCATGGATTGTGGCCAACAACGGTCGCCGATAATGGTGTTTGAGCGTTATAGCAGCATCTGCCAACAACCAATCATGAACGTGGATTAAATCAAACCCACCATGTTCTTTCCAGAGTGCATGTGCAACATTTACTAAGGCTACTGTTGCATCTGAAACCCGCGTCACAATATCGAGTGCACGTTCATTGAGTGGCACTCTGACAATATGCAAATTTGGTGCAACCTGCTCATATTGCAATGCACCCGCAGACCACGGAGTAAGCAGTGTCAAGTCAACACCTTGTTTGGCAAGTTGTGGTGCCAAGTCTGCGACATGCCGGCCAAGTCCACCGACCATATGCGGTGGATACTCCCACGATATCATCAACACGCGCATGTTTTGATTCCTCTATACCTATGTGCATATTATACTAAACAATCACATTTTGATGTAATTGCACCAATACAAAGTTCCTATACTGTCAGACCATGCATAATGGTACAATTTAACTATGAACACACCAGTTGTCTCGGCAAAAGTGCTGGCAGCGATTTTCCTCGCATGTGGCATCTGTGTAATTGCCACATCTTCAATCCTCATACGTTACGCTCAAGGGATGGCTATCCCATCGCTGAGCATTGCAGCGATACGCCTCGGTGTTTCTGCAAGTATCTTGACACTCATTGTTGCCTACAGATGGGCGACAACAGCACGCGCGTATGCATGGTCACATGTACGCATGGCACTTTTGTCAGGACTATGTCTCGCCGTACATTTTGCCACATGGATTCAATCCCTAGAATACACCACAGTGGCGTCGTCTGCGGCCCTGGTCTCGACGACGCCACTATGGGTCGGAATTGCAGCCATGCTCATTTTCAAAGAACGACTCAATCAATGGCGGATTGGCGGAATGGTGTTGACCATTGCCGGGTCAATTATTATCGCACTCAGCGACCAGCAAAGTGCCAATGGACCACAACCACTCCTCGGCAACAGTCTCGCACTCATTGGTGCAATTAGTGGTTCTATATACTTTCTGATTGGGCGCGGTGTCCGCGCACACATTCCGTTGCTTCACTATATTTGGATCACATACGGCAGTGCTGCCATCGTACTTCTGCTCGCATGCATGAGTGTAGGCCTCACCGCATTGCCAGCACAACCTGTGGCATGGCTCTACTTAATCGGATTAGCACTTGGCCCACAATTACTCGGGCACACATCCATCAACTTTGCAATGCGCCACTTATCTGCATTGCTCGTTACAATCGCATTGCTCGGTGAACCGGTAGGTTCGGCGATTTTGGCATTCACCCTTTTTGGTGAACAGATTACGCCATTCCAACTCGTCGGGCTAATCAGCCTCTTAGGCGGAATTGGTATAACTGCATATGGAGAAACACGCGAGGATTACACATCATGACAAATCCAATTTTGCACATCGACTCTTTTGCCTCCATTGATTTGCTACGTCAACAACGCACCGGCATGCCCGAAGTCATATATGCCATCAACAAAACCACAGAACAAACACTTGCTATCGTAGCCGGGTTACTCGCACGCAACGGACGCGCACTCGTGAGTCGAGCACAACCAGAGACTGTTGCGGCATTATGTGCCACGTATCCCGCAGATATGATTACACGCGGGACCGCAGATCGCATTATCACCATTGCACACACGTCGAGTAGCCTCCCCGAAAAAGGAGGCAACGTTGGTATTGTGGCCGCAGGAACAAGCGATTTACCAGTTGCAGATGAGGCCGCAGCTATCTGCCATGAGTTGGGATGTGATGTACACCGTGTCACTGATGTGGGAGTTGCTGGGTTACACCGGCTCTTTGAACCGCTCCGCCATTTATTAACAATCCCCGTCGATGTTATCATAGTAGCAGCAGGGATGGACGGTGCACTACCTTCGGTCATCACGGGATTAGTGGATGTCCCGGTCATCGGGCTCCCTACCGCAGTCGGCTATGGCTTTGGCGGGGCAGGACATGCCGCACTCGGCACCATGTTGCAAAGTTGCGCACCAGGAATTACTGTGGTTAATATTGATAATGGCGTAGGCGCAGGGGCGGCCGCGGCACGCATTGCACGTCAGCTATTTACGGCTCGTCACAAAGGAACTCGCGTATGACTACTCAGTCACTTCAAGAAAAATACACACACTTGCAACAGTTGTTGCGCGACATGGGGAGTGTCCTCGTGGCATTTTCAGGTGGCGTAGATAGCACAGTGCTGCTGAAAGTTGCCTACGATGTACTCGGTGATAAGTGTG
This sequence comes from uncultured Klebsiella sp., assembly GCA_964539815.1. Taxonomy (GTDB): domain Bacteria; phylum Chloroflexota; class Chloroflexia; order Chloroflexales; family Roseiflexaceae; genus UBA965. The sequence goes on along the minus strand of CAZIKU010000001.1, from coordinate 53,994 downwards.
TTGCTGGCACTGCAGACTCCGAAACATATCCGCGTGAGGAATTGGCCCAAGCGCAACAACTCGCACGCGACATTGGTGCGCGACACGAAGTCGTCACAACGCATGAACTCGCGCTCGAGGGATATGCACGCAACGATACCGATCGCTGTTACTTTTGCAAGAAAACACTCTTCAGTGAGCTCGAGCCACTCGCACATTCTCTCGGCATACAAACGATTGTCTACGGGGCGATGGCCGATGACGTAGGCACGCACCGGCCAGGACACCAGGCCGCCAAAGAATTCAATGTGCGTAGTCCGTTAATTGAAGCAGGTCTCGGTAAGGCAGAAATCCGCGTCCTGGCCAAAAACTTCGGGCTCTCGAATTGGAACAAACCGTCGTATGCGTGTCTTTCATCGCGAATTCAATACGGAGAACGAGTCACTGCAGACAAACTCCGCATCTTGGACGAAGCAGAGCGCCACATGCGCAGCTTGGGATTCCATCAATTCCGCGTACGCCATCATGATGCGATTGCGCGGATCGAAGTCACCAACGACCAATTCGAACTTGCCATGACGCATCGTGATGCAATCACCGATAAACTCAAAGCACTCGGGTATAAGTTTGTAACGCTCGATTTAACTGGCTACCGATCGGGCAGTATGAATGAACAAAAAGCACCAAAATCACAGGAAATCCTGTTGATTTAGTGCGCGAGTAACTTATACCAAAAACTCGTCCCCGCGAGCGTCCCATCTGGGCTAAAGGCATACTCCGGCACTTCGCCGAACTTTGTCCAGCCTGCCTTGGCGTATAATCGCTCGCCTCCGTCGCCCTGTTTGGTGTCGAGCAACAGCAACCACCAACCCCGTGCCTGTGCGAATTTCTCGAGCTCGTGCATCAACACGAGTCCGACGCCATGGCGCTGCATGCGTGGATGCACTAATACCTTCATAACTTCGGCACGATGAGCACCATTCGCGGATGATGCGTTTTCGATTTGCGCTGTTCCGATGATGTGACCATCCGCATCATAAGCAACGACAACATGCTTGGCTGCACGTTTTACCGCATCAGCAACACCATACCAATAGCGAGCAATAACGGCATGATCCACCGGCAACATAAATCCTACACTTGCATTTGCTTCGACAACCGCAACCAGGATCTCATGAAGTCGAGGAAGTGCCACATCTACAGATTCAGCATCAAGCCATGCAGTACTAATACTCATACTTTTTGCTCCCGGTAGTGTTTTTCAGACAGTTCACGCAGACGCTTCGCCGCTTGTTCGGGAGTTATGTCACGTTGTGGCTCGGCGAGCAATTCATACCCGACCATAAATTTGCGTACGGTAGCAGAGCGCAGCAACGGTGGAACGATGTGAATATGCCAATGCCAGTGGTCAACTTTGGTCATTTTGCTCGGCGCTTGATGAATACCCAGTGAATACGGAAACAACGTTGAAAAGAGATTGTCGTAGCGCGTCACCGTCCGTTTGAGGATATCTGCCAAGTCGACGACTTCACTTGAACTGAGTTCGCCGATGTGCGCTTGTGGGCGACGCGGCAAAATCATTGTTTCAAATGGCCATATCGCCCACCACGGTACTAATGCGACAAATGCATCGTTGATTGCGACAATACGCTCACCACTGCTGATTTCTTGGGCGAGGTAGTCAGTCAGCAACGTGCGGCCATGACTGGCAAAATAGACAAGTTGGTTAGCATCTTCACGGACCACCAACGTTGGCGTATGCTGCGTTGCCCAGATTTGCCCATGCGGATGCGGGTTACTCGACCCCATCATGGCACCACGATTTTCAAATATTTGCACGTAGCCGATATCGGGCTCCTGACTGAGCTCGGCATATTGCGATTGCCAGACGCGCACGACACGCGCGATATCGTCACGGTGCATTTCCCCCAGAGTCAAATCATGACGCGGGCTAAAACAGATGACACGGCATGTCCCGCGCTCGCTTTCGGCACGTAACAATCCTTGATTTGATCCTCCTGCAGGGGCATCACTCTGGAGTGCAGCAAAGTCATTATCAAACACGAACACATCATTGTATGTGGGGTTGGTGTGTCCACCGACGCGCGCATTCCCAGGACACAAATAACATCCTGCATCATACGGTAGTCGTGCTTCTGGCGGCAATGATTCTACCTGACCTTGCCATGGACGCTTGGTACGATGAGGCGAGACGAGTACCCATTCATCGAGCAATGGATTGTATCGACGGTGCGAATGATCTTCTGGAATGAACACGACGACCTACTTACTAGAACTATTCGTGTCTATAATACCAAAAACCACGGGCTAGGTATACACCTGCCCGTGGTTGCATGTTGAATGAATCGCTTAGCGGATGGCAAATGAGATCGACACATCCACGGTGATTGCTTGTTGACCTGTCGCAACTGGCACGGCTTCAGCCATTGCCATATCTGCACGTGCGTACGGCATAATCGGACCGCTATTGGTTACCGATTCGTTGATACTGATGATATCACCCAACGATACCCCAGCTGCTGACGCCAACACTTCTGCTTTGGCACGGGCAACAGCAACTGCTTTGGCACGCGCTTCAGCCTGTTGTGCAGTCGGATCCGATACATCAAACGACAAACCTGAGATATTGTTTGCACCCGACTGGACTACCTGGTCGAGGATGGCACCCGCGTTTTTGACATCGCGGATAATCACCACCACCGCGTTATTTACCTGGTACCCGGTTATTTTTGTACTCGTAGCCTGATCATACGTGGGGTAAATTGAAAAATCGCGCGTCTGGATATCTTTCTCTTCTACACCCAACGATTTGATTGTTTCAATCACAGCGGCTGTCTTGCTCGAGTTATCTTTGAGTGCATCTGATGCACTCGCCGATTGCGAAGACACTCCGATTTGCACCGTGGCCTGGTCAGGAATCGCATACACAATTCCTGAACCGGACACATCGATGCGCCGCGTCACTGGTTGTGCATCAGGACCAACTGCAACTGGCGATTGTGGCCGAATGAGTGTTGGTAGTGCACTACCAACCAGTGCAGCAATTAGTGTGAATGCAACCAAAACTATAGTATCGATTCGACTCATATGGTGCCCCATCTAGAATAATAGAATAAATCCCACCCACATTTATGACGTGGGTGGGCATGCCAAAGTTGCATGAGATTATAATGAGTAAATCGCCCCATACTTTTTGCGCAAGTAAGCGAAATACGGGATCACCGACAACTCTTGTCCGGTGACACGCTTGAGTGTATCAGGGGCATTATACCGTCGACCGGTGGCATAGAGGTGTTGTTGCAACCATGTCAGCAACGAACGATAGTTGCCTGTGGCAATATCTTGTGCGATGCCCGGGTTACTTGCTATTGCGGCATCGTAAATCTGTGCAGACATGACGTTGCCAATGGTATAGCCTTGGAAGGAACCACCAATCGTTCCCGCATACCAGTGTACGTCTTGCAGCACGCCATCTTTGTCGTTTGGTGGCTCGATGCCCAACGTGCTGGCATAGCGCTCTTTCCATGTACGGGCTAAGTCTTTTACCGCCAACGTTCCCTCGAGCAATTCAAGTTCCAACTCAAAACGAATAATCACGTGCAGGTTGTAGGTCACTTCATCGGCATCGGTGCGGATCAATGAACGTGAAACTTTGTTGATGGCACGATAAAAGGTATCGAGTGATACATTACCGAGCTGCGTGGGAAAGACGTCCTGCAATCCTGCATAGTGGTGTTGCCAAAACGTACGCGAGCGACCAACGATATTCTCCCACAACCGTGACTGACTTTCGTGCACCCCGCTCGACGTCCCATGTGCCAATGGAGTGCCTTCGAGTTCGAATGCCACACCTTGCTCGTACATGGCATGCCCGCACTCGTGGATGACGCTAAAAATACAGTCACCGAGGTCATTTTCACGCGCACGCGTGGTGATGCGGATATCACCATATGCCAAACGGGCTTCGAATGGATGTAGCGCCGTATCGAGGCGCCCACGATGGAAGTCATAACCAACAATCTCTGCCAAGCGCCGGCCATATTCCATCTGTGCGGGAATCGGATAGGGGCCGAGCAGACATGAATCATCGACCGGTGCTTGCCGACAAATAGCATCTACCATCGGTACCAGACCATCGCGCAACGTTTTAAAGAGTGGGCGGATGGTGGCCACGGTCATGCCTGCATCTGATTGGTCGATGAGCGGATCGGCGATGTGGCTAAACCCAGGGAAAAAGGAGGCATATTTACGACTGAGTTCGAGCGTTTTTTCGAGATACGGCACTACTTTGGCAAAATCGTTGTTGGGGCGTGCTTCGGCCCATGCCATGTAGCTTGCATTGGAATGTGATGCCATTTCACTGACAAATTCTGCAGGCACGCGTGTAGCCTGGTCATAGTCTTTGGCAGTCACTGCAACCAATTGAGCATCTACGCTCTCCGCTGGCCAATCTTCAGCCTGGACGCGCAATTTTTCCAACAAATGACCAATCGCCGGATCAGTGAATTTCTCATGGAGCATTTTGGACATCAGGGCCATCTGACGACCACGCCCCTCACCTGCGCCAGCCGGCATAATACTGCTTTGATCCCACCCGAGCAATGCGGCGATTGCATTGAGGTCACTCAACTCCGCAAGTCGTGTCTTTAATTCTTGGAGTTCTTGAGACATTGATAAACCCTTTCCAGATTACTCTGCGAGTAAATACGCGAACTGTGCTTCTGTTAACGGCACAACAGAAAGCCGTCCGATGCGCACCAAATACGAATCAGCGAATAGTGCTTGCGCTTTGATTTGGGCAAGCTGAATCCCATCATGCAATGCACGTACGGCTTCAACATCGACCACAAAAAGTTTTTTGGTGGAGTCGGTCGGATCGATGTATGGTGGAGACACCACGCGTGCCACACCGGCACAGCGACGTTCATCACCCGTATGATAGATGATGCACTCATCCCCAACCTGCATTGTTTTGATGAAGTTTACGGCCATTGCATTGGCCACACCATCCCAGATAGTGCGCCCGGCAGCCTGAAGTTGGGCATACTGATAATCGTCAGGTTCTGTTTTGAGCAGCCAATACGCCATCTATCCCTCCTGTGACGCATGCGGTCGAAAGACCCCTCGCCAGACACCAAATGCAACGGTACTTGCTGCCGCACATGCCATCACCACACTGACGAGAAAAATGCTTTGTGCCCCGCCAGTAGCATCATACAACATTCCGCTAAGTGGGATGCCAATTAATGGTGCGAGCCCCCAACCAGCGGCTGACACGGCCGCTTGTGAACTTGCTGCCAAGCCAGCTGGAGCACGTGCCGCCACAATGGAAACGAGCATGACGAACGAAAGCCCAAAACCGGAACCGCGCAACACGGCAGCCGCAAGCAGGATAGTAGGTGACCATGCCAGGGCATATGCAAGATGTGCAAACGCCAAAATACCACAGCCGAGCATGAGTGTGCGCTCTGCGCCTAGCCATGCGGAGAGTCGTGGCGCATTGCGCATCATGGGAATTTCGGACATCCCAGTTACACCCAACAAGAGACCGATATACAGACCGCCACCACCCAGCGACGACATCAAAATACCTTCAAATGTGCCACTCATACTCAAAGAGCCTGCCATCAGAAACGCCACAATCAGAATATTGCGCATTGCAGGATCTTTGAGGAGCGGTCCCCACGTCGGCCCTTGTCGCGCCGCAACTTGCTCTTCGTCGAGAAACAGCGCTATGATGGCAACCGGCACAAACCCGACACATGCAGCCACGAACATTGGGGCATAACCGGTCTGCTGCCAAATATAGCCACTAATGATAGCTATCGATGCAAAACCAAATGATCCCCACATCCGCATCGATCCAAAGTTGATATTGTGCTGAACTGCCATTTTGGCAATAATTCCATCGCCAATTCCCGCAATTGGACTACGCACCACTGACATAAATAACATCAGTGGTGCGAGAATAAGATAATTATCACTCATCCCGAGCAACAGTATCGAAATGCCGGTCAAGGCAATACACACGGCCAGTATGCGCACACGTGCACGCCAGCGGTCTGCAAGGCTCGCGATATACGGTGCAGATGTCAGCATCAGCAAGGGCAACATGGTAGCAAAAATGCCAATTTGGGTGCCACTCAGTCCTATTTCTTTGAAGTGAACAAACAAAAAGGGAACGTAGAATCCCACCACACCCCAGTACCCAAAATAGTAAAGTGCACCACGCAACACCGGATTGCGCAACCACCGTGGTAACCAAGTCAGCGCCATTATGTGCCTCGTTGTAATTCATCATGACTAGTGTAGCGTATATTTCGACCATGTTCATTGTGTTGTAGGTTTGCACATATAATGATACAAAATCGTAGGAACGAGGAGAATTCCATGCATATTCGCTTCCATGTGGGTGGGCCACGTGCACATCCAGTTGATGAACAAGCATCAATCATCAGTACATGGCTCGACCCACAATATCGTATTAGCGTCAGACACGATGCAGCAGCATTTGATGACCTCGACGATGTCGATTTACTCGTCCCTATGGGTATGCTCTGGCCAGGGATGAGTGCCGATTGGGCCGGCAATATGACCTATACACCGATTACCGCTGACGCTCAAGCAAAGTTTTTGCGCTATTGCGACAGCAAACGCCCGCTCCTCATTCACCATGGTGCCATTGGATGCTACAGCGACTGGCCAGAATTCGCGCAACGCCTGGGTGTACAGTGGGGCTGGCAACGTGCATCACACTCGCCATTCCAAGCACATATGATTCATATTGGGAACACCAATCATCCAGTCGTTGCCGGGGTACATGATTTCGCCACCGTAGATGAAATCTACTATAAATTATGGATGGATGAGTCGCGCAATCCGACCCATCACGCGTGGGCACCCTGGGATGAACAACAGCATCCAATGGTGACAACACTTTCTGCATCACATGCCGCAGGAACTGCGGTATATATTGCACTCGGGCACAACTTACGCTCAATCGAAGCCCCCGCCATACGTCAACTATGGCGTAATAGCGTGCAATGGCTGCTTCAGCCGCACATGTAGGATCAAACAATGTATCGTACTGCAATTATTGGTGCCGGCAAAGCCAATGCCACGCAAACCAAGCTCGGTGGCTATCAAATAGGTTATACGCATGCGGGTGCATACCAGCGCACCGCTACCTGCAAACTCGTGGCCGTTGCAGATATCGTTCAAAGTCATCTCGATGCGTTTAATGAACGGTTCGACGCCACCGGATATCTCGACTACAAACAACTCCTCCGTGATGAGCAACCGGATATCGTGAGTATTTGTACATACGTCGGACTACACTACGAGATGCTCGAAGCCGCAGCCCATGCAGGGGTGAAAGCTGTCTTTTGTGAAAAACCGTTTATGGCGTCAGTTCATCAGCTCCATGCAGTTCGTCAGCTTGTTGCATCAACAGGTATCAAAATTGGTGTGGCCCATGTGCGCCGTTATCGTCCCGTATTCACCCATGCACAACAATGCATCACAGAAGGTCGGATTGGCACACCAATTGCGTGTCTCGCAGGAATCGCAGGCTGGGATTTGAGCGAATGGGGATCACACTGGATCGACATGTTCCGCTACTTGGTATCGGAACAACCCGTGAGTTGGGTCATGGGACAGGCTCGTGTGCGCGATCTACGCGGGTTTGGGCATGCAATGGAAGACCATGCAACAGTCCACATCGGGTTTGCGAATGGCGCGCGTGGCATTCTCGATGGTGGGCAAGCCATGCCCGGCGATGATATCATGACGATAGTCGGGTCACATGGCACAATATCCATCCATGATGAAGAACGCATGACACTGACGAATCGTACGGGAACGTATGAATACGACTTCCGAAATAAAGTCAGCTGGGATGGGTGTTGGGACAATGCCATACACGATATGGCCAACTGGATTACAACTGGTAATGAGCCCCGTATTGGATTTAACCACGTCGTTGAATCCGCCGAAGTCAATTTGGCAGCCTACTTATCAGCCGTCTACCGTGATCGCATTGACTTGCCTTTGACAAATGTTTACCCAGATGTCTGGCCACTCGAACTTTACTCCGAGCCGGTAGCGATACCTACACGCAACTCAGGATTATGAATTACAACTATATTTGGCAACATGACAGTGCCTATTGGCAAACTATCAGCAAACAAACGGTACGCGATGGATACGTCCTCTACACAAATCCTGCGTTGCCGACACGTTATGACCCCAATCACGCAGGTTTGTTTCGTCTACAGAGCGAACAAGAAGCCACCCATGCTATCACAGATATTATTGCATTCTACGAAGCGCTCGGATGTGATAGCGTAGTCTACCTTGACAGCTATGCCACACCATCAACATTCCCTCAACTCCTTACTAGTCACGGGTTTACTGCACGCTACGACTGGGGCATCACAGATTTACTCATCCTAGATGCACCGGTTCCTGTCACCGCAACATCACGGATCGACGTTGTGCGTGTCTCAACAGATGAACAACGTATTCAATGGGCATCACTTGAAGAAGCAACGCCACATAGCACGTCTAGCGAAATGTATGCGCTACGGCGTGAAGAATTGCGCGACAGTGCAGTACAAGGCTATATTGCATATCTCGATGGTGTACCTGCAGGTCGTTGCTTGACATTCACACACAACAATATTTGTCGAATTGAATCGGTTTTTGTGACAGCACCATTGCGCCGGCAAGGTGTAGCAAAACACCTGGTCAGCCATGCAGTCGCTCATGCGCATCTTCAAGCAGAAACGGTATATTTATTCGCGATACATGATTATCATGCAATCACTCTTTACCATGCATTAGGGTTTCATACGGTAATGCACAATGTGACCATGACCTATGTACGGCCACGCATAGATTCGTAATACGATGCCCTATTTATTTGATACAGCGAACGTGTCGCATTTGTAGTTTGCCAAATTGTTGTTGTGACAGATCGATGAGTTCGCCACTGTAATGTTCTGCACAATAGATGCGAAGCAATTCAAATTGAAATGGAGCAGCAAGCACACGAATACCACCACGAGACAGCAATGTAGCAACCATGCCATTCCCTGCGTGATGCGCAACAAAAGCTCGTGAGAAAGGTGCAGTCGTAAACGCACCAAGACTATGGAGCTGATATTGCATCGCAATCGGAGATTGTTGCAATACTGGATACATCGCTTCAAAGGGGAATGACGCCCCCCACACAACAACTTCATCACGTGGGAAATCACGAAAATCAGCTTGCAGTTGCGCCATTTGAGCAGTCGAACGTACTGATTCTGAAGTTACGTGAATGGTATATGGGACAACAATAATGCACACCAAAAGAAATGTCATAATTTTGCGAATTCTATGCCATGTCGTATATGAATGAGCATTTTGCACAAGCAATGGTGCTACAATCAACAGCGATTCAAGAGGCACATACACGCGGAGTACCCCTGGTCGCCCATATATTCCCATGAGAAAAACAGCAATAACACAGAGTATCCAACTAAGAAACACCCGGCTACTTTGATTCAACACCAAGAAACATATTGCCAACACAAACAACAGTCGTAATTGAGGATGCGCTAACGCTTGGATACTCGCCCACCCACTTTTCATCTCTCCAAGTTTCGCTGAAATCGGACCAAGTTCGGCAAGCATTTGAGATAGTGTCTGTGGATTTACCAATGACGCATCAACAAAAAACCAATTTCGCACAAGATTTATGTCATTTTCACTGTAGCCATATTTTGCCATGATTTCTGGGCGTGCTTTGATGTATTTATCTGCATTGTAATCTGTAAACTGAGCGCGGATCTGATTCAAGTTGTTGAATTGACGCCATTCGCTCGCCGAATACGCCTGTGCATCAAGCAAAAACGCACCAACAACGGCAGCAACTGTTACGAATAGCGCAAGACGCGCATGATAATGACGCCAAATCAAAATCCATGGTATCAGCGGTGATGCAACCAACAAAAGAAGATATGCTTCTTGATTACGAATAAGATACCCTAGAAATACACAAACACAACCGACCACAACGAGTTGGATTGATTGATGATGCCTAAATCGCATCCAACATACGATCCCCGCAAGTGTCATCATGCCAGCGTTGATAGTAAATTGCGGGAATAATAATGGTCGCAGAAAAATTACGAATGTGACAACAACTCCGAATAACCATGCTGATTGCGCATGATGTAATATGTACAGTAAAACGCTACAACTAATAATCATCACCAGAATAGCAGCAAGCGAATACCCTAGTACACCGTTCACCGTTGGGAGTAATTGAATAACATATCCCCAAATAACATTCGAAAATATCAGGTTGGCCGATGCATATGCCGTAGTTCCATACCCATGTGCCACCATTGACATACCGATATCATCGTTGGTCTCCCAACGTGGGGTAAAAAGGAGATACAACGAGGCACACATTGCCACTGAAACGACCAGGGCAATAATGCGCGATTGCATGTGTTTTGATTTAGAGAAAGCCTCCACACGACCTCCGTATTCGATGTATGCTGAATTTATGTGAAGTGTGAAAAATGCGCGTGAGATATATTATATGCAATATTGTGCACTACAGTCTACTATCCGTGGCACACATACATAGCTAGGCCGATACAACAGCATCATGTAACAATAGTATAATTCCTACGTCAGCAAATTGCGCACAAGCAATGTGAGGAAACAATGGAAAAACGATACGAATCGAGCACAGATCGACATCGACCACGATATCACTTTACTGCACCTCAACAGTGGATAAATGATCCAAATGGACTTATTCATTGGCGTGGTGAGTATCATATGTTTTATCAGTACAATCCACATGCGGCATATTGGGGTGCAATGCACTGGGGACATGCAGTCAGTCGAGATTTAGTGCACTGGGAGGATCTGCCGATTGCACTTGCACCCGACCAACCATATGACCGTGATGGTGTATTCTCAGGATGCGCCATTGTGCACAATGGGAAACCCGTCATCGTCTACACCGGCGTAAATAACCCCTATCAACTTCCATGCCTAGCCTATGCTGATGACACGATGCGTGCGTTTACCAAGGCACCAGAGAACCCTGTCATCCGCACCCTGCCCGACAATTTGGTCTATGATTTTCGTGACCATACGATGTGGCACGATGGGGAATTTTGGTATCAAGTGCTCGGTTCTGGTGATGGGGTACGTGCTGTTGCGCCACTGTTTCGTTCCCGTGATTTGTTGCAATGGGAATATCTCGGCCGTCTTATTCAGTCAGAAGACACGGTCAACGAACAACTCTACGAGTGTCCTGATTTTTTTGCCAGTAACAACAAGCACGTATTCATTACGTCCCCACTCCCGATGCGACGGGTAATCTACATGAGTGGCCAATTCAACGGTCGGACATTCACACCACAAAACCGTGATTATGTCGACCATGGTGTAAGTTTCTATGCACCACAAAGTTTTACCGATGCACAAGGACGGCGGATAATGATTGGCTGGTGCCAAGAACAGCGCCACGAAAGTGCGTGCCGTGCCGAAGGCTGGCAAGGCGTTATGACGTTACCTCGTGTGTTGGCACTCGATGACGCAGGCGATATGACCTACACTGTCGCACCAGAAGTCACTGCGCTCGAACAAGAGACGTTAGTGCATGCGCGCGATACATCCGTTGCGCAGACACAATTGGCATTGGCCCATGTGCAAGGTGACAGCCTGGCCATTCATGCCACACTCACTGGTAGCGCAGATGCGCTCGTTACTTTATGTTTGCGCCATGATGCACAGAGCGGCGAACAAACAACCGTAACGTGGAATCGCCAGGCAAACACCGTCACTTTGAGTATGGCGCAGAGCAGTCTGAATCAAAATACAGCCAAAGATAGCTATACCATCCCGTTACATCCATCGATTGGGGCAACAATCACCTTGCATATCTATATCGATCGCTCCATCATTGAAGTCTATGTAGGGAAATATGCCGTATGTTCACTTCGTGTGTATCCTACCCATGCCGCAAAGGCATACAAGTTACATACATCAGGAAGTGTTACAGTTGACGAACTTATCGTCCGCACCATGGGTCTCTAGTGTTCTTTTTCCAACGTCGATGACGAGTTTGTTTTGATGAAAGGTTGTGTTATGAGTGTACGTACGTATGGATCCCAAAACATGGTCAGTCAATTGCGCAAAGTCATGCTCAGAACACCTGATCGTGCATTTTATCAGGCCGACCCATTACGCTGGCACTATACATCACAGCCAGACAAAAACGGTGCACTCGCAGAACATGCCGCACTCTGTGACACGCTACGCCGCGCAGGGTGTGAAGTCATCATGCACGATACTGCACTGCCCGATCACGCAGATGCGATTTTTTGTTTTGATCCAGCCATTGTTACCAATCACGGTGCCATTCTCCTGCATATGGGCAAACCACTGCGCGTCGGGGAAGAACAGGCCATCGGGCAAAGTATGCAGAAGCACGGTATCCCAATCCTCGGCCAACTCACGGGTGATGCACGCGCCGAAGGTGGCGATACGATGTGGGTCGATGACCACACCCTGATGATTGGCGTTGGCTTCCGTACTAATTATGCAGCCGTTCAGCAAATTCGCGAGATGCTCACTCCGCATGGCGTCACTGTCATTTCGTATGATTTACCGTATTACACCGGTCCAGAAGCCTGCCTGCACTTACTATCGTTCATTTCTATGGTCGACCATGATATGGCTGTTGTGCATTTACCACTCATGCCGACTGCCATGTATCAGGAACTCAAACGCCGCAATATGAAGTTGATCGAGATTCCTGCGAGTGAATATGACACCATGGCCACCAATGTCCTCGCTATTGCCCCCAAAGTCTGTTTGATGCTCGACTGTAACCCAATCACGGCACGGCTGTTGAGTGATGCGGGGTGCGAAGTGCAAACGTACCGCGGTAATGAAATTTCCTTGAAGGCTGAAGGCGGACCAACCTGTCTGACCCGACCATTACTACGAGACTAGAGCAACCCAATGACGCACGCACAGAACAGTAGTGAAGCGCGCGTACTTGCCCATTTCGATGAAGCAAGCATGTTAGACGCGTTAACACAAATCGTCAGCTTTCAAAGTTTTGGCAACCACGAAAGCGATGCTCACCGCCATGTTGCACATATCATGAGCTACTCTGGTCTCGAAGTTGATGTCTGGGATATCGACTTTGCCACACTACAACAGCATCCTGGTTTTTCGTGGGAAATTGAGCGGAGCGCAGGGCTCGGTGTCGTCGGCACACTAGGCAGTGACAATGGCGGGAAATCGTTAATTTTCAATGGGCATATTGATGTCGTCCCTGAAGGCGACCATGCCAACTGGCACCACCATCCATGGCACGCATCAATCGTCGATGGGCGCATGTACGGCAGAGGTGCACTCGACATGAAAGGTGGACTGATTGCCGCGGTATGGGCTGCACGGGCAATCCACCACGCAGGAATTCGACTCAACGGTCGCTTGCATGTACAAAGTGTGATTGGTGAAGAAGACGGTGGGTGTGGCACATTGGCTGGCATCGTACGGGGCTACACCGCAGATGCAGTCATCATCCCAGAACCAACACGAATGGCCATCGCACCTGCACAAGCGGGTGCACACAATGTGCGCATTACGGTGCCAGGGTTGTCCGCACACGGATGTTACCGCGAAGAAGGTGTCAGTGCGGTCGAAAAGTACATACTCATCCATCAAGCACTCATCGCACTCGAATCCGAACGCAATGCGCGCATGCGACATCCACTCTTTCACAACTACCGCTTGCCCTATCCCCTCAGCATTGGCACGGTACATGCGGGGAATTGGCCATCGAGCGTTCCCGAAATTCTCGTGGCAGAGGGGCGATATGGCATTGGTATTGGTGAAGACTCGCAGGCTGCCCGACGCGAACTCGAAGATGCCGTGCGGCGGGTCGCACAAAACGATCCCTGGTTGCGTGATCATCCCCCCATCGTGGAATGGTGGGGTGGCACATTTGAACCTGCAGAAACCGACATGGCGCATCCAATTGTGCACACGCTAGCAGACGCACATCGCGACCTCGGTGGTACCGTCACATTCGAAGGAATGCCGTACGGTGCAGATATGCGACTGTTTGTGTTACACGGTGGGATGCCAACTGTTATGTATGGGCCAGGTGATGTGCGACTTGCGCACAAGCCAGATGAAAACGTACCCGTGGCAGAACTTGTCCACGTGGCCAAAACGTTGGCGATAACTGCCATGCGGTTTATTGGGTACGACGACTAAACAGTACATGTTCAATTGCAGCGAGACGGATTATGGCGGTGGTAATGGCCGCCATTTTCCTTGTTCTTTTTTTATCCGCTCATTGATTCCTTGGAGCGCAATAAACACAGGACGAGGACTCCAATCCGGATTCAAGATGCCGTACGCGGCTTGTTCGTGATTCGGGTTGCCTTCTTGTCCCCACAGGATGGCAAAATTCAGATTCCACAAAAACATCACACCAATCCATGATCGCCCAGTTTCGTCGCGATATTTTTCATAGACCATTTGTTCAGCAGCCACAGTAAATGCCGCCTGATCTTCGAGTGAAACCGCATTCCCATACTCATACCCGGGCGTGTTGTTCGCTGTTGCCCAACCATATTCGGTGAGCCAGATTTGTTTTTCTGCCAAGCCTGCCTCAACCATCAGTGCACGGATGTTTTCTACATGGCGAAAATAGTGCGATGGATGATCATTCCACCCGATTGGATTGCCTGGTTTATCCGGCCACAGCGTATCAGGAGGGTTTGCTGCAGCACCAGGGTGGACACCTTGGGCATCGAAAAAGTTTTTAACTGCACCGTTTTTATAGGCATACAGCGTACGGAGATATTTCTCGTCGTCCATCGCCAAATTCACGTCGTTGACACCGGTAGACGATGGGGCGGCAGCAATGACATATGTATAGGGGCGTTTTTCTTTGATGCGCCGGTACCCTTCCATCAGCATTTCGGCATAATGACCGACTGCTTCTTCATCGATACGACCACCATTTTCGATAGCGAGATTTGGTTCGTTCCATATTTCTACGGCGGTCACCAAGCCACCATATCGATCAATCATGTTGGCCACAAAGTCTCCGAATGGTTTGGGGTCAATCGGGATACCGTGATTTTTTTCATAAAATTCAGGTGCCTGCACAATGCTAATCATCAATTTGGTATTAAATCCCGACGAATCTTCGATGATACGGTCGATTTCATCCCAATAGTAGACACCTGGCGATGCTTCCACATCTTTCCAATGGATTTGCTGACGCACCCAATCAAACCCTGCAATTTGTGCGAGTGTCAACGCGCGATTTCTATCTGTATAAAAAAGATGTGCGACGACACCAAACTCGACCTCATCGATACGGGGAAAGGCACCCAACGTCGTCAATTCGGAGTCGATTTGGTCGGAGGTGTCTATTTCGATTAAGCCACTCGGATTAGGAGTGGGGAGTATTGGAGTTGGTGCAGGGGGAGTCACAGGTGCTGCTGCAGCACACCCATGCAATATCAACACGAGCAAGATGTATGGTAGCCACTGTTTAGGCATTGGCATCTTCGATCATTATTGAATTCGTCGTAAGCCACGCAGCATCAGGAGCCGAATGTGCATTCGTCACTCGCACAAAGAGCGTAGAATTTGCGGCTTCGCGGTCTGTTGCATCCGATGTAAAAATCGCCACTCCGATACGATACAAACCAGGTTTGAGTGATTGTGGCGGTACCGTGATGCGCACCGTTTGCACTCCATGACGGAATGTTTTAGTATCCGCAGCAACATAGTCGTTCTCGATTACCGGTGTATTTTCTGCGGCTCCGATGATGCGCACGCGCATTCGTCCAATATACTCAGTCGCATGCACATCGACATCCGCATAGAGCACCAATGGCGTAGTGACATCCCATATGTTATCTGTCGCCTGTATACGCACAGCACTGACACGAATCGACTCAGAAAACAATAGATAGGGATTCGAGACACGTTGAATTTCACCTGCAGGCACGACAGTAGCCCGTTCAAAGGCTTCGAGCGTCATATGCGATGCATACGCCTCGGCGACGTCTGCAATCGGGCCATCGAGATGGATTTTGCCGTTATGCAGCCATATCCCGCGTGATGCAATACGCATGGTGGCCGCAGCACTATGGGCCACAACCAAAATAGTTGTTCCTTGCCGTCCCAGATCCTCGATGCGATTCAAGCACTTTTGCTGAAAAGTCGCATCGCCAACAGAGAGACCTTCGTCGGCTATCAAAATATCCGGATACATGGCAAATGCACTTGCAAACGCCAAGCGCTGATACATGCCAGATGAATACATTTTGACTGGTTGTTGGATGTACGCACCAATATCCGCAAATGCTTCAATTTCTGGGAGCAGGGCAGTTACTTCATGCCGGCGCAATCCCATCATCGCACCATAAAAGTAGACATTTTCGAAACCCGTCATTTCAGGATGGAAGCCGATACCGAGCTCGAGCAACGACGAAATACGTCCATTGACGGTGATTTTACCGGCGTCCGGAACAAGAATGTTGCTGATCAGTTTGAGGAGTGTACTTTTGCCTGCACCATTATTACCAATTAATGCAATACGTTCACCTTTGGTGATACACAACGACACGTCATCGATTACCATACGACGCAATGCATCATGTTGTGGTGTAACGGGCGTGAACCAACGTGCCCATGGCCACACCATGCGTCCGCGCGTGTATGATTTGTACACGTTTACCAGTTGTATGGCAATCTCTGACATTACAGCGTCTCACTAATATAGTCATGTGTCCGACGAAACAGCCAATATCCCACCCCCAAGACAAACAACGCCGTAATAAGTGAACGCACCATTGATTCACTTGCAGGAATGCCAGGCGTTGGCAGCATCCCCGCGGGAACAGGTTGGCCATAAAATATTTCACGGTAATACTCAATAATTGATGCCATTGGATTCGCCCACCGGATGATGCGCGCCAACTGGGCATTGATACCATTGAGTGCATACACAATCGGCGTCAAAAAGAACCATATCTGCAAGAATATTCCAACAAAATGAATGATATCGAGTGAATAGACGGCAATTGCTGCCAGCAGCAACGCACATCCAAGCACAAAGAGTGTATGCACCAACAAAATCACCGGAAAGTAGAGAATGGTGGCGGGTACTTCGACATGGTGCATTGCCACATATCGCATCACTATTTGAAACAACAGCAATACGGGCATGGAAAGCAAGAAATTGACCATACTCGTCAATACACTCGCAATCGGCAGAATTTCCCGCGGGAAATACGCATGGCGAACAAGGGGCGCGTTGTCGACAATACTGCGCACCGATGTCGCAATCGCATCCGATGTGTATCCCCATGGAATCAATGCAACTGCAATAAACAACGGGTAGAGCGGCAATGAATTCCCTGGAAAGAAATAGCCAAATACAACCCAATACACAAGCAGTTGCATAAGTGGCGCAATTTGGGTCCATGCAAAACCAAGGACACTCCCGCGGTAGCGGAGGAGCAGATTTCGCCGCACAAGGTGTTCAATAAGGATGCGGTAACGCCATACGTCCTGCAGGCGCGATACAATGCCAACGCTTTGATCAAACCAGATGATAATTACCGTCAACAAGAGTGCGCCAACCAGCGTCAGTGCAGCACTTACCAGGATGTTCCGCGAAAGCGGTGTGGCTGGTAATGGAGCGTCCGTCGTGCGGTAGAGTTCCCCTGGTCGCATCGGATTAAATGCCAAATCCGGAACATGTTGCACAATGACGGCCTCAAACAGTCGCAGACTTTGTACCATGTCTAGATATTGCTGACGCTTGGCACTTTCTGCCTGTGGCAGTGTGAAGTATTCGAGTTGCATGCGATGTAATTCAACTGCACGCAACATGTCACTCTGGTCAGCAAAAGTTAGTTTGCTCACACTACTATACTCAGACACTGGCTCAATCGGTCTATTGAATGAAAAGACTGACAGGCGTACAAAATCACGCAACAACCGTGCTTCGTTGTCACTGGCTGGCCGACCCTGTAGTGCGAGTGTTGTTTCCCAACCCAACAAATTGCGCAGAATTTCGCGGCCACCAGCTGCTTGAATCGTCAAAATCAGGACATCAGCATACTCGTTGGCAATCGTAGCTGCCTCAATTGGCGTATTCGTGGTGATGGAAACAAGAAGTTGATTGTTTTGCAGCACCACTGCATCTGCCAGTTGCACTTGTCCAAAACCAGGGTAGCGATGGGTCATCACGGCACGCGCTTGAAAGAGGATATCGTTAAATTCACTGTCAAGCTGACCTTGTGTATCGAAAAGCTCGTGATAACGATCAACGTCTATGTGTAAAGGAACCTGTGTTTGATAGAGGATCGGTTGTGCAAGTTGCCTCGGCATGACCATGCCAAATGCAATCACTACGATTAATATCAGGAGCACCACATAGGTACGGTTACGGTAACGAAGCGTCATCAATCACTATCCTCAATGTAGCTCGCGCATGTGGCAACAGTGATATTACACGTGATGGCGTGCGCGTATCAGCAAAAACAAATCCCGGCCGGTCCACAGTCAACACGACATCGTTGATGTGCAGCGCTGACGGATTCGAGACAACTAACGTCCGTATCTGAGAATTCTCCGCAACCACATGCCATTGCAACGATGCGACGGCTCGTTGACGGGCAGTGATTTCTCGCATTGGAGCAACCCAAACGTCCTTGGCTTGGGCAACAGCATCCACCACCGATTGCCAAGCCGCGATTTGTTCTGGCGTTACGACTTCCTCAGTATGCGCCCAGAAGTCTATCATGCCATCCGTACCGCGAATCCGATGCAACAACGCCAGTGCACCATCCCGACTCCCCACAGTGAGATAGTAGTCAGGACATACCATGAGTTGCTCATGACCGGGGAGAGGCTTACACAATGCCTCGTCAGCAGAAACAATGTGATATTGTGGCAATCGAGGATTCCACGCCGTGCGTGTAATGGTAGTATATCCTGCTTTTGCGAGAAGTTCCCATGTTTCGTAGCGCATCCCGGCACTACTACTCCATGGAAAAGCCAGAGCAGTAGCCGGGGCGACTCCACGCGTTGCAGCCATTGCATTCCACGCTTCAATGTCGCGTTGCCATTCTGCTGGGGTTGCAAGTCCACCATAAAAGTGACTAAACGTATGACTTTGGATGTCATGATGTGCATTGCGCACTGGATTAATTAGATCGCCGAAATACCACGCTGGATTGGTGCGCACATCACCGTATGGGTCACGACTAAACCATGGTACGTGCACCCATGTATCACCGAGCCACCCATTGGCGGCACTTGCCCACGAAAATGTCGGATTCCCCATGTATTGAGCACGTGCAGTGTTTCCACTCAAAAAGTTGTAGCCGTTCACAAAATATGTGGCTTGGAAGTTGTACGGTGCGAACAATCGCAACGTGTTGGTGAGTCCATCTCGCATGCGCATCCCACGCAACTCTGGGTCGATATTTGCCAACGGATCAATGGAACGTGAGTGGATGAGTCCCCCCATGGCTGTTTCCCAGTCATATGAAAAGGATACCGCTGCAGTGTAACCTGCAGGCCACGGGTGCGCCCGAACACCAACATCCCGGTGTTCAGGGAGTGCTGTCCCAAGTATCGATTGGCGCACCACCACCTGGTCCAAATACAACCGGTCATCCGATGCGGGTTCGATATGGATATCCAACATTGTCGCACCGGGCGGGGCAACATCGGTTTGCGTGTAATACGACCACGGTTGCGTATCTTGCTCACCGTTCCAGCGGCGTACCGCTTGCCATACAGCAACTCGTTCACGCACAACACCATCGGCATTTCGCCAAATCCAGCGGGTGCGAATGGCTGTCGAAGATGAGCTGTCTGCGAGAGCACGCAACGCAATACAGTATGGTTTGGCCGCCACAACTGGCATATCAACAACACCCAACCACGAACCAATTCCAAGCATGTGAATCGAAGTTCCACCTGCCACACTAAACTCGCCACGGCGTACACCAGGTGCACCTGCTACCCATCCATCAGGAAAGGTATTGTCCATTTGGTCAAGGGCTTGATCGGTGCGTACGACTGCTTGCCAGCTATTTTGGCAACGTTGCTCACGGCTGATCAGCCAGAAGCAACTGATGCCTACACACGCGACTAAAATGTTCAGCCAGAGGAGTTTGTTGTTCATCGTATCTGAAATGGTTGTGTCGGTGCAGTGAGTTGCTGCACCACCACGTTTTGCCAAACCACAGGCAGTCGTTGTATGGTATTCGACGCTTCATCGTAGCGAATAGCACCATACGCGAATTGTTGCTGTGACTCCGTCGGTTGCGAAAGAAATGTAACTGCGCGTTCGTTATCTGTTGGGGTGCCCAGTAATAATTCGCCTTCAACACGCTGATAATACGTGGCAAATGCATCGTGCACGATGGCATCGGTATTGGCAAATGCCACGACCGATTCTTCATCGATGACATCAACTTTGTCACCATCGAGAGGTGGCATTTCGATCGGCAGTGCATACACCGCATCATCATCACGCTTGGGATCATAGGCCAGGCGAATTGTGGCAAAATCCTGGTAAGTGATGCCGTTTTCTTCACGGGATGCAGCAAGCGGAACACCAAGCTGTGCGGCACCGTGGGCCTGCCAGAATCGCCAGATTGGCAACGGCATCACAAACTCCGCAACAGTTTTCGAGGTGAGGACCGGCATGTATGTATCCGGTGCAGCCAATAACGCTTTGATACCCGCTAAATTGCGATCAAATTCTGGTTCGTCACCACTTTCGAGCTCGGGGACAATTGCAGGCAAGTCGATGCCTCGTGCCCAGTCGTGCATCCCACCCGTAATCTGATAATTCGTCCAATATCGCTCGTATGAGTAGTCACCCGCCTTGGCGTAGGCTTGTGCCATGGCAATGGACACAGCGTCTTCACAATAAGCGGGGAATATCAAGCCCGCCGCAGAATGCAGAAATACGACAGACGCGGCATCGAGCAAAAAACCACGTATTGTGCGACTTTCAACTTCTGAATCTGCATACGGTCCACCGATATCTGCAACAACCCCGTATGCGCCAAATGCACGCTGTGACCAATCATTTTCACTACAGGCATCCAGATTCGTATTCATATTACGATTAAGGTCCACGCCATTGGCGTTTTGGCGTGTATCAAGCTTTTCGCCATCTGGATTAAGCGTCGGAATGATATACAAACGCACATCCGCAGGGACATCTTCGGGATGATTGGTAAACCAATCAATGAGCTGATTGCTGAGGACGTATGTATTTCGTTCAGGACCACCATGCGTATCGCCAACGACCACAAATTTACGCGACCCGTTACCAAAGCGTACGGCTTCAATGGCATTACCCATCACACTCTTGCCAATGGTAATTCGTGAAGTCTGAGACGCATGAGTCACAATCGCTGGAGTGAATCCAATATATATACAGAGGAGAAGTACACACCCGAGAATAAAAAACTTCATGTACAAACCTTACATGTGTCAATCGACATGTACAAATTATACCATTGTGCTTCATAGCACATCCTATGTAAGGATAGCCTAATTTCATATCGGTTAGCATTATCATTTACCGAAATTTAGATGATATATCACTCAAAATCGTGAAATCACATTTGACACTCATATCTCACCATGCTATACTACCGTGCGTTGTGATGTTCGGGCGTATAGCTCAGCTGGTTAGAGCGCGATCCTGATAAGATCGAGGTCGGTGGTTCGAGTCCACCTACGCCCACCACAATCGTCGTTTTTTTGGGGCAATAGCTCAGTTGGGAGAGCGCCTGCTTTGCACGCAGGAGGTCTGGGGTTCGAATCCCCATTGCTCCACCACCCCACTTATCATGCAATTCAAAACCACACTCTCACAACATATCCGCTTTTCACAGGAACGTTTCTACAAAGGAACGTTGTTTGAAAGTGCGCATATGCTTGTCGGCATCGATTGCCTCGCAATCGGCCAATCCCAAGCGCCACATATGCACGCCGGTCATGACAAAATGTATTACATTCAACAGGGCAATGCACACTTCCGCATTGGCGAAGACACATTCGATGCCCTACCTGGCGATGTAATCTGGGCACCAGCCGATACGGTGCACGCAGTCGAAAATATCGGTGATCAACCACTCATCATGTTGATTACCATGGCACCACAACCACGATGAATACGAATCACCAACTCTACATGCACATCGACGCGCTCTGCCGTAAACGGGCAGACGCACAGCGCTGGCGGGTGACCATCAACAACGACGTCATCGAGGTGTTCCGTCGACCAATCCTCACAAGCGAAGTCACACTGGGTGCACTCGGAATCGGGAATGCACCGATGCCCGTGCCCACACTCTGTTTTACGGTGGCGGCTTCTGAGACTACACCCACTCACTGGCACGTATGCGACCATACTTCACACACTCCCGCAGTAACACGTCACGAATCGGTGCATGCCACAATCCAGGCAATCACACACAAGATCCAACACTACACCGAAACAGAATAAATGCGGACCTCTGACAGATGCAACAACGGTATCCATGTAGAAATACATGGAGGAATGTCGTATGCCGATATTATCACTGGTCGTCTGCATGTGGGTAGTTGGGATGGTGTGTATCGATGCACACTGTCCTGCCCTGCTAGTAATTCTATGTGTGAGCTTGATTGCCTACGGTTGTGTGATGCGCCAACGCTCATTTATCGTGTTAGCGCTGGCATGCGCTGCAGGGGGCGGGCGCATGTTACTAGATCAAAATCAGCAACCTGCAAAAGTACATCTCCCAGACTGGTTTTGTGTAACACAGCATCAACACAACTGGGATGGACAACAGCTCGTTGCATTCAACGCTGTTCATACGGGTATTCAACTGCGCGTGCCGGTGTTCCCACAATATCGCACGGATGATTGCTTGTATATCGCAGGGACGCTACAACCAATCACGTCGAAACACGTCGCATATCTACAGCAACTACACCGTCAAAAGATAACGTTTCGCAGCGAAAACATTCAAGTTTTGCATGTAATCACGCGCACAACGTGGCGCAGTCATCTCGAAGCCTGGCGGATGCAAACCACAACGCGAATTCAACATTGGATTCGTGAACCAACCGCAACTATCATGGCCGGCATGTTGATAGGGGTATCTGGTGATGTCACACCAGGGCTGGCACAGGCGTTTCAACGCAGTGGTACCACACACTTGCTTGTCATCAGCGGCTGGAATATTTCGATAGTCGCGTGGCTATGTGTGACACTTGCAATGCGCCTACCCATCTCGCTATCTATGAGGACAATCTCCGTCATAGGATGCATCATCCTGTATGTGTTTGCGACAGGTGCGTCTGCAGCTGTTGTCCGTGCCGGCATTATGGGATGCGTTGCAGTGCTCGGCAAAGCCATAAATCGACCACGGCATGGGATGAATCTTCTTGCTGTTGCCACACTCGTGATGAGCGCTTACGATACGAGTACACTCTGGGATATCGGTTTTCAACTGAGCACACTCGCCACCCTCGGTTTGATTTTGTTTGGGAATACGGTGGATAACGCACTCGAAAAGTCGCCATTCGGACATCACAGTTTGGCATGGGCGCGCGAAAGTGTTGCTGCGACGCTTGCCGCACATATCACCACGTGGCCGATTATGCTGTTCCGATTGACCACACCATCGCCGTGGAGTTTGTTGGCAAACATCATTACGGCGCCAGTTGTCCCATATGCCATGCTCATCGGTAGTTTGGTACTTGTGCTGGTGTGGATTTGTCCAACTGTTGTGCCATTTGTTCATTGGATGGTCTACCCACCGTTTTTGTGGATCATCACATGCAGTACGGTGATTGCAACATTCCCAGCACCAGCATCACTTCACATTGACTCTGTGCTATATGAATCACTCTGTCATGCATTGTGGGTAGGCTGGTATGGGTGGTCACATCGTGCTGCTATTGCACAAACACTCTACCGCAATGAAAGTGGTATAGTATCGTAGAGTAGCAATTCATACAAAAGGGAGCATCTCATGCGGCAAGCCACGCATTCACCATTCCAGGCAATCGCTGGGGTGTTTGTACATATCTATACAGCTGCCGGAGCAATCTTGGCCATGCTGATGATAATGGAATCGGTGCGCGGTAATCCGGTGATGGCGCTGTGGTATGGGTTTGCTGCGGTATTTATCGATAGTACTGACGGCACACTCGCACGTCGCTTCAAAGTGAGTGAAACCGTCCCTTGGTTTGATGGACGTCGACTCGACGACATTGTCGATTATTTGACCTATGTGTTTGCGCCCGTTGTGTTGTTATGGCAAAACGGATTTTTACCCGAGGGCATGTACGGCCAGTTTCTCGCCATGCTCCCCCTCATTGCCTCAGCGTATCAGTTCTGCCGCGTCGACGCCAAAACAGACGATTATCACGTCGTCGCCGAAGACCACTTTTTCCTTGGGTTTCCCAGTTACTGGAATGTCATCGCATTCTACGCAGTAGTGATGAATCTCAGCCCTGATCTTGTTTCCCTTATCATCATCATCTGTTCTGTGTTAGTTTTCATTCCTATTCGTTATGTCTATCCATCACGTACGTTATTCCTCAGACGCGTGACGCTGATATACACTACTGCGTGCACCATCATCTATGGAATCGCGTTGTGGCAAATGCCCACCCCCAGCCCATGGTTGTTGGTTGTTTCGTTGTCATATGTTGTGTACTACGTGGTAGTGAGTTTGTATATGACGGCCCGCATCATTCTCCCTTCCCAGGCATCACGAGCATAAGTATGGAACAACCATCTGGATTGCGAACGTTGCTCCCATACGGACGACCATATCGTGGACTGCTCATCCTTGGCACGTTTTATGCCTTCGTCGGCGCTGCTGCGAGTGCATTTAATCCGGTTGTACTTGGTTATGCAATTGATGCCCTCCTCAAGAAGATAGATCAATGGGAGCTCATCAAATATGCGCTTTTGATTATTGTACTCACCATCATTCTGGCAGTATTCCGCTATCTGCTCCGCATGTTGACTGGTACGATGGCAGCAGGTGTCAGTTACACCATGGCCCAAGATTTATACAAGCATATTCTCACATTTGACCGAGCGACTCAGGCAGAATTCGGTTCAGGTGATTTACTTTCACGTGCATCGAGTGACTTTATTTACATTTGGCGATTTTATAGCGCTGGCTTCCAGATGGCCATACATGCGATTTTTTTGTTGTTCATCGGATGTGGACTCATGGCGATGACGAGTGTACCGCTTGCGGTGGTTACCGTCGTGATGTTGATACTCAGTCTGATAGCACAAACACGATTAGCCGTCTTCGTTGAAGATGCCTTTAATGTGGTACAACAACGCCTTGCGGCGATTTCGACATTTGCTCAAGAACACATCACGGCGCAACGCACGGTGGCGGCTTACACACAAGAACAACCCAGTAGCAATGCATTTCGCAAGTTGAGTAACGACTACGCCGACGAATCAATCCGATTTGTAGTCTACTCAAGTGCTATTTCACCACTTCCTCAACTTGTTGTACGTCTTGCAGCAACCATCGTAGTTGCATATGGCGCCATCCTGATTATCAACAACCAACTCAGTATTGGCCAATATGTGCAATTTATTGTCTATTTGGGATTGCTGAGTAATGCGGCAAATCAACTCAGCAATGCGTTTGAGCGATTACAACAGGGGAGTGCCGCAGCAGCACGTATTGGCGAAGTGATTCAGCGTGTCCCACAAGTGCGCAATCAGCCAAATGCGCAGAAACACATCCCTGCTGGGCATATCGAATTACAACACGTGACATGGCGCTATGGGCAACAAGCATTATTGGACGATGTGTGTGTGACTATCGACAAAGGGCAGCATATCGGTGTAGTCGGTCTGACCGGTGCAGGGAAGAGTAGCTTGTTGAGCATCCTGCTCCGCCTCCGTGATCCCGATAGTGGCCTGCTGGCATTCGATGGCATCGATGCCAAGTCGATTGATTTGGCAACATTGCGTAGTGGTATGGCGTACGTTCCCCAAGAACACGTGTTGTTCAGTATGACGCTCAAAGAAAACATCAAACTAGGCACACCAGATGCAAGTGACGCACAACTCGCCGACGCCTTGCGCGTTTCGTGCCTAGATCGCGACATCGCCCAACTCTCCAATGGACTCGACACATTAATCGGCGAACGCGGCACTATGCTTTCGGGCGGACAGAAACAACGCCTGGGCATTGCTCGTGCACTGATTACCGATGCACCGGTAATGCTATTTGATGATGCACTCTCGAATATCGATGCTCGGACAGCGTATGACATCGTGGTCGGTGTCCGCAATTATCGCGCCGGCAAAACAACGATTATGGTTAGCCAAAAAATATCATCTGTACGCCATCTCGATGCTATTATGGTGCTTGATAACGGCGCACTCGTAGAATACGGGAATCACCAGGCACTGATGGAACGCACAGGGATTTATGCGGAACTATTTATGCGAGAACTCGCACAGCGCAATGAACTCCCCGTAGAATAATCGCACGAATTACGAGCAGCATATGAAACGTGTCACACAACATCCATACGCCGTCTTGCTTGTATATATTGCATTAGCAACGTGGATGTTTGGGCACATTCCTCAGTCTGTTACCGTTGACATCGGTGGCGACCGCCAGTCTGGCCTGCGCGAATACGACACACCATACCTGACTGGATTTTGGCCATCAGAACCACAACCATGGACTCCATCACAAGGCCCAGCCTTGCGCTGGAGTCACGCAGATTGGCATATCGCGTGGCCGCATGCTGGATTTGGCTGGTGGATCGCCTCTTTGCACATCGATGCATCAGGGCGCAACTCGTCACCGTCTGTGCCAATACACTGGCATTCGCCAAATATTGGCACGCATCAATTTCAAACCACTGCTCGTGTGTACCATGTGTTGGTGCAGTCTAGCAAGAGCGACTCCCCAACGGTTGCAAGTACCGTTGATACGTTTCAACCAGCAAATGATTCACGTCAATTAGGCATCGCCGTTACACAGATCCGACTTACACCGCTACAACGCATGCTGCCAGGGCTGGGGTTTGTGTGGCTCGTCGTCTGCTTGTGGTGGAGTTGGTTGTTACTCACGCGCATGCCAATCGTTAGTGTTTTTAGCGCTCTGTTAAGCATTGGTACATACTATTTCTTCCAAGAGTGGGTGCACATTCACACGACGATTGGATTGCCATTGACGTTGTCAGGCATGCTCCTCAGCGGCATACTGTGGTGGCGCAATCGCACACGTTGGCATGTTGCACAAATTATCATTATGACAAGTTTGATGCAAATGATTATGTTGATGAGCCCCTGGTTACGCTCCTCAGACATTGCCATGCACGTACGTATGCTCAAGCAAGTCATTTCTGGTTCACTGCTTTTCACCGCACAGTTACCATGCGAAGCCGGCGCATACATTAGTCCGTATCCTCCGATGGCGTATGTGCTACTCGCACCATTTGCCATGATAATGCCCCATCCTGATGCCATACGGTATCTGTTGCTGACAAGTGCAATAGTTGTCAATGGTGTGGCCGTATTGTATATGGGGCGTGTATTATTCGCCGCTCAGCGTATGCCACTACAGCACGCTTGGTTCGTGGTGCTTGCCAGTATGAATTTCCCATTACTACGTGCCGCCCATACCGGCGAAATTAGTAATGCGGTCGCACACGGCCTCGTAACGATAGCAATCATTAGTTGGTTTGATCCGCGTACATCTACAGGACTGCGCATTCTACTGGCATCAATAGCACTTTTGGCACATACTGGTAATAGCATTTCGTTCGTAATAATGTTGGGCATTCTCGTTTTACTCAACATCTATGAAAAACGTGAATTATCGCTGCATAGAATGTTTCCATACGTCGTGATTCCGATATGTTTGACGCTTTTGTATTACTCAAACTATACGGCGTTGATTGGTCAAGCACCGGGATACGCTGGTTGTCCGCCAGTAATCCCCCTTGGTCAGCGCATGGCCAGCCTTGCGAATGTCATTCCGCCAGCCTTCTTGCTGATTGCACTTCTCGGCATTGGCATGCTCAACACGCATCTCCATCGTACCGTCGTCCGCGTAGGCGTTGGTGCAGCACTCCTCTCTGCAAGCATGCTTCTCATCAACACGCAAACCGTACGCTGGGGCATAAGTGTCGTGCCATTTTTAGCACTGCCAACTGCGATGGTACTCACACACATGTGGCGTATAGGTCGTGCCGGCAAACTCCTTGCAGTGACGAGTACTGCAGCATGGCTCTGTGTGATGTATATACCCGCGTGGGTACGTGTCATGACATATCTCCATGACTAACCGTTCGTTGCCGTGTATAATGGCAAGGTAACAGTCGTTGAAGGGTTGGCCATGAACGGGTTGCGACAAATACAGATTCGACATCTCGGAATCATTATCGTATACAGTTGTCTGTTGTTTGGCATTCTGAGTAGCATGCGACTCAGTCAAACGATTAATTTTTTGTATCCACGCACGGTCCTCAAGCTCGATGAATTTCATAGCCGTGAATACGCCGTTATCGAACCAACGCGCAACGTCGAGGCAGTACCGTACAATGCTGCCGAATGGCGCATCACGGTGCCAGATTCGCCAGATTTAGCCAAATATCGCACCATCACCTTCACTATCGACGAATTACCGAGTGCGTACACACGTCGACTACTCGCCGTCTTTATTGATAACAAGCGTGTTCTCGACACCAAAGACACCGGTCGTTTCCAAGATTTCGGATTCATCATTCCAACCACCATCACATTGAATGCTGGGTCGGTTATCCGTATCACCACGATCCCAGATGACAAACTCACTCCGCCCCCATTGACGGTCACACGCGTATCGCTGAGCAATGCCAACGTGTATCGCTGGAGCAAAGGCGACGGTAAGGTTAATTTCTATGGGAGTGGTGGTGGATGGTGGCACTTACAAAGCACTATGTTGGTGCAACACCCCGATAATCAGCCATTTACCGCACAAGTACAGGTAAATGAGGCGCTCATTAGCACGATTCCTAGCACCCAAACCGGATTTCGTGTCTATCACATGTTGATTCCACCTGATGGTCACGAACGTGGCGATGTGGTCGTCAACCTGCAGAGCCCAACATGGGGTGGCAATGCCAAAGACGTACGCACACTCGGTATCGCCGTGGCATCGATGCACATTTCCCCTATTTCAACACCATGGTGGGACATCGCACTTTCGTGGCAGTTAGCGAGTGTCATTGCCATTATTGTCCTGATTGCTGTAGCTGCACACTTGATGTCGCTATCCATGCTCGGTGTAGGCATCACGTTCGCGACAATGCTGATTATGGCAATGGGTATGGAACGTGCCTATCTCGCAATGTGGTATCCACAATTACTAGTATTAGTTGCTGTTAGCGTATTGCTCATTCCCTTGTGCTATCGCATATTTGTGTGGGGTGATGAGATATTCAGCTTTAGTCCAGAGATGCGTAATCTACTCATCGCACTTTTTGTTGTCAGCATCTGGCTCAAAGGTGGTGGCATTCTCTATCCCATCATGCGCCCCATAGACATTGAGTGGCACATGAACAAGGTGCGTGAGATGCTATCAACAGGTGATTTCGCCAAATTCTATCTCCCTGGTGCATTTTCGGAATCGGTGATGCCCATCACGGAATGGGGCGAAAACAGACCAATGATTCCCTATTCTCCGTTTTATCACTTCAGTGCGCTACTTTTCGCCATTTTTCCATGGCCACTCGAAAAATCCGCAACGATTATCAATGCAATCGGTGATGCGTCACGTGTATTGCTCATTGCAATCATTGCACGCATCGGTGGGTTAACTCAACGAGTTTCATTGCTCGCTGCACTCCTCTATGCAGTAACTCCTGTTACGTTCTTGCTGCATGCGTGGGGCAATACGCCGACAACCACAGGATTGTGGTGGACGCTCGTGACCAGCATGGTATTGTTGGCATGGGGGCACAAACTCCCCAATCGCAAGGTGTTCAGCATTCTGATTGGGCTGCACATCGTCTCAATGCTCATCTATACCGTCACTGCGGTCTTTCACGTCGTCTTTGTCACTATCCTTGTGCTCATCATCTGGTTGATGCCCAATCACCCACTGCGTGCCCAAGTGAAGTATATGCTACTCGTCGTATACGGTGGTCTCGCACTTGCGACACTGATTTACTACGGGCAGTACATCGGACCAATCATCGAACGAACCATTCCGTATTTGCTCAAGCCGAACAGTGAGCATACAGGCGCGACTGCTGAGGCACAGCAATCTTTTGCCGTGTATATGTGGAATTTCGTGACCACACTACGCTACGACTTCGTGCTGAATCCCTATTTATACTACGGGATTTTCATCCCAATAATAACCGTCATCCCAGGGTTTGTGCTACTAGCCAAAAAACCAATTCTCTGGGCATTTGCTGCTGCGTGGTTTAGTGTGTCGGTATTGTTCATGCTTGCAGGATATCGATTCCCGATGGTTGACAAGCAAATCTTTTATATGATGCCGGCCATGATGGTCTGCTGGGGTATTGTGGCAAGTCAATGGTGGCGGCGTGGCTGGAGTGGTCAGCTCCTCGTGACAATTACAATGCTCTATACACTTACAAGTGCAATCTATTTGTGGATTATTCGCATTGACCGCGCGCCACTGGTGATCCCATGAATAATTTCGATCAAGCCGCTGTACACTCGATCGATGCCTTAGCAGATGCCATCGACCCTTGGTTGGCACATATGACATGGCGCCGCGACTATGCCACATGGCGTGAGCGCCGTCTCTACCAGGAACGCTATCAAGCAGAACGCATCGCACAAATCGAACAATTTGTTGGGTCGATACGCGGGTTGCGCATCCTCGACCTTGGTGCCGGCATGGGAGGCTTCGCCGTAGCGAGTGCATTGCACGGGGCACATGTGTTCGTCTCTGAATTTAATATGCCGTACTGCGAAATCATTCAACTGCGTGCAGATCGCTATCAACTCTCACTTCCCATTGTGAATGCCGCAGGTGAGAATTTACCTTTTGCAGACGCACAATTTGATGCAGTCGTCTGTTGGGATGTCCTTGAACACGTACAACATCCTACACAGGTTCTGCGTGAAATTCATCGTGTCCTGAAACCACGTGGACACGTGCTCCTGACGGCTATCAATCGGCGTGCCTGGATAGATCCGCATTATCACATCCCGAGCATCAACTGGTGGCCACGTGCTCTGGCAGAATGGTATATTGCACGCCGTGGGCGCAGCAAAGAAAACGCACGCTTCAACGACATGCAACGCCTCAGCACCATGCACTACTTTGACTACCCAGAATTTGTGGCACTTGCCAAGCAGACTGGGTACACAACTGTCGATATGAACGAAGTCGCACTGCAAAGCGGACACTTCGTCAGCAAAAGGAGCAGTCGACAACGAATTCGTGCGCTCCTTCGCGCACTTGGCCTGGAATATGTTGCCTACAAAGTGCAACGAGCCTGGTACGTGGGCATGTTCGAGCTTGCACTCACGAAAGATTCCTGATGTCAGAAACGCCCAAACCAGCAACTTTATCACATCAAGTATCACGCGCTGTGGTATGGAATACATTTTTTGTACCGTTGCGCATGCTGGCCGAAATAGCTGCCACCGCCTTAAAGCTCACGGTATTGCCAATTGCGGCGTATGGCATGCTGGCACTGGTAAGTGGTGCGGCGTCTGCGTTTGGTACATGGATTGATTTGGGTACTACCCGAGCACTCCCCAAGTTTATCCCAGAAACGATGCAACAGCGGGGCCCTTCAGCTGTTATTCGCCTAATCGGCGCAGTGTTCATCGCTCAAGCAGTTATATTACTGGGTATTGCCGTTGGCTTGGCCGTGCAACAGCAATCCTACCTACGGTCACTCGGCGACCGAATCAGTGCAGATACGCGTATCGACGCTGCGGCGCAAACGCTGTTACATGCCCTCTTGCAGCAGCAAGGGTGGGTTTTCATTACTGTCATCATCGTCATGCTCACCATGGGTGTCTGTTATGACGTATTAATGGCCTATTTGAACAGTTTTTTTAAACAGCGCGCATGGAATGGCATCACGCTCCTCGCCGGATTGTTACCGCAATTACTGGCAGTTATCGCTATTTTAGTTGCACACTATACGCACGAACCACTGCGCTGGAGTATTGTTGGGATCCTGATTGCCTCAGCGCTTGCCCCCACATTGGCTGTAGCCGTGGCGACATGGCAAGTCATCAGCATATGGCGCGAGAGTCACACGCCAACTGTCACCGCAATGACGACATCCACCCAGTGGATTCCTACGGGATTTCTCAAATACACGGGTGTATCGTATTTGATGACAATGACGGATTTTGTTGCTGGCAAATCGTTTGCGATATATTTGACGAGTAGTATAAGTGACGCAGCGATACTCTGGGCTGGCGCATCGCTGGTAGGCATGGTGCTATCGTATCTCTACACCCCACTCGTCGGTGTCACCGTCCCATTGTTCACCCGGGTGCGTGCAGGCGAAGGGGGCACCATTCAAGGTGCGTTTGCCTCTATTGTGCGACTCCAGTTGCTCTTGCTCGTCCCTGGCGGCGTCGCCTTGATGCTTCTGGCCAAGCCAGCACTAATAATTCTGACACCGCAGTACGCAGACGCGGTATCACTGGTATATGTGCTCGTGCCCTGTTTATTTCTCGAGAGTCTATTGACCGTTGCGCATAATGTGATGATTGTGTACGAAAAACTGACCATCGTGACCATTGGTCGCCTGCTCACACTCATCGTCATTCCGCTGGGCATGTGGCTCGGAGACTGGTATGGCGTGACCGGTCTAGCACTCGCCTATGGCTCGGCACGCGTGCTCGCAGGAATCTGGGTCACCTTCTGGGGATGGCGCAAACTCAATCTCAGCTGGCCGTGGCAGTTCAGTGCACGCGTCCTATTGGCCACTACAGCGATGGGTATCATCATTTACCTTTGTAATACCGTTATCAATACCCCCAATGTGTCAATGGATATCCTCGCACGGCTCCAGCTTATCCCGGGGTATGCGCTTGTTGGCATGGCCAGTCTGATCGGATTCATCATCGTGTTACGCCTTTGTGGTGGACTCGACACGAGTGATCGCGACCAACTCTTCAAACTCAAACTACCATTCAAAGCATATTTGATGCGGGTGCTCTGATGCGAATCGCATTATACAATCTGACCAACACAACGAAATATGGTGGAGTCGAAAGTTTTGTGTGGGATTTGGCCAATCATCTGGCTGCCCGTGGCCATCATGTCACCGTTGTCGGCGGGAATGGGTCTGTGCGTGAAAACAGTACAGATGTCAAAGTCAAGACATTCCCCTATATCGATCGAGACGCATTCGCGTGGATCCCCGGACTACGCCGGGCCTATGCCGAACGTAAACTCCTCGAACGTCTCAGCATGGCTATTTTTGCCATTTGGTATTTAATTCGCCAGCGATTCGACATTATTCATATCCAAAAACCATACGATTTACTCCCTGCACTCATTGCAGCCCGTCTTTCAGGAGCAAAAGTCATCCTCGGATGTCACGGCGAGGATTTTTATCGGGGGGATACGTGGCTCGCGACACATGTCGATGGTGCAGTGAGTTGCAGTCAATTCAATGCAGATACCGTCAAACAGCGCTACCCTATTACGATTGATGTAGTTTACAACGGCATTGACACATCGCTGTTCAGCGTACCGGTATCGCCTGTTCATTTGCCCAATACTCCATTTAAGCTTTTGTTTGTTGGTCGACTACAGCCATGGAAAGGTGTCGACACTGCGATCCGCGCTATTGCACTCGTGCCTGATGCCACGTTGACAATTGCTGGTGATGGTGTCCATCGAGCAGCGCTCGAGGCATTAGTTGATACACTTGGTATTCGGCAACGCGTCACATTCCTAGGTTCACGCCCACGCCATGAAATTGCCACGCTGTTTGCACAATTTCACGCACTTGTTGCTACCAGTTATGCCAGCGAAACGTTCGGTATTGGACTCGTAGAAGCACAAGCATCTGGCATACCTGTGATTGCTTCCCGGTTTGGTGGCTTTGTAGAAGTAGTTGCAGAAGGTCAAACCGGGCTCTTTTTCACACCACAACGCCCCGATGAATTGGCTGCACAAATCAACACACTCTATCAAAATCCGACGCTCCGAGCAGCCATGGCACTAGCTGCACCTATATGGGCCAAACAATTTGCCTGGGATGCTGTCACAGATAGAGTTGAAACCACGTACAACAACATTCGTTCGCGAGGGTAAGATGCACATCGTACTGATTTCCACATTTGGATTCGATCCACACTACCCCAGTCGCCCAGAATTCGTGCTTGCACGTACACTTGCACGGATGGGACACACCGTAAGTGCAATCGAGTATGCGCATAATCAAGCTATGCCATCAGTACAACAATTTGCCACAAATTTGACTATCTATCGTTGTCGCACGTTCGGATTTTTCTCGTATGACTTGTGGCGACTTGCACGTACCCTACCGCGCCCAGATATTATCCACGTACATCATTTACGTCATTTGCTGGCATACCAAGCACAACGATTATGGCGAGATGTTGCACCGATGATTCTCACCCCTCATGGCATGCTCCACGACGGTGATTTGGTGGTAGATCGCGAACGTCCGCTTGAACACCCGCTTACTCCTGAAAAATTGCTCTTGAATACTCGGCAATTATGGAATGTGTTGCGGCAACGTGCACATCCCCGTCGCAGCGTACGTAACTACCTCATCCATGCACCACTACTCGGCTACGATGGCATCCTGGCGTTGTCAAAACACGAGAAAGGTGTTCTTGTTGATCTCGGTATCCGTTCCGATAATATTCATGTGGTACCAAATGCGGTAGAGTTCGACCAGTATATTGATGCTCCACCGCGGAGTCGGCGTCAGCACCCGATGGTACTGTACATTGGGCAGCTTGTCCCGCGCAAAGGGTGGGATTTGGCAATCCGTGCACTTCCCGCAATAGTTGCACAAGAACCAGATGTACAACTTGTCATGGTTACACACAATACCAGTCAATTATCGGATTTACATGCGCTCGCAAACGAACTAGGAGTGGAAGCACATGTGCAGGTACTAACCAAAGTAGACGAAGCGCACAAAGTACAACTCCTCCAAGAAGCGCACGTCCTACTTGCGCCAAGTCGCTATGAGGGGTTCGGGATCCCACCCATCGAAGCCATGGCCGCGCAATGTCCTGTGGTAACCACAGATTGTGCCGCAGGCAACGAGATGGTATCGCATGAAGTAAATGGATTGCTCGTGGCATACGACGATGTGGCAGGCTACGCTGCGTCAGTGTTGCGTGTGCTGCATGATACAACACTGCGTATGTCGCTACAGATCAATGGATTGGCACATGTCAACACACACTATACGCCACAAATCGTCGCCAATCAGACGCTTTCGTATTATCAACACTACATCGATACGTTTACAAACTAAAAATCCATGATATACTACAATCAATAGTACTAAGGGATAACTCATGCGGATTCTGTATTGCATCCCACGATACGACAAAGATGCCGTGGGAAACCTGATGCACACCGAAGTGATTGCACATTGGAATGCACAAGGACATGAGACACACGTTGCGTCACTCTCGTCACGCGAGCATCAAATCAGCACGTTCGTCATGGACGACATCACAGTACAGCATATTCCAACCTCGAGCACATTGTTCGATAAATTAGCCAACCGTGTACTAGGCTGGTTGACGGGTTATCCGTATTTGTTTGGTGCATGGCAAGGCTTTCGTGTATTATTGACACGCCAGCATTATGACTTGATTCATATCGAAACCTCATTTCCACTCGGACTTATTGTCATGCTTGCGCGAAACGATCACACACCTGTGGCTGTCACATTACCCGGTGCTGATGTGATGGCCGTTCCTGCCTTTGATTATGGGTATGCACGCAATTGGTTTGTACGCCAAGCGGTTCGTTGGGTTGTTAGTCATGCCAATCTTGTACGCGCAGATTCACGTCAGATAGCCACACTTGTCGTCGCAACATATAACGCACCACCGAGTAATGTCGTCGCAATCCCCTACAACATTACAGAACCAACATACCCACCACATGGCGTCGATAGTGATTCGTTTCGCCACACGTCACGTGCCCAAATCTGTGCACGTCATGGGTGGAATCCACAAGCAACATTGATACTCAGCCTCAATCGGCTGCATCCGTTCAAAGGCATAGAATACCTCGTCGAAGCATTACCGTCGCTCATCGCACAAGGAATTGATGCGCATGCTGTCATTGTGGGTGGCAATCGGAGCACTGCAAAGTTCGGCGATTATGGTGCGTACTTGCAACAGCGTGCGGTGGCACTCGGTGTGGCAGATCGTGTCCATCAAATTGGCGGGGTAGCGCACCATCAAGCTGCAGAATACATGGCGGGGTGTGATATAGCGGTAATCCCTTCTGTGGCAGAATCATTCAGTCGTGTGGTAATCGAAGCCACCGCAGTCGGCACTCCTCCCGTTGTCACGCGCACCACCGGTGCGAGCGATTACGTCAAAGACGCAGATTGTGGTGAAGTGGTCGAGCCGCAAGATGCCGCGTCGCTTGCAGCAGGTATCACACGGGCACTCGCTCGCTACAGCACATTACAAGCACGTTGCCCAGCATTTGCCGAAGACTTTCGTGCCAGCAAAATCGCTGATGATCTCTTAGCTACGTATCGGGAACATGGTTTATGCAAATAGACAAGCATTCACAATCACCGACAATTTATTACATTGCATATCCCACTAGCTTGACGTTAGCCTCTGCGAATGCGGTACAAACGTATTCCACATTGCGAGAACTCAAAGCGATTGCCCCAGACACGCAAATTTTCATCCCACGCATGACACGTGAAGCCAATCCATTCGATGAATTAGGTGTCAACTACTTGCCACGTATTGGCATTGGTCGTTTATCGCGGCTATATAAATCGACGTTGTGGTATTACCTAGAGCGTAGCGTCTTCGCTTGGTTAGTGCTGTGGATAATGCGCTGGCGTAAATGGCGTGGCGCACGAATCGATGTCATCTATGTGCGTGAAGTTATATGTGCGTACTGGTTTTCTTTGTATGCGACACGATGGTGCGGTGCACAAGTAGTCTACGAAGTCCATCATTTAGAGCATACAAATCACTCTCGACCAAAGGAATCATGGGCACAATCGTTGGTGCGTCGCATCGATGACATCACAATATCCAAGCCCAAACGGCTCGTATCGTTGACGCAGGCGTTTCGTACACTGCTCGCTCGCGAAACGTTACGAGATTCGCAGCACGTTGATATCCTGCCTGATGCATATAATGATGCACTCTACACACCAGGCAACATGAATGAATCACGCCAAGCGTTGGGCATTGCATCAGACATCAATGTCATTACCTATGCAGGGTTGACATTTGCTTATCGTCGACTAGATCTATTGGTACGAGCATTCGCACGACTTGCGCCTCAGGTGCGCCAGCACACGCGTCTCATTTTTATTGGTGGCCGAACACAAGAAGTCCTGGAGTTACGTCAATTAGTAGCGTCACTCAATATCACAGACTTGGTCACATTTGTCGGGGTTGTCCCACAAACCACGGTAGCGGAGTATCTCCGAGCCAGCACTATTTTGGCGATACCAGATACCGTGACTGATGAAACCGCATCACCACTCAAATTATTCGAATATCTCGCCACCGGACGTGTAGTGATATGTCCTGACATGCCCGCATTACGCGAGATCATTGGTGAGAATGGCGCATGCACATTCGTGCGTGGGGACGAATCGTCGTTGACAAAACAGCTCACGAATTTGTTGAATAACCCAGATTTATGTCAATCATATGCAACTGCAGGGTTACAGGCCGTGGCACCACATACCTATCGTAATCGTGCGTCAGAATTGGTGGCGATTTGTCGTCGCGCACTGGAATTATAGGAGCGGGTATGTCGAATTATCAACGTGCAGCAGATATTGTCCGTGCGTATCCGAATAACACACCTGAACACAAAAGTGAATACTATCGCTATCACCGCTTCCGTTTTACCGCAATGTTGGCAGCGATTATAGCGCTCCCTGGCAAACGCGTCTTGGAAATCGGCGTGAATCCAGGACAATTCACCGAAATGCTCGTCCACGCTGGCTTTTCAGTGTCGGGGACTGACTTATTCCCAGAACATCGCACCGAGGTCTGGCAACGTCTCGGAGTAGAAGTACGCAGATGGAATATTGACATCGAAGCACCTCCATATGCAGATGGTAGCTTCGATATTATCGTATTCTCGGAAGTCATCGAACACTTGGCGAATCCACCACTTGAAGCACTGGAAACCTTCTATCGTTTGCTCGCTCCTGGTGGATATCTATGCATAAGTACGCCCAACCAGTTTTACTTCAAAAGTCGTTTACGCACACTCTTTGATGTGGTGCTGATGCGACCATTTGATCACGACGCAGAATTCCAACGCTGGGCATTGCTACGGCATGATGCCCGTTATTACACGCATAGTCGACTATTCAGTATGGCGCAACTAGAATGGCTAAGCGCACAATGTGGCTACACAGTCACTAGCAAGGAGTTTATCGCGGCCTATGAACCAGTCGGTCTCGAAACCAAACGACTCTTCCAGGCACCTCATCGTTGGGTAGCTAAAGCACTAATTTCTATTGTGACGAAAGTCATTCCGAGCAGTCGTTCAATGCTTCTGGCTATATTCCAACGACCGCCAGTGTGAACAATATGCATGTGTTTATCGTCACAGATATCAGATAGACATCAGATAGCGCTCATAAAGAGCTATTTAATTCACATACTTCCCTAGAGTATGATGAAATGGAGGGATAAGCGAGGAAATTATGCATCAACGAATATTACGATTTATATGTCTGTTCGCCGTGGTAGTAGCGACGTTCGTGAGTCAACCAAAACCCGCCGCTGCAGCCAATGATTTGCTTCGCGCCTCCAACTGTCGCTTGAATAACGGCCTCATCACGTGGGGTGGATCCGTAGTACTCCACAACAACGGACTTCTGTATATCACACGTTCCGTGTCGTCATATACCGACATGGTGAACAAAGCATACACGTCGATCATTGTGGTTGACCCGAACAGTATCGGTGAAGGCGTTTGTCCTGTGGTGGCAGTCTATCAAGACGCAATAGAAGACAACTACACTGCATTTACCGTTAAATACAACCCTGCACTTGCGGTGGCAGATGCAACTGGGAATATATTTGTCGGCAAAGGCTCGGCAGGCTACTACCGATTGCTGATGATTCCCAACGACGCCCCTGCAAGCAGCCCGTTCCAAGGGATGCTTAAACGCAAGATTGCAACAAATACAGGGAAAATGTTTCACACATTTACATCACTGGCGGTAACAACAAACCATATTGCAATCGCAGTATCGTCATTTAACGGTGGCGAAGCAATTGTGCCTGCATATGCAGTATTATCAATCGAAACTGTCAAAACAATGGCTTCAATTACTGCAAGTTGGCGAAATTTCGGCTCGAAAGTCGGCAAGAACTACGACGCGATTGTTGGTCTACCCAATGGCATGTTCTTTGTGATGGGAGATCAGAGCGAAGGGAGCCTTTGGGCGGTCTTTTATGACCCAGTCGCACAAGTCGAGAAAAACCCATTGAATATCACTCAGAACGGCGTGGGTTACATACCGTGTAATGGCCCAGGAAGTGTATCACCGCTCTACGGGTGCCAAACACCACATGCAGTCGTAGGCGAAGATGGAAATTTATATCTCACATTACTTTCTGTCCAACGGGGCGGTTCATCACGTGCCACCATGGTATGGCGCTACGATATGACCACCAAACAGTGGAGTGGACTCAATGGTCCGATGCCAACCTTACTCTCACCATTCATCAACCTCGAAAACCTCTTTGGTGGCACAAGCATGTATGTAGATGAAGACGGTAATATTGCATTCGGTATTGGTATCACATACAAGCTTCCATCGGGAGTTCCAGGGAGTGGTGGATTTGGCAAGGTCGCTCTGTACTACAACAGTACGTGGTCCGAAAAATTCCTTCCTTCTACGGCACCTGCGCATTTTGGTAGTCCAAGTCTTGCATTAGCGGACGTAAATGGCCAAACACGACTTATTGCAGTGTATGTCCTTGAAGGAAATAGTTCGATTCACGGCACATATATCGCATCCTATGGAACACCGCTCAAGGGACAATTAACAAAATGTCGCTCGAATTTGGTACTTGAATCTGGTGCATCGTTCGTAAACAACACATCGATTGGTGGCGCCATATACACGCGACTAACATGTCCAGCCACAAAGTATTATGCGGTTGCATCGAACAGTGCAACTCCTCCAGCGACAATTGATAACACCAAAGTGGCGCCCTTCTCGGTTGCGCATGGCACAATTGGGGTTACTGGGCTCACAGCAAACGCGCTCAACTACATCCATGTACGGCTGTTGGATGATTCGCTTCGCCCTGTTGATTCATGGATGACAGCAAGTATTACTGTTGACACGGTGGCGACCGTTGGGGCAACCGCAACACTATCGAACACCAGCACAACACCATACTATCTCGACACCTACAGTATGCGTGGTTCATCGTATACCGATTCAGGCCACACACGTTCATCGACTGGCATTCTCAAAATCACTGGCGTCACTGATCCTTCTGGGCTCAATACATTTGAGGTCAACGGGAACAGAGTGACGTATCTACCATCAATGCTCAATCAGAGCATCCCTGTAGGATTGAACGCAATCACTAGTACTGTAGGTATTTCGCTGACGTTGACAGACGGTGCCCTTAATAGTGAAACACGCGGAATGCGGTCACTCATTATGGACGTTGAACCGCCTAGTGTAACAACACCTCCATCACTGTCATTTACTCCTGCATCTAGTGGTGCATTTACAGGTACGTTGTCGTTGAGTGGTGGAAGTGTCTCGGATACCATCTATAATTCGACTGCTTCCAAGCCGTACTGGGGTATTTGGGTCGCAAATGCCGTGCAGAGTGGCAGCTGCCCAGCAGATACTTCTACTGATTTACGCTGGGGAGCAGTACCGATTGACCCATCTTCACCGAGTGTGTCTTGGAACTTGCTTAACGGCTTGTCTACACCAGCAGCAAGTGGCACATACTGTACATATGTTCGCTTTTTGGATGGAGCAGGGAATGCGAGCACCACGGCAATCTCGACAACCACAAGTGTTACAATGACCACATACAAATCGTTCGCTCCTATTGCATTTGGACAACGCTAATCAATGCGGCAATTCTTCGCTCACAGGTATATACAGGACGCCGGGCACCTCGTGCTCGGCGTTATCATGTGCGTTTGCTTGGTGGGCTCGTTACCTCGTGTCTACGCCACGGACGAAGTGCAGTACTATGCATGGGTTCGTTCGATTTGGAAAGATCATGACGTAGACTTCCAAAATGAATACGAAACATTTGCACAGCTTAATCCGCAATCTGGCATTGAACGGAGTCTGCTACAACCAAACAGAATCCGACCGCTAACCGGTCTCTACGGCAACATTGCGCCGGTTGGTTCAGCCATCTTGTGGGCTCCGTGGTTTATTGCCACGGATGTCGTGCTACAAAGTTTGCACGGTGTAGGTATTGCGCGCCATATCCCCGCAGATGGCTATAGTTGGCCATATCAACGAGCAGTGTGTTATGCGTCTGCGCTCTACGCGTTTGTCGGATTGCTCATTTGCCGCAGACTCACGCGCAACTGGTTTGATGCGCTCCCGGCAACTCTAGCAACCATCGGTATTTGGCTCGCGACACCACTTGTATACTACATGACGATCCAAATGCCGTTCGCCCACGCCAACGGCTTTTTTGTGACCAGTTGTTTCATTTGGCTATGGTGGAAAACACAGCAACACCAGAGCTCCTACCGATCCTGGGCACTACTCGGCCTATCGGCGGGAATGTTGTACCTGGTGCGTGAGCAACTCATTCTCATGTTGGCATTACCTGCAATCACAGTGGCATTCAATTTGTGGCAGCTCTGGAGAACTGCAAATACCACGCAATACAAACCACTTGTAATCCGGATCGGCATTTGTGCTGTGGTATTTCTCGCCATACTGACACCACAATTCGTTGCATATTGGGCGGTCAATGGGACACCACTGCCTGCCCGAGAAGTCTCCGGGAAACTCAATTTATGTAGCCCTCATGCGATAGATACGCTAATCGACTACGATCCCTCACCTGCTGCCTATTGTAATGTTGGCATCGAGCCAGTGTCTGTCCCCGCGTGGAGTCGTGGAGCACTCGTGTGGAGTCCGATAATAGCCGTGGCATTGATTGGATTGGGGATATTTGTCTGGAGCAATCCATTGATTGGTGGTGCGATGCTCGTTGCGTTTGCCCTGCAAGTCTGGATTAATGGTGCATTTGGCACCACATGGCATCTGAGTGGTGCATTCGGATTCCGGCGCTACATTGAATGCTCACCGATATTCATCGTTGGGCTTGCCACGTTCGTCAGCAAACTACAATCGCGCATCCCAATCACCGTACTAGGCGTAGTAATTGCATTGTTTATTTGCTGGAATATGGGGCTAATTGCAAATGCCACACTATTCAACAACGAGACACAACTACGCCGTGGGCTGACATGGCCACAACTTTGGCAATGGCAATGGTCGTTGCCGCAGCGCATTTGGGAACGCAGCATAGATTTGTTTGACCGCTGTAAACTCGTCAAAAATAGCTGCTCTTGATCCACAATTAACATTCTGGTATTTGCCAGCAATGCATGCACATGCTACCATATGCATACGGGCCGATAGCTCAAAGGCAGAGCACGTCGCTCATAACGACTTGGTTACAGGTTCGAATCCTGTTCGGCCCACCACTCATTTCTCCCCTAAATAATTCGTCAAATCACGCAGTGTAATTGCGATATCGCTGCACACCTGTGCAATCAACTCACCATCGGTGGTAGTCAACGCACCATGGTGCTGCACGAATCCATACTGTTTGTACAATATTCCGATATAAAAACAGCAATCATCGATTGCAGTACGCACGCGCACTCGCTGCCGTAGAGGAACTGTTTCATCATGAAAATGCATGAAAAATTCCCTGAGATGTGCTATCCGCCATGCATAGTCTCGCACGATTTTGCTGACATGCGTTGAAACCAACGACAATGGCGCAGCCTGTCGCGCCACATATGACAGCACATCCCACCCACCAACACCAACGTGCCATGTTTGTGTGGCACGAATAGGATGGGTTGGTGTGGCAAATTCGATTCGTTGATAAAAATGCAACGATGCAATGAGCCATTCCCAGTATGGCATAGAAGGTACCGGATGAAGTCGCGATACAACCACACAGTGTATGCCACCACGCGCATCGATGGCATCATATGCAACAGCAGATTGCGGTTGTTCACCTGATGTGACATGTGTTGCAGTCGCGTGCTGTACCACGGCGTACCGCGGTCCATGCATACCCCATAACACAATCACATGGTGCGCATCACAATGACGCAACACAAAATCACTGAGGGCATCTTTTTCGGTGCGTGCGAACCATAGACTGCGACAGCTCAGCCCTATTGCACTGAGTCGTTCCATTTGTGCTGCGTGGAGTTTTGCAAGTGCTGGTATCGCGCGGTCAACCATCATTGGATGCCAGAGTGTCGTGGCAGGATCACACCACTCCTCCGCTGCGACAATCGACACCCCCCAGCCAGTAGCAAGCAAAATATCAGCGATTGAGCATTGTATGTCAAGGCGCCGTGCCGCATCAAAGAGTGCACAGATTAGCGTGTTTTCGTGTGCATCAAGCGGTGGAAGTTCAGACAGCAGGTCTGCGGATGACATGTCTACGTGCGCTTCCCACGAGCTGCGACAAATACAGGAGTTGCATTCCCGTCT
The DNA here is from genome assembly GCA_964539815.1 of uncultured Klebsiella sp. Lineage (GTDB taxonomy): Bacteria > Chloroflexota > Chloroflexia > Chloroflexales > Roseiflexaceae > UBA965. The sequence continues at coordinate 9,909 of CAZIKU010000001.1, read as the reverse complement.
GCATCGGCGAAATAGATTGTATCCGACAAATTAACGGTAGTACAGACGTGGATTGGACGCAATGCGATTCGACTCCCTACGGGCAAATCGAGCGTCTCAGGAATCTGTAATACACCATGTTCTTCGGACATCCGTACCAACGAGGCGGTGACATCAACCCCTGTTGCATATCCAGTCAAACCCATTTTTTCGTAATTGACATCACCAGCGAACGTCTTGGAACCAGCATCGACAGTAGCCGTTGTTTTACTTGGCCGACTTATCACGGTACACAGAATATGAAGTGCGACATCATCAAGCTGGCACGCCCCGTTAAGTAATTGCATGTCATCACCAAACACGTACGTACCGGGACGTATTTCGGTAATTCCTGGCACAGTGGCACATGCCATACCTGTGGGCGTCGAACCCACACTCACCGAGTGAATTGGCAACCCTAATTGCCGCAAATGCGTGGCCATATCGACCATAATTTGTGCCTCTTCACGGCCAAGTTCGGTGGCAGAACGACCATTGGCACCGGTAAACCACGCCCCGCGATACGTAAAGATTCCATCCAACTGCAAATGTGAACTGTAGCGCACAACTTCGCATAATTCAGCCATCTGCGAAGCTGCAGTACCACACCGATTAAGTCCAGTATCTAACTCGACACGCACATGGATAACACTATCTGCGGCTTGAGCAGCAGCTTGTAATTGTGCAATACCCACAACCGAATCGACACCAACAATCAATTTGACACGCCGTGCCAAGGCAGCAGCATGTGCCGCTTTATCATGCCCAATAATAGGATACGCAATAAACACATCATCAAATCCATTGTCAATGAACACTTCGGCTTCACTCAGTTTCGCCGACGTAATGCCGTGCGCACCGCGTGCACGTTGCAAACGTGCAATCTCGAGCGTTTTGTGCGTTTTGATGTGTGGACGCAGTGCAACACCATGCAGTGTTGCATGATGTTGCCAGCGATCGATATTGTGTTGAACTTTGGCCATATCGACAATCAGCGCAGGGGTAGCAATTTGTGCAATTTGCATTCAGTACCTTCTTTAGTATGAAATCAATCCACCATCAATATTGAGCGACTGACCATGCACATAGCGTGCTTGTTCACTCAAGAGGAATAGAATAACCTCAGCAACTTCTGCGGCACTCCCCATCCGACCCATCGGCACTTTCGCCGTGCGTTGTTGCGTTACATCGGCATACGACTGCGAAGCATTCACCATACTCATGGTCACTTGATGTTGCATCGGTGTTTCGATGACACCTGGACACACACAATTGATACGAATCCCTGCAGTTGCAACCGTATGCGCAAATGTTTTGGTCATTGCGATGACTGCTGCTTTACTGACATTGTAAATGGGATGCTGAATCGTACTCGCCATTTTACCAGCAATCGATGCCAGGAGTACGACACTACCTGAGCCATTGAGCATCATATGTTGCAGGATGGCTGATGTGAGAAACCATGTGGCTTTGGCATTCACATTCATTACAGCATCCCAATGGTCTCCATCTACTTCAAACGGATGACACAATCGATTGATACCAGCAGCATGCACGAATCCTTCAATGCGTGCTTGGTGATGCGCTACTGCTGCACAGATTTGTTGTGGTGCAGTCGATGTTGTCACATCACAGTGCATATGTGTCAGCTTGGGATGCGTGATCACGATTGGTGCCATGTCGACGGCCAGCACATGGGCGCCTTGCTTCAAGAGCAGTTCTACACATGCAGCTCCAATTCCACTCGCTGCACCGGTCACGACTGTTACTGCATGCATAAAAACTCCATTATGTTAATATTCCATCCGCACACGGAACTCCAACACGGACTGCATCAGACAAAGAACCGACCCAACAGCGCATTTGCGGCACCCAGTAGGCATGATTACGCAGATTTGTGCATTGAATGAAGTGGCGAATGCGTTGCTGCGACCATACGGCATGGAGCGTGTAATCTGCGGGTTGTGGCATCGGGGCATAGCTGACATCTGATGATGGCTGTGGACTTTCGCTGAGTGAAAAAATGTCATTAGTGCTACAGAGTTGTGCGGCTATATGCGCATGGCACGCAATATATGCTGGCTCATCCGCACACTGTTGCGTATCAATTGACTGTTGCACAACAACCGGACCTGTGTCAAACGTGCCGTCCATGCGGTGTATTGTTATACCTGCAGGTGCATCGCCTCGTGCGGTATAAAAGAGTGGGTCTGGTCCACGCAACGTTGGCAACAGCGAGGGATGCACGTTGTAGCACGGTGATGCGGTCAGCCACGCAGGTAACTTTCGTGGGAAACAACACACGATTGCACGGATATCTGCAGGTAAATACATCGGAAGTTCGTGCCAACGAACGAGATACACTACTGGGATGTGATAGCTCGCCGCCAATTCCGCAACGGATGCGGGTGATATCATCAATGGATTAGGGCGATATAACGCAGTAAACGCATATGCGGGAGGTGCTGGCAACACCACCAGTTCAATCTGTCGCATCGGTGCAAGGGTGGACAGGAAACATTTTGTCATCAATGATTCCATGCCAAACACGACCATGATTGCCTCGCCATTCAGTACGATTCACATGCTATGATACACGCATTAGCGACAACAGAGGAAGCACATGGATACGCCACTTGTACAATGCGTTTTTTTCAAAACACTACTCCCAGGCTTACCTGACACGCCAATTGACGGTGATCTCGGTGCGCGCCTACGGGCGAATGTATCGCTCCAAGCGTGGCAAGTCTGGATTGCAACAGAACGTGCGTATATCAAACATTTTGAACTTGACCCGAAAAGTCCCAACTACTCTGCTCGCAGAAGTGCGGTCATTCAGGAGTTCTTTTTCGGTCCCCCTGCCAATGAACGACTCGTGATGTGTGTCAAGTTTGGACATGAATTGCCAGGACTCGCCCGCCCGCCATTTCCAGGTACGCTTGGGATGCGCATCTACAACGAAGTCTCGCAGCGTGCATGGGCTCTTTGGCCAGGACAGGAACGACTCTTGATCAATCATTATGGATTAAGTCTTGTTGACCCGCAATCCCAACAGGTGTTGATGCAAGCAATGGAAGAATTCTTTTTTGGCGATGGTGCGCAGTTACCCGAAGGATGGACTCCGCCACAAGCACCCAGCAAGGGTGGCCCACGCAAGTAATCGCTTGTTAGTGCAGAAGTGTAATTGACGGAGCAATATGGATGCGCAGGAGCGCATGTGCACGACGCAATGCATCTTCAACAATGAGCGATGATTGACCTGACGCAAAAATGAATCCGAGATAACTCTCGCCCTCAGGGAGGGTACGAATCTGCTGATGCAACGGCGCAGTAATAGTAATTTCGTCGATTCCAGGCACCGCACGTGCAGCATCCATTCCGTCGATACGCTGTAAAATCCCAGAGGACGGGATCGGAATCATCATCACGCCACCTGCTTGGCCAATACGCTGTGGTCGGTCAGCAAATCGCCCAATTGCTTGCCGTACAATCAATGTTTCCAACGATTCATCACTACCAAATTGGAGCGTTTGTGAACACAGACCGCCGATAGAACGTCCCGCGACTTCTATGAGGAAGACGCCTTCTTCGTTGATGCGCAACTCGGCATGGAGTGGTCCCATTTGCAGTCCGATGGCACTTGCTGCTGCCGCTGTCACACGCAAGATTTCCTGTTGCGTTGAATTATCCAAACGCGACGGGGTCACGTAGATTGTTTCTTCGAAATACGGACCTACCAGCGGATCCGGTTTATCAAAAAGTGCAAGTGGAATGAGTTGTCCGTCATCAAGTATGGCTTCAAGTGCAACTTCTTCACCGGGAATATATGATTCAACCAGATACTGATGCTGCTGGTGATCTGGATAAATGTCTTGAAGCAACCTTTCCAGCCGTGCATGCATGTGGGCAAACTCACCTGGTGTATTGGCACGCATGACCCCGCGGCTCCCATTCAGTTCGAGTGGTTTCAGGACACATGGCCAGGGGACATGCGGCACAACATCTGCAATCGGCGTCGCGATATGAAACACAGCAAACCAAGGTAATTTTATCGGGGCACGCTGCAACGCTTGGCGCATCACATATTTATTCCGTGCCGCGATTGTCGCGTCGAGAGAATTGTGTGGCAGATTGAGATGCTGTGCAATGCGTACAGCGATATGCGCCCCACTATCATCGAGTGCCAACACTGCAACAAATGGTAATTCGGCATGGAACATATCAATAGCATGCAACACGGCATCCGGATTTGCAAAGTCCAACACAGGTGTTTGGGTATCGTGTGTTGCTGCACGTGATTGATCACACACAAGCATCCATGGAATATTGAGCTTATCGGCAGCCAATACGAATGCATGATTCCGATACGACGTGGCACTACTGATAAATAACAGTCTACTTTGTGTCATCAGCTGGCACCCTTGTAAATGCCGGAGTAGGCATCGTTCGTTTGATGAGCGTGGATGTCGGCAATACAACTCGTGTCGGTCGTAGCGTTGCTGTTGCCACGTGCGGTCTGAGTGTGGGTACCAAAGTAGGAGTGGTTATTGGGATATTTTCAACACGCATTTCCCACAATTGCTGTACCATCACCGGGACATTTCGATCGGGATTTGCGGTAACTCCGAGAAGATTCTTTTCATTTTGTCCCCAGCACCAGACAGCAGTTGATTGACCAATCACACATGTGCGATCGCCCCCA
>CAZIKU010000001.1:0-5179 GCA_964539815.1 uncultured Klebsiella sp. | reverse complement strand
ACTGCGTGGCACGTCTTTCATCGTCATCGATGTACTGGTGGCAGCAGAATCTACGTTACCAAGCTGCAAATGCGTATTATCGCCCCAACATTGGATCGTCTGTGTACGAGTAATCACACATGTATGTACTCTACCTGCAGCAACAGCAACTGCATCAGTAATTTCTGGCACTTGTTGCGGAGATGTCACAGACTCACCGACTACCCCGAGTTGACCAAATTGATTACTCCCCCAACACCAGACTTTGCCCGCACTTGTCACCACACATGTGTGATTATCGCCTGCAGCCATCGCGACAACGTCAGTGACGTCTGGCACTTCTGACGGCACAATACTCATTTCTGTGTTTGAGCTACCCAACTGGTATTGATTGTTTCTTCCCCAGCAACTCACACGAGCATCTTCACGGAGCGCACACACGTGGGTAGCTCCGACAACGAGATCAACCGGCACAGCATCGAGCTGTATAGCAGTTGGCGTAGTACGAAACTCACCAATGCCGGTGGGGTTTGTGGCAATTTGCCCATATTGATTATCGCCCCAGCAATATATTTGTGCTGCACGAATTGCGCAGCTTTGATTACCTCCAACGGCAAAGGCTGTCACTCCGGTAAAATTACCAACAAAATAGGGAACAGGGCTATCCGCTAAGTCACCACTAAATGAGTTTCCAAGCTGACCAATGGTATTACGTCCCCAACAGTTAAGGTCATTCGTTACAAGTAAGGCACATGTATGGTCTTCACCGACAGCAACCGCTGCAGTATTGGTGGCAGCATCTACTTCACTAGGCAGTGCGCGTGTAGCAGTACCGAGTTCACTGCCAATCCCTAGTTGGCCAAAGGTATTTTCACCCCAGCACCACACCGTACCAACAGCATCCGCCATACAGATATGATGTGCAGATACTGCAACCGACACAGCCCCAAGACGACCAACAATTGGTTGCGGTTCTGCTACGTCTCGGAATATCCCGCCACTACCGTTCCCAATTTGCCCAACACTATTCCAACCCCAGCACGAGATATCACCACGTTGCAGGAGTGCACATGTATGGGCACCACCTGCAGACACCGCCACCACGTTGTTGAGTCCACTGACTTTGGTTGCTTGTGTAGTACTTGCAGTCGCACCTGTCAATTCACTCGTGCCAATCTGACCACTATAGTTATCACCCCAACAGCGCACATCACCATTACGCGACAACACGCAGGTATGATTATCGCCACTGGTGAGTTGAGCGACATCAGACACATCTGCAACGAGCTGCGGTCTCGACACATATGCAGACTCACCAACGATTCCCATGCCTACCTGACCATAACGATTCCAACCCCAACAATACACAGAACCAGTTACTGTCACAGCGCAGGTATGATCAAGTCCGAGACTCAGTTGTGCAACATCAAAGAGTCCTGGTACTGCGACTGGCACAGATACACCAGGACCTATATCACCTATCCCAAGTTGACCTTGCTGATTTCTCCCCCAACAACGTACCGTGGTATCCTGGAGCAACGCGCAGGTGTGGTTCCCTCCTGATTTTATGTCTATGGCGGTACTCAGTTCGGCAACACGGAGTGGCATCCCAGACGAGGCGGTATTGCCACTGCCGAGTTGACCATCGTCATTGCGTCCCCAGCATGCACCTCCACCATCCTGCAACAGCACACAGCTATGTGACTGACCAAGAGAAATATTGACAACAGCTTGGACTGCTGCGATGACAGGCGTACTGCTATCTTCGGTGGCTTCGTTGCCTAATTGGCCAAAGTTATTGTGCCCCCAACATCGCACTGTACCATCTGTGACAATGGCACAGGCATGTGCACTTCCTGTCGCAATGGTGACAAATTCCTCATTGCTCCGCACTGATTGTGGTAGTGATGCAGTGTTTGTTGTCCCATCACCGAGTTGTCCGTATTCATTACCACCCCAACAACGCGCAACGACAAATTTCAACAGGGCACATGTAAAATTGCCGCCCGCAGCAACAACAAACCCATCGTTGATATGTTGAACAGTGCGATTTTCCTCATCAAAGGTATATGTACCATTCCCAAGTTGACCATAACTCCCATCTCCCCAGCAAGTTGTTTGTCCTGATTGCAAACGAGCACAACTTGTAGAAAATGCGAGTGCAACATAGGAAACTCCATCAAGGACTTTTTGTGGCTCGCGGATAGCCTCGTCACTACGTAAAAACAGCGTTTGTCCGTACGTATTATTGCCAACACACCAGAGTTGGTGCTGTTGGTCTATGCCACATACATTACTTCCGCCGACTGCAATTGATACCAGCGGAGGCATTCCCGTGATTATTTGCGGCTGATCTGACTGTTGACTCTGTGTACTCCAAGTGCGCTTACCCCAACAAAAAAGTTGACCAGTCTGTTGTAATGCACATGCAAATTGCGACCCAACTTGCACATCAACAACATCTTGGAGCGTTGGTATAACAGCAAAATTGCGTTGTCCAGCACTCAGTGCTTCACCCCAACAGACAACAGTAGCGTCGTATTTCAAGGCACAATTCGTATTGCCCCCAGATGCTATTTTGACGACAGCAGGGAGTTGCGCGAGCGCCTGCGGCAATGTATATAGACGACTATCTGCAACTATTTGTCCATAACGATTATCACCCCAGCACCACACTTTACCGCTTTCTGTGCGGACACAGGTATGATTGAGACCGGCACTTACCGAAGCCACATCAGTAAGTGACCAGATTTGCTGCGGGGTGTTGGCACGTTGCAGGGTATTGATACCGAGCTGACCAAAGTCATTAGCACCCCAACAATAGACGGTATCGTCGAAGCGTACTACACACGAATGGTGGCCACCAACAACCACACTCAAAACGCCATTAATCGCAGGGGTCAACGGCACGGCTGAATCGCGCTGTTCAGGTGCACCCAGTTGACCTTCGATGTTGCGCCCCCAACAACGCACAAGCCCTTGTTGCCACAATGCACAAAAATGCCCTTGACCGCCACTGATAATATTGTCGGTATGACCTAATGCGAGCACAGCAAATGAAGACCGGGTCGCTGGCGATTCGACACCTAACTGTCCAAACGAATTATCGCCACGACATGCCAATTTGGCAGCACGAAGCAACACACAGATATGCGAAACACCTGCTGTTACATCGATGGCACCATAGACATCGAGTTGCTGAGGAGTTTGTGCCGCATTCCAGCACCACAGTTCATCACTACGCGTCGTTGCGCACATGCCATACATGGCGCTACTACGCAGATGAATAACATCATTAATTGGTAGCATCTGGATGCGGTTATCGTTGATACACCATACCGTGGCATTGGTCACACCACATGTTTGTGTTGACGAAACGGCAACCGATGTAGATGCAAATCCCAAATCGAATTGTTGCGCTTGGAAGATTCGTGTATCCGCACTCAACATTTGGCGATTGGCGTTATCACCCCAACACCAGACTGACCCATCATTAGTAATCGCGCAACTGCTATTTTCGCCAGCTGCCACAAAGACTGCTGGTAACGGGAGGGCAACTGAGACAGGCTTGGATGCAATGGCGATCTCAGATTGTGCCAGTTGATTGTATTGATTACTTCCCCAGCAAAGCACTTGTCCGTTTGCTACAAGTGCACATGTATGATGTGTACCAGCACTTATTTGCGTAATATCGCGGATATCTGACACAAGCTGTGGGAGCGATTTTTGAGTTTGTGGTCCAAACGTACCATTGCCAATTTGGCTGAATGAATTATCACCCCAACACCACACAGTGCCAACACGCAGACGCAACGCACAAGAATGAGACTCACCTAATGCGATACTTGCCACATCTACCAAGCCACTTACTATCGAAGGTGTGGTGATAGAAGGTGCAGTAGCCCCATCACTACCGATCCCAACTTGGCCAGCATTATTTGAACCCCAACAACGCACGTGTGCTGTTTGGGTTACGACACAAATGTGGTTTGCACCACTTGCAGCTGTTTGGAGCATAGTAGTTGGTCGCTGCACGGGTTCATCATCGATGTTGTTAGTCGTCGCCACAACATCTTTTTGGACGGATTTCTCTATTGTTGGTAGTGGTGCATTCCGTGATACGACCTTGTCAACGACTTGCACAAGTGCAGTCGATGCTGGCGCAACGATTATTGTAATAACGAGAATCACTACGAAGCAAAACCACAGGGACAAGATAATACGTGACATATAGCGTGCAACTTTTATCGAGTATCTCATCGCTTATTCTATCGTATTATTGGTGCGGGTGTGCGTGTATATTGTAAGGAAAGGCAACAACAGAATTTGCATATTTTATTATGAATATGAAACTTTGCATTTTAACATCTTGCGTTGACAGTGACCTACATAAATGATATATTAATTTTCAACGGTCACCTGTTAATCTAGTATAGAGTACTCAGAGTGGTGATCCGCATTCACCAGGTTGCGAATCAGACGCATAGTTGTATCCAATCCAACGTTTACGTTGGTTGAGATAACACAACATACGCATGGTGCGTTGTTGTGGTTTGTATCAGGTTATCGTTTAGGAGGTTACAGATGTCCCACAAGCGCTCTTCGCGTTGGGCACTAGCCGTCATTGCAGCCATGTTCATGGCAGCATGTGGCGGTGGCGCTGCTCCAGCCGCTGAACAGCCGACTGCGGAGCCAACTGCAGTTGAGATGCCGACCGCTGCGTCGATCATCGAACCAACCAAGGCTCCCGAGCCAACTGCTGTGCCACAGCCCATCAATGGCGTAACACTGCCAGATGATGCTGCTCCGGCCGACCAGCAGGTCATCACCGAGTACTTCGACAGCACTGCTGCCTTCGAATCACTCGACTTCTTGGTAACCGTGTACAACGGTGGTGGCGGTGCATTCCGCGACTTGTCGAGCGATTCATTGATTCGCTTGGACAAAAACTTCCGTTTGTTGCCCGGTGCTGCATTGAGCTGGGAGCCAAATGCTGATGGTACCGAATGGACCTTCAAGCTCGACCCCAACTTGATGTGGAACGACGGCACGCCTGTGACCGCTGCTGACTGGGTTGCCAGCTTCCAGTATGCTGCCAACAAAGACCATGCGTGGGACTTTGCATGGTACTACAGCGCTCCTGGTGAAATCAAGAATTGGGACAAAGTCGGTAAGGGCGAAGTCCCAGACACCGACCTGG